>JACFMY010000154.1 GCA_019455155.1 Caldilineaceae bacterium
GAAAGAACCAATGAACAGTCCACAATTGACGGCTGATCTGGCGGCTGTCGAAGAAGCGATTCTTGGCGGCACCACCGGGCGCCGCAACAATACGGTCTTTGCCCGCGGCGCGGGCTGCTGGCTTTGGGATACGGAGGGGCGGCGCTATCTCGATCTGTCCGCTGCCCAGGGCGTCGCCATGTTGGGTCACTGCCATCCAGCGCTCAGCAAGGCAATTGCTGAACAGGCGCAGACACTGATCTCCTGCCCCAATTTTCTCTACAACGATGTGCGCGCCCGCTTTGCGGCTGCACTGGCAGGGGTGTTGCCCGCCCATTTGAAGCACATCTTTCTGGCCAACAGCGGCGCTGAGGCCATGGACGGCGCGCTCAAGTTCGCCCGCCTGGCAACAGGCCGCACCGGCTTTGTCGCCACCATGCGCAGCTTTCATGGCCGCACCGTGGGCGCGGTCTCCCTCACGTGGGAAAAGAAATACCGGGAGCCGTTCCTGCCGCTCCTCGACGTGACCCACGTTCCTTTTAACAACCTGGAACGGCTCGATGCGGCAGTGACCGGGGAGACGGCGGCCGTCGTGCTGGAGGTGATCCAGGGCGAGGGCGGCGTCAACATGGGCGAAGCCGAATTCCTGCAGGGTGCACGGCAGCTGTGCCAGGAACGGGGCGCGCTGCTGATTGTGGACGAGATCCAGACAGGCTTCGGCCGCACGGGACGGTGGTTTGGCTGCGAGCACTTCGACCTACAGCCGGATATCATGTGTCTGGCCAAGGGGCTGGGCAGCGGCTTTCCCATGGGCGCCATTGCCTACACGGAGAGCGTGAACGCGGCGCTGTTTGTGGGCGCCCACGGTAGCACCTTTGGCGGCAACCCATTGGCATGTGCGGCCGGGTTGGCTGCGCTCCAGACCTACCAGGATGAAGGGCTGATCGAGCGGGCCGCAATCGTGGGTGACCGGCTGCTCGGCCAGCTGCGCGAAGTGCTGGCGGATGTGGCCATTGTGCGCGAGATCCGCGGGCTCGGCCTCATGATCGGTATCGAGTTGCGCCAAAAGGCCGGCCCCTATCTCAAGGCGCTCATGGAGGATCATGACGTGATCGCTTTGCCCGCAGGCGGCAATGTCCTGCGCCTGCTGCCACCCCTCATTATCAGCGAGGAAGAGATTGAGATCGCTGTCAACGCCATCGCGGCCGTGCTCAAGCAAGGTTAACCAAGGATAGAGCAGAGAATCGACAAGCCCGGATCATGGATCGAGTGCAGGCAGTTGAACTCTTACAGGGACTGGTGGCGATCCCATCTGTATCCCAGCACGAAGCAGCCGCGTGCCGGTGGCTGGCGGAACAGATGGTACAGGCCAGCTATGACCGGGCCTATGTGGATGGGGCCGGCAACGCAGTGGGTGAGATGGGACCAGATCGGGCAGATCATACGGTTGTGCTGTTGGGCCATATCGACACAGTGCCTGGCAACATTCCTGTCCGGATTGAGGAGACAGCGGCGGGGCCGGCCCTCTTTGGTCGCGGCAGCGTAGACGCCAAAGGGCCGCTGGCGACGTTTGTGGCGGCCGTCGCCCGGGTAGGGAGCAGATGGCTGCATGAGCACGGCGTCCGTCTGCTAGTCGTGGGCGCGGTGGAGGAGGAAGCCGCGACTAGCAAGGGTGCGCGGTTTATCCGCGACCGCTTTGACGGCGTCCACGCGCCCATACCCGACGCGTGTATCATCGGCGAGCCCAGCGACTGGCGCCGTATTACATTGGGCTACAAGGGTCGCGTGCTGGTTGAGATTCAAGCAAGCCAGCCCATGGCCCACACGGCCGGCCCTGAGGCAGGTGTGGCCACCGTGGCGGTGGAGTTTTGGAACTGGCTCAGCGACTATATGGAGCGTCATAATCGAGACAGGGCGCGCGCCTTCGATCAGCTGCTCGCCAGCCTACGTGATCTGCGCACCTTCACGGACGATGCCATGCAGGATCACGTGATCGCGAAAACGGGCATCCGTCTGCCCCCGGACTTTGATGTACCTGCGTTCACCGCCGCGCTGGTCGCCTGGGCGAACACGCGCGCTGGCGTTCAAGCACTGGACGTTGCCCTTCACAATCCCCCAGGAGAAGAGCCAATCGCCATCACCGTGTCTGGCTCGCACCTCACCGTGAGCCTGCGCCTCAGTGCCTATGAGCCGGCTTGGCGCGGCGACCGCAGCAACGCTCTCGTGCGCAGCTTTCTGGCCGCGCTCCGCACTGTCGCGCCTGATGAAAAAGCGGGATTTGTGGTCAAGACCGGCACCAGCGACATGAACGTGGTGGGGCCGGCATGGCGCTGTCCCATTGTGGCCTACGGCCCGGGTGACAGCAGCCTGGACCATACTCCACATGAACACCTGTTGTTGGACGATTACTGGCATGCGGTGACGGTGCTGGAGGAAGCGTTGCGCCAGGTGGCTATGCAGCTTGCAGCCCGCTGAGGTGCGAACCGCTATGTGGCGAGGATGGCTTTGGCGGTGCCTTCATCGGTGACCAACACGTTGAGCATTTGGATGCGCAACAATCCCAACAGCGTATTGACCTTTTCGGGGCCACTGGCGATCGCGATCAGGCGGGGACAATCCAGCAGCTGCTGCCAGCTAATTCCAATCGCGGTGCCGGAATACGCGTGATCGATAGGCTCCCCATGTATCGTAAAGAAATGGCCGCCGACATCGCCGACGGCTCCAGCCGCCGCCAATTGCCGTATATCCTCATCTTTCAGCTGGCCGCTGAGAACCAGCGGCGAATCGTGGAGCGCGCCGATGCCCACGATGGCCAGGTCGAGCTCGTCGTAGAGACGGCTGAGCTGCGCCATATTGGGTGACTGCATAAGCGCGTGGGCCAACTGCGCATCGGAAACCAAGGCGGGAGCATTGAGATAATAGCTGGTCCCCACATAGCTTTCGCTGAGGAGACGGGTGATCTCAGTGGCGCGGGTTGGCGAATGCCGAATATCGATATCCCCCAGGATCTGCACAATGGTAATATTGCGAGGTGTGGCCAACCTGCGCAGCGCTCGAGCCAGCTCGGCCAGGGTACGCCCGCGGCCCACACCCACGACCATATTAGGCTGGATCATGGGGTCGACAAACTGGGCTGCTTCGGAGCCGACAAGATGGCGCAGGGCATCTCCTTCCAGCGGCCACTGGTGAAGACCGATTACAATGGCCTCATCCAGCCCATAGCGGTGGCAGAGCGCCTTCTCCGTGTCGCGCCGGCGAATCTGGGGGCGAACAATGTGAATGCGCACAATCCCGTCCTCGCGGGCGCGGCTCAACAGCCGGGAAATCGTGCTTCGGGAGATACCAAACAGCTCAGCGATCTGCGATTGGGTAAGCTGTTCTATGTAATATTTCTCGGCGACCTGGACCATTAAGTCCAGATTGTTGATCGCGTCGCCCTCGACCGGATCGTACTGAGACATGGGTGTGACAAGCCAAACTTCAGCCTAGATGCCATCATGGATGGCAGTTGTGCACAATTGTAGGATGGGCGGTTAGCAATGGACAAATTACCCAGACCATCTATTCTCACCGTGGACGTGGGGAGCAGTTCCATCAAGGCCGCCATTGTGGCTGCTGACGGCCAGATTCACGCTCTCCGCGCGCGGCCAACTCCATACCTTGCTGCCAGCCCGCCAGCCTTCACGGTGGACATGGACGCGATCTGGGCGACCGCACTGGCGCTGCTCCGTGAAGTGGTGGCGCAGGTTGGTTCCAAAGAGATCGACGCCATCGCCGTGACTGCGCTCGGTGATGGAACCTGGCTCCTGGACTGCAATGGACGCCCGGCCGGGCCGGCTCTGCTTTGGCGAGACGGGCGCAGCAGTACGGTGCTCGACCGCTGGCAACGCGAGGGTCGCCTCGAGCAGGTTGCTTACTTCACAGGCACAAAGCCGACCACGGCACACCAGACGACGCAGCTGGCCTGGCTCGCCGAATCGGCGCCCCAAATCCTTCAGCAGGCCCGGCATGTGCTCTTTGCCGAGGACTGGATCGGCTATGCCCTGACCGGCGAAATCGCCGTATGCCAGTCCAATTATGAGCATACGTACGGCCACCTGAGCCAGGCCGGCAGAGATCGCCAGGCCCCATTGAACCGGGTTTTGGAAATCCTGGATCTCACCTGGGTACTCCCCTTGTTGCCCGAGCCGAAATCGTCCCTTGAGGTCAGAGGTGGGCTGAGCCGCGAGGCAGGCAGTGCGCTGGGGCTGCCAGCCGGCTTGCCTGTCTTTGCAGGACCGTTCGATGTACTGACGGCTGCGTTGGGCAGCGGCGCAGTGGCGCCGGAGCAAGCCTGCTCGATTTGGGGCACCGCTGCCATTCACCAACGATGGACGAGCTCCTTTCAGCCGGCAGAACCCGGCTACCTGGTCTGCCATCCTCAAGATTCCAGGCGATGGCTGCGTTTTGTGGCTACCAGCGCCGGTATGACGAACCTGGACTATTGGCGTCACGTTCTCTATGCAAGCGACCCCAGCACGCATGATCTGCCATGGCCCGATCTGGAAGCGAACGTAGCGAAGATCCCTCCTGGAGCAGACGGTCTCATCTATCTGCCCTACCTCACGGCCAGTGGCGAACGAAGCGAGCGCGTCGGCGGGCCGCCGGGCGCCGGATTCTTGGGTATCCACGAAGGCCACGGGCGCCACCACTACCTGCGGGCAGTGTACGAAGGCCTGGCCATCCAGGCGGCGCGGACATACAGACGCTTGTCTGCTGCAGGCCAGCCGCTGCGCGAGATCCGGGTCAGTGGCGGCGGCGGCCAAAGCAACCTGCTGGCCCAAATCCTGGCCCACGCCACTGGTCTCACGGTAACCCGTACTGCCAATCGAGAGGCCGGGCTGCTGGGCACAGCCATGCTTGCCATGACAGGTCTCGGTTACGTCAAAGACATCGATACCTTTGCGGCAACGGTGGTCCGCCCCGAACGAGTCTTTGCACCCGACCCCAAACAGAGCGAGCAATATCGCCAGATCAGCGGCAAGGTGGACGCCCTGCTGGCGAGCCTGGCCCACTTCTCCGCGGACTCCGAAGATCAGGGACGCCTGGACCGCATCGAGACGCCCAGCGTGTGTTAATCTGCCGGCGCGGCCTGGGGCGCGAGCTGCGTGCGGCAGTGCTCCACCGACTGGCGGATGTTGTCCAGCACCTGCTGGTCAGCCAGCTCAAACGGATAAAAGACCTCCAGGAAGATTGGGCGATCAACAAGTCCGGCCCGTTGCACTGTCTGGCCAAAGGCAGCCACGTCGAAGTGACCACGGCTGTCGGGCCATCCCCAATGCGAATCACTCTGAAAGTCGGTGTTTTGCAGGTGAAAGATACCAATCTGGGCGGCCAGATGCTGCAACCACGGTTCCAGGGCGGCGTCGGGGCCGTACAGCGGCTGGTACAGGGCGTGGCCGATATCGAGCACATAGCGGACGGGCACAGCCGTGGTCTGCAGATCGGCGAGCAGATCCCGGGCCTGGTCCACAGAATGGGGAAACTCTCGCGTCAGCGGGGTGGGCTCCACCAGGACCTCACTGAGCCCGGCGGCAGCTGCCCATTGGCAGATCTGGTGCACCGCGTCGAGCAGCTCAGCATAGAGCCGCTGCCGGCGCTCCGCATTGTTGGCGTCCTGCTCGCTCATGCCGCCCAGGGGCCCGCCGACCGCGGTTGCGCCCAGCTCTGCCGCCAGCTCTACCGCATGCTGCCACCATGCCAACCCCGTGCGGCGGCCTGCAGGGTCTGGATGGAGCAGACCGTTGTAGGTATAGGAAGCCAGGCCGACGAACGCGCTGTGGATCTCGATGTCCCAGACGCGGGCAGCCTGGCGCACTTGTGCCGCCAGTGCGCTCCGCATTGGCTCCGGCGTCCAGGGGTCAAGCAGGTCAAATGTAAATTGGATCTGTGTCAGCCCAAGCGTCTCGCGGACGAGCCGCGCCCATGCATGTGGCTCGGGCCAACGTTTGGCGGCAAATCCTAGATTGATGCCGAAATTCTGTCCGTTCATTTGATCGCTCCCATAGTCAGCCCACGTACCAGGTTACGCGAAACGAGGGCGGCAAAGATCAGGACCGGCAGCACGATAAGGGTGCCCGTTGCCATCATCGGTCCCCAACGAATGCCAAAGCCTGTCATGAAGTTAGCGGCCTCTACTGGGGCAGTCCGGGCTTCGGCCCGGGTCAGAACCAGCGCAAACATGAGCTCGTTCCAGCTGGCAATGAAGACCAGAATCGCTGAGACAATGATCCCGGGGGCGGCCAGGGGCAGGTTCATACGAACGAAGGTCTGCCAGAGGTTGGCGCCGTCCACAAGGGCCGCCTCGTCGATCTCCTTGGGAATGGCGCGAAACTGGTCGACGCAGAGCCAGACCACCAGTGGTACGCCGAAGGTGAGATAGACCAGGATGAGGGCAATGTGGGTATCGAGAATCCTCAGGTCGCGTGCAATCAAGAAGAAAGGCAAGGCAACGACAATCGGCGAGATAAAGCGGTTGGAAATGATCCAGAACCAAAGGTCGGCTTTGCCGCGGAATTCGAAGCGCGCCAACACATACGCGGCGGGCGTGCCCAGCAAGACAGACAGCCCGGTCGCAAGGGAGGCGATGATCAGGCTATTCCGTAGGCTCTTGAGGACCGCGCCTTCGTCGAAAACCGCACCGAAATGCTCGAAGGTCGGTTGGAAAACGATGACAGGCGGCACGGCGAAGGTGTCTGTCGTCGACTTGAGAGCCGTCGTAACCATCCAATAGACGGGCAGCAGAAAGACGATCACCAGAAAGAACGCGCCAATCACCTGCAGACTATTGGTTGCTATGCGACGCGTGCGGCGGGGACGCCGGCGCGTGATAGGGGATGAGGTCGTGAGTGTACTCATGCTTCCACCTGTCGATAGAACAGCCGAATGTACGTGCGCGAGAGCACGATACAGAGAATCAGCAGCAGGATCGCTTGGGCCGACGCGACACCCATATCAAAGACCCGGAAGCCGACACGCTGCACGTAGACGCTCACCAACTCAGTCGAGACACCGGGCCCGCCGCGGGTCAACACAAAGACCATATCGAAGAGTTTCAGGATATCGGCTGTGCGCAATATCAACACGGCAGTCAGCCCAGGGAGCAGAAAGGGCAGCTGGACATGACGAAACAGAGCCCAACCGTAGCCCGCATCCAGATGGCCATATTCCAACACTTCGTAGGGGATGATCGTCAGCCCGGCCAGCATCACCAGGGCCACAAAGGGCGTCCACTGCCAGATGTCGACAAGCGCGATGGTAACCATGGCCGGAACCGGTGTGCCCAGCCAGGAGACCGGCGGTATGTTGACAAGAGAGAGCACGTAGTTGATGAAGCCGAAGTCCCGGTTGAAGAGAAGGCGTCCAATCAGGCCGACTACCGTCGGCGTAATGGCAATGGGCAGGACAAGGATGACCCGCATGAGTAGGGACAGCGGCTTCCAGCGTAATCCTTCGATGAAGAGCGCGATCAGGATGCCCAACGCGATCTGGGCGGGGACGGTGAGCAGGAAAAAGATGGCCGTACGCATCAGCGATTGCCAAAAGAGCGGGTCCGCGACCACGTCCACGTAGTTTTGAAAGCCGACATAGTCAGCTGGAACTGGCGGAAGCTGACATCCAGGGCAAAGAGTAGCGGATAGATACCCACTGCCAACAAGACGATCACAACAGGGGCGATCAGGATTACAGCCGGCCAGTTTACCCGGTGCTTGAACATGACTTGTATCTGCTTTCTGTCAGCTATTCGAGATTCGTGTGGCGCATACGCATCTCATCCGGCGATTGCCCCATTTTCTCCCGCAGACAGATGGAGATTAGGTCAAAGAATACCAGTTGTGCGGCCTCATACAAACTGCCCATGGGCAGGATACTCGTGGGCGCCACCGTGTCACTCGCCATGGTCTGCGCCGGCAAGTGAATCACCACATTGGCCTGCTGTGCGGCGCCGCCCTCGGGCTGAGCGGTGATCACCAACGTCTGCGCCCCGGCCTCTTTGGCTACGCCCATGAGCGCGAGCACGGTCGAAAACGCGCCCGGTCCGGCGCTGACCATCAATAAGTCACCGGCGCCGACCGGCGGTGTCGTCATATCGCCCACCATGTGGGCATCCAAGCCCAAATGCATCAGCCGCATGCAGAGCGCCTTCATCATGAGCCCTTCGCGGCCGACGCCGTAGCAAACAATGCGCTTAGCACGCAAGATCGCATCGCACATACGCTCGGCAGTGCCGGAGGGGAGGGCGGCCAGAACCGCCCCCACCTCGCTCACTGCCTGCGCAGCCATTTCCCGAAAGTCTGCACAGTTCATCGATCGCTCCTACTGTAGCTTGGGCCGTGCGCCTGAATAGTAGCCAGCCTCGTCCAGAATGTGGCGTATCTGATCCGACAACAGCTGCGCGCCATCATTGACGGAAATGCTACCCAGCATCATCTCCGTGCCGGTTTGGGCAATGAGCTCAGATATGGCCGGCCATTCGGGGAACCGCGGGCGGAAGACCGGATTGCCATATTGGGCCCACGAAACAACCAGTGGCTCAAAATACGGGTACTGTGCCTTCAGCTCGGGATCCTCGTACGCGCTGGTGCGGCCGGAGACGCCGCCCGCCCGGATATAATCCTTGGATTTCGCCTCGGATGTGACCCACTGGATGAATAGCCAAGTGGCGGCCTGCTTTTCCGGCGAGCTGTTGGCGCTCACACCCAGCGAGAAACCACCCAGCGCTGGTCTCGGCCCCGCAGATCCTGCCGGCTCAACGGCATAGGCAATGCAGTCCGTGATCTTGGATGTCTCCGGGTTGGTGAAATAGGCGTTGAATGCGCTCCACTCTGTGATCATGGCCACGTTACCCTGCGCCAGACCCTGCACGGTTTCGTCATGATCCCATTCAACAATGTCCGGCGGCATATATTGCATGAGATCCTGGCGGAAATTCAGCCCCGCGAGCGACTCTTCAGAGGTCAGGTTCGGCTCGAAGTTCTCGTCAAGCAACGAGCCGCCAAAGGGCCAGATCACGCGCATGAAGGAATCCGCTGACTGTGTCTCACCACGCCGCGATTGAAGCGCATACGCATATTTGCCATCTTTGGTCAATGCCGGGCCGTAAACGTCCTTGAGCTCTTGCCATGTCGACGGTGGCCCATCGAACCCTGCTTCCTCGAGCATGCACTTGTTGTAGAAGAGCACGCCGGAGTAGTTGTCGAAGGGGAGACCGTACACAACCTGATCCCAGGTGCCGAAGGACTCAAGCAGAATCGGGAAGAAGCCATCGAGATTCAGATCGGGATCGGCCAGGGCCGGATCGTTGTAGAACTTTTCAAGGGGAAGAACCCAGCCAGAGGCCGCAAACTCGCCGATCCACACCACATCGATCAGAATGCAGTCATAGTTGCCCGTCGCGCCGGTGAAATCCAAGACCTGCTTTTCGCGACTGTTTTCGTAGGGCATGATCTCCCAGTTGACGTCAATGCCTGTGGCTTCCTCGAATTCGGGAAGCAACTGAATGGCCGCATTGTAGCCAGGGCGATCCAAGAAGACACAGTTGATGGAAACGCCCTTATACGGTTCGGCAGCCTTCTCCAGTGTCCACTCACCTTCCATGGCGGGGGCCGCGGCCTCCTGGCCGGCCGGTGCTGCAGGTTGCGCTGCCTCACCCCCTCCCGGCTGGCCGCAGGCGGCCAGTAACAGGGAGGCAACCAACAGCACGGTCATTCCAATACCCCAGAATCGAGAACGCGTGGGTCTCATCGGAATCCTCCTCATTTACAGGTAAACATTGATTAGATTGGACAGACAGAATGGAAGTCCACAGCAAGAGGGAGCGCGGGCCTGACACGAAACAGACCCACACCTTCAGCCACATATGCACATATGTTCACCACTGTGCACTAATGTTCATCATATCAGGATGCACTTTTCATGTCAATAGCTTTTAAAGGCTTCTCGCGGCACTTCAATTTCGGGGCGCCCGCCTTCCTGGAAGCGGCCAGGCATGGCGTGGTCAAGCGCGCGGCTCTCGGCCGCTTCCAGGAAGATGCAGCTACGAAACAAACCCTGAGGATCCATACGGATACGGGTGCGGCCAGGGGCTGTGTTATTCTAACTGGACTGGATCAGCCCATTTGCCTGGTCTCCAGGGCAATCGATTAACGCTCCAGGACGGAGCATACAAACTGGATATACGACCATGACTTCGATCAATGATTGGGAAAATCCCGAGGTTTTCGGCATTCACAAAGAGGCGCCCCACGCTACCTTGATGCCCTATGCGACGCGGGAACAGGCTCTGGCGGCCGTGCGCATGGCATCGCCTTACTGCCAGCTGCTAAACGGCGCCTGGCGGTTTCGCTACCACAAGAACCCGGCGTCTGTGATAGCGGGATTCGAGGCTGTGGAGTACGACGATGGGGATTGGGAAGCCATTCCCGTGCCCAGCAACTGGCAAATGCTTGGCGATGTCGCGCATGGCAAACTCAGGTACGACCCGCCCCATTACACCAACGTCACCTACCCCTTCCCGATCGACCGGCTGCCAGGCGTGCCCGAAGACGACAATCCTGTTGGTCTCTACCGGACCACTTTTGTGGTACCCGAAGCATGGCGCGGCCGCCAGATTTTCATCACTTTCGACGGCGTCGATTCCGCCTTCTACCTGTGGATCAATGGCCAGCAGGTTGGCTACAGCCAGGACAGCCGGGGCCCGGCCGAGTTCGATCTCACGCCCTATTTGCGGCCGGATGAGAACCTGCTCGCCGCGCAGGTGTTCCGCTGGAGTGATGGGAGTTATCTGGAAGATCAGGATTTCTGGCGGCTGAGCGGTATCTTCCGCGATGTCTATCTGTGGGCGGCGCCCTCGCTGCACGTGCGCGACTTCTTCGTCCGCACGGAGCTGGACCAGCTCTATCGCGACGCCACGCTGCGCGTCACGGCCAAGGTACGCAACTATCGCGCCCAGCACCAGTCCGGCCAATGCACGTTGGAGCTAGTGGACGCAGCGGGCAAGAGCGTCTTTTCACCGGTGGCCGTGCCAATCGATCTGGCTGGCGGCGCGGAGATGGCCGTTGAGTTTGCCCAACACGTCCCTGATCCCGCCAAGTGGTCTGATGACTTTCCTCACCTGTACACGGCGGTACTTGCCCTGAGCACGCCAGAGGGCCAGGTGCTGGAATATGAAAGTTGTCGCGTTGGCTTTCGACAGGTGGAGATCGTAGACGGTGCGCTCTGTCTCAACGGCGTGCCGCTGGAAATCCGTGGGGTCAACCGGCACGAGCACGATCCAGACCATGGACATGTGGTCACCGAAGCAGCCATGATCCGTGATATCCAGATCATGAAGCGCTTCAACATCAATGCGGTGCGTACATCGCATTATCCCAATGTGCCCCGCTGGTACGAGCTATGTGATGAATATGGCATCCTGCTCTGCAACGAGGCCAACCTGGAGACCCACGGCGTGTGGGGCCGGCTGGCCATCGACCCCCTCTGGGAAGCCGCCTTCGTGGATCGCGCCGTGCGCCTGGTGGAGCGCGATAAGAACCACCCCAGCGTGATTTACTGGTCCCTGGGCAACGAATCGGGCTATGGGCCCAACCATGACGCCATGGCCGCCTGGATTCGCGCCCATGACCCGACGCGGCCCATCCACTATCACCCAGCCGAAGATGCGCCGGTCGTCGACATCCTGGGGCCCATGTATCCCAGCGTGGCGCGCATCCTCGAAATGGCTACCAATGGGGACAACCGGCCCATTATCATGTGCGAATATGCTCACGCCATGGGAAACTCAAGCGGCAATCTCAAGGAGTACTGGGAGGCCGTGCGCGGGCACAGGCGGCTGCAGGGTGGCTTTGTCTGGGAGTGGGCCGATCACGGCATCCGGCGCTTCACCGAAGAGGGCGTGGAATGGTTCGCGTACGGCGGCGACTTCGGGGATACGCCCAATGACGGGAACTTCGTGGCGGACGGCCTGTTCAGCCCGGACCGTGAGCCGCACCCGGGCGCGTGGGAATACAAGAAAGTGCTCGAGCCAGTGGTTGTCGAAGCGGTGGATCTGGCCCGCGGCCATATCCGCATCGCCAACCGTTACCATTTTGCTGGCCTGGAGCAGCTGGTATTCAAATGGGAAATGGTAGCTGACGGCGCGGTGCTCCAGGCGGGTGAGATCCAGCCACCTGCCATCGGCGCGGGCCAGCAGGCCGAGGTCACGGTGCCGCTGGCAGAACCGGTGTTGGCTGCCGGTGCGGAGGCATGGCTTATGCTCCGCTTTGTCCTGCGGCACGACACGCCGTGGGCGGCAGCCGGACATGAAGTGGCCTGGGCACAATTCCGGTTGCCGTTCATGGCGCCGGCTGCGCCCAAGCGCCTGGTACGCGACATGCCGGCGCTGCAGATCGACCCAGTGGGCACCGCGGTCGCCATTCGGGGCCATGGCTTCGTGCTTCGTTTTGACACGGAGACGGGACGCCTTACGTCCTGGCAGGCAGATGGCGTCGAGCTGGTGGCCGCCGGGCCAGCGCTCAACCTCTGGCGCGCGCCCACCGATAATGACGCCAACACCTGGGGTGACCAGCGCGCGGCCACGCGCTGGCGCGACGCGGGGCTTGACCGGTTGGAAGAACAGACAGACGGCGTTGATATCCAACAGGTCAGCCCGCAGGAGGTGCAGATTCGTGTCCGTACGGCAAGCGTTGCCCAGGTCGGCGCAGCAACGCAGCTGGAACAGCGCTGGCGCGGCATGGTCGACGAGCTCAAGGCGTTGACGCCGCACCTGTTGGACGAGACGCTGGTCATCGAACTGAGCAGACAGCTGGGCTTTGAGTACACCAGGCTGGCCGGCAACGGCTACCGGGTGCGCATGGAGACGCTCATTGAAGAGTTGGAGCGCCTAGACCGTCTGCCTGAGCTGATGACCGCGCTCTACCGCCAGGACACGAGCAGAGCAGGGGATGGTTTGCCCGAAGACTTACGGCAACGGCTGGCAGATGCCGTAGGCAAGACGCAGGCGGAACTGAAGCAGGGCCTTGGGCGCGGCGGCGCCGCGCGCTTCGATACAGAATATCTCTACCGCGTCCTGGGCAGCGGTGACGTGATCATCGAGGTCCATACGCTGCCCAGCGGCGGCCTGCCACCCTTCCTGCCGCGGCTGGGCCTCACGCTGATGCTCCCGGCGGGCTACGAAGACCTCACTTGGTATGGCCGCGGACCGCACGAGAACTATCAGGACCGCAAGCTCAGCACGGCGGTGAACGTCTATCGAGGCAAGGTGAGCGAGCAACTCTACCCATATATTATGCCCCAGGAGAGCGGTAACAAGACGGACGTCTATTGGGCCGCGCTCACCGATGCCTGGGGACACGGGCTATTGGTACACGGCAGTCCCACGCTGGAGCTGAGCGCACACCACTACACCGCGGAGGATCTGACCCGTGCCCAGCACACGTACGAGCTACAGCCGCGCGCAGAAGTTGTGCTCAATCTTGACTATGCGCAGGGGGGGTTGGGCAACGGCAGCTGCGGGCCCGGGGTGTTGCCCCAGTACCAGCTGCTTTCGCAGGAGACGCGCTTTCAGTTGCGCCTGCGGCCCGTGACAGCAGGTCTAGCGCTGACAGAGCAGGCAAAGGTAGAGATCGAAGGCGAATAAGGCGAAGCTCACCTGTCCTGTGGCGGCTCATCTGGCGCCGCCACAGGACAGCAGGGCCAGGATTCTCGTCCT
>JACFMY010000774.1 GCA_019455155.1 Caldilineaceae bacterium
AGGCACGATACAAAGCCGCACTGCCGAGTAGTCAAATGCCGGACAGGCATAGCAAGCAGTATGCGCTACCCAGGCCATCCCGTCTGTTAGCTTCAGCGCGTTTCTGTGATCCTCTGACCTGCTTCAAGGCTTCAGCCAGGGCGGCTCCTGACCCGGTTGACAGCTAAATCGATTTAGATTATACTTTTGTTAGTTCCCGGTTTTTTAGTCAGAGTGCCATCCCTCACATGGTTCTCATCGCGAGGGGAGAGGATGCCCGTTACTCTCAAAGACATTGCTGAGCGAGTCGGCAAGTCGGTGCCTACCGTCTCCCGCGCCCTGGGCGATTTTGGCGACATAAGCCCTGAAACGCGCCGCGAAGTGCAGCGCGTCGCCCGGGAGATGGGGTACGAACCAAGCGCGACCGCGCGCAGTTTGCAGAAGCGACGCACCGACAATATTACGTTGATTCTGCCCACCGCGAAGAATCTGCGTTTTTCGGACCCGTTCTTTAGCGAGTTCCTTGCCGGAGTCGTCGAACATACGGTGCAGCGCGGCTTTCAATTGAGCATATCGACTGACGTCGGAGGCGACGAGCGCCAGGCCTATCTCAAGCAGATTCGGAGCCGGCGCACCGACGGCTTCATCGTCATGCGCACACAGCGGCAGGACAGCCGGATCGATCTGTTGCGCGAGCACGATGTGCCCTTCGTAGCTTTTGGCCGTGTGGAAGGGGACAATGATTTTTATCTGGTGGATGAGGATGGCGCCTATGGCATCCGCCAGGTCGTCGATCACCTGGTTGCACTGGGCCATGTCCGTCTCGCCTGTATTACGGAGCCGACTCACTTTACCAAGGCCTTTCATCGTCTCCAGGGATATCTGGAAGGTGTGGAGGCACACAATCTGCCCTACGAGCCACAGCTCGTGATCCAGGCCAATTATCGCCGGCGCTCAGGCCGGATGAGCGCATCGCGGCTGCTCGATCTGCCCGAGCCGCCCACCGCCATTATTGCCTGCAATGACCTGCTGGCTTTGGGCGCCATGGGTGAAGCCCAGGCGCGCGGGCTGGAGATTGGCCGTGACATCAGCATTACCGGCTTTGACGACATTCTGCTGGCGGAGTATGCCCATCCCTCCCTCACCACGGTCCACCAGCCAGCCCAGGAATTTGGCGTCATGGTGGCCCAAATGTTGCTGAAGATCATTCACAAAGAGGTGGTCGAGGAAAAGCAGGTGATTGTCAAACCGCTCCTGGTCGTGAGGCAATCCAGCGGTCCGCCGCGTACACACCGTGTGTCGTAGGCAGCGCTGGTTCGCTTTCCAACTGCATCATCCTGAAACCCCTATTGGCCGTAGGCTTTGAACACGGCCGTCCTGGAAAAGAAAGGAGGAGACACCTCCCAGGCGTTCTAGTCTTCCCCCTGTTGTATGGTCTGGCAGCTTATCTGCTGGCACGTTTATTGCTGTAGCCGCTGTCGGTTCAATTCTGTTCGCGCCGCGATTTAGGTTTCTGACATAACGTTTGTACTGCCGTTGCCCGGACCCTTT
>JACFMY010000775.1 GCA_019455155.1 Caldilineaceae bacterium
GTGCCCGTGCTAACGTACGGTCTCGAAGCGTACGCGGCTAATTCTGTCGATCGGGGGTCTCCGGTGTACAATCATCGGCACAACTCGACAGCAATTTACCAAGGAGTCGCATGATGACGCGATCTGGCAATGGCCTGGATGGTGCGCTCCCTCTTGGTGTGGCGAATCAGGCAGAGTACGCTGACGCGTACGCCGACTTTTGCCGGCGCTGGCCTGCCTATACCGAGACCGATCATCTCGATACGCTGCGCGCCAGTGATTACAGCCGTCTCGACCGGTTAGGTGATGCCTACCTCGACTACACGGGGGGGAGCCTGTACAGCGAATCGCAGCTGCGCCAGCACCTGGAGCTGCTGGCCAACCATGTCTTTGGCAATCCCCACTCGCAGAACCCTTCGTCCCTCGCCATGACCGAGCTGGTCGAGCGTGCGCGGGCCTATGTGCTCAAGTTCTTCAACGCCGCGCCGGAGGAGTACACGGTCATCTTTACGCCCAACGCCAGCGGCGCGCTCAAGCTTGTGGGCGAGTCCTACCCATTTGGACCGGGCGATCGCTACCTGCTTACCTTCGACAATCATAACTCTGTCAACGGTATCCGGGAATTCGCGCGGGCCCGCGGTGCACGTGTGACGTATGTGCCGGTGACGCTTCCCGAGTTGCGTGTTACCGAGGCGCGGCTCCGGGCCGAGCTGGCTGAGGGTGACGGGCACCATCATAACCTGTTCGCCTATCCCGCCCAGTCCAATTTCAGCGGCGTCCAACATCCCCTGGAGTGGGTGGAAGCGGCCCATGACGCTGGTTGGGATGTGCTTCTAGACTCCGCCGCGTTCGTCCCCACCAATCGCCTGGACCTGAGCCGCATCAAGCCTGATTTTGTTCCGCTCTCGTTCTACAAGATCTTCGGTTATCCCACGGGCGTAGGCGCACTGATCGCCAAGCGCAGCAAGCTGGCCACCCTGCGCCGGCCCTGGTTTGCCGGCGGCACCATCACCATTGCCTCGGTGCAGGGGGAGGGCTGGCACTATCTCATCCCTGGGGAGGCAGGCTTCGAAGACGGCACGGTGAATTACCTGAATCTCCCAGCCGTTGAGATTGGGCTGCGCCATATTGAAGCCCTAGGAATCGACGCCATCCACAAACGGGTCATGGCGCTGACAAGCTGGCTGCTGGAAGCGATGTTGGCGCTTACGCATGGCAACGGCGCGCCAGTGGTTACCATCTATGGGCCGGGCACGGGAGACCGGCGCGGCGGCACGATTGCCTTTACACTCAAGGATCCTACCGGTGAATCGTTCGACTACCGCACTATCGAGCGCATGGCGGCGGACCGCAAGATTTCACTGCGTACCGGCTGTTTTTGCAATCCAGGCGACGGCGAAGTGGCCCACAAGGTGAAACGCGAGGATATGGCGCGCTGTTTTGTGGGACAGACGCCCGTCTCCTTCCAGCAGTTTTACCAGCTGATCCACGACGCAACGGGCAAGACACCCAGCACCGTGCGGGTCAGCCTGGGCATTGCCTCCAACT
>JACFMY010000155.1 GCA_019455155.1 Caldilineaceae bacterium
ACGCCATTGTGCAAACCTTCGTACTGCTGCGGGCTGACGCAAGGCTGGAATGGCCCATCATCCAGCCGACATTCAAAGGCTGCCACCGCGTTGGTGCCGTCTACACCGGCAAAGCTGACGCTGACGCTGTTGCTGCCGGGGGTGACGACCGTGGGCGTGATGGTCGTATTTGGCGGCGTAATCGTTGTCTCGGTTGGTGTGAGATTCACGCCGATGTCGCCCGTCACATAAGTCATGCGGCCGGCCCGATCGACGGCCCGCACGGTGACTTTGAGCACCTTGCCTTCCGGATCCCGCACCAGTTGGGCTGTGCTCCAAGTGCCGCTGTTTTCGTCAAAGACCGCTTCGGCAAACGGCGCATCGACAATCTTGATCTGGACGGCAGCTAAGCCCACGCTATCGCTGGCCGTGCCATTGAAGCGTAGCATGTCGCTGCCCAGCGCCCACGTATCGGCCAGGCGCAGCAGGTCTGTATCGAGCGTGACTGCCGGATCCGCGGCGTCTAGCGTGAAGGTGACAGGATAGAGCGTCGTTTGGACGGCGCCGGTCCAATCTGTTGCTTTCGCAACCAGCATGTGTACGCCTTCAGTTACGTTTGGAATCGCAACGGTACGTTGGATGCGCGTGATGTTATCACTCTGCTCAAAGGTGTAGGTGCGAACCACGGTGTTGTCCAGTTCGACCGTTACTTGCTGCAGCGACGCGGCGGCTTCAGCCGCAATCGTAACCGGCAAATTGCCGTCGGAAGCCGCATATAGTCCCTCTACCGGGGAAATCACCAGCGCCTGCGGCTGGGCCGCAGCCGCGGCTACCACGACGGCAGCCGTCGTCACCTGGTTTTGCGCTGCGGCGACCGTCTGACCTGTGTTTGCAGTCGAGCAGTGACCGAAGAGGTCACAGGCTGCGATGGTTTCCAGCGGTGCGGATGCCTCATACCTGTAAGTTGTTTTTTCCATCTGTTCCAAGAGCGTACGATCTGGGAAGAGCGCTTGCAACCGTGGATCGGTGTTAAAGACGCGTGTTGCTTGCGAGGAGAGGGTGACGCCTGGACAGGTGAAAGCTCCCGCAACGAGATAGCGATCTGTGGCAACACATGAGTACATGACATGCTCGAACAGGACATTCGTATCGCTTGTATAGCCGTAGCCTGAAGCTGTTCTGACTATGGAAACGCGCGGTGCCAGCAGATCGATGATGCCGCGCCAGACGTTCGAGGTCACCAGTACGTTCGCCGACATATCCGTGCCGCGCAAGTCGATCTGATACTCACCCTCCAAAGTGTCGGGAACGAGCAGGCTCCAGGTCGTCGTCATGGCGCCGGCCCCTTGCTGTACCAATGACGCCTGCAACCACCTGTTGGGGTCGGCTGCATCCAATATCGCCTGGGCCTCGGCTGCACTCACGTCGAGCGGCAGGGCCGCAATCTGTTCAACCGGCGTAAAGGCCACCTCCACGCGATCGATACCGCTGAAGGGGCTAAGCACAGGCCCGCCGATTGTGACCGGTCCGGTAATGAGTTGGCGGGAAGCGTCAACGTTGCTCAGGGAAGCAGACGGACCGGTATGGTCTAGCTGCAGGATGGCGGTGGCGCCGGCGTTGCCGGTGCTATTGCCGCCATTCGAGCCAGCGCGATCTTGGGCGCGCACGCTGACCGTGTAGACGCCGGTCACGTCAATCCGTGCAGCAGGGAAGGTATAGTCAACCGTCCACACTTTGCTATTCTCGTCGTAGATGGCTGTTTGCCACTGGTCGCTCACAACCACACCGCCTGCACCAGTCAAGAGCACCTCAACCGAATCGGGGTAGACGCCACTGCCGGGATACGAGCCGACATTCGGATCGAAGGCTGTGCCGCTCAGGCTGACTTGCCATTGGCCGCTGCCATTGAGCACCGGCTTGACCGGATTGGCAATGGTGTTGATCGTTACCTGTGGCGGCGTGGCGTCGGCGATGATGACTTTGTCGGCGCTGGGATTGCCCACGTTGCCCAGAATATCGGTGGCTTTGGCGCGGACGGTGTAGGCCCCTTCGGTAACAGGGAATTGATAGACCCAGGTTTCCTTGCCTGTAGCCGGTTGATAGGCACCGTTGTTGAGTCCATCGACGCTAACGCTAACGCTGCCGACGCCAGAGGTGGGATCTTGGGCCGTGCCGCCGATGGTCAAGATGGCGGAGCCGTTTGCATCGATATCGACATACTGGGCGCCTGTTACAGAGGTGGTCGGCGCATCATTGTCAACCGTGATGATCGAAGCCTCGCTCTTCTCAATTGGCGTGAACGTTTCTTCTCTGGTCACTGAAAGCTTATTCCATCGGACGGCTTGACTGACGGCATTCGCCGAGGTGGCGATGCAGAAGGCGCTATTTGACCGGCCATAGATGGCGCTGACCGTCGAAGCACTGAGTGCCGATGGATAGATCTGAAGATGATCGATGCTAACCAGGGTATTGGCGCCGCGAATCTCTATATTCGAGCCCAGAATCGGCACTTGCGTGACCGTATCACTTTTCACTGGAACACCATCAATATAGAGGTTGACAGCGCCGGTGCTGCGCTCATAGGTACCGACGACGAAGTGCCAATCGCCGTCGCCAGGCCAGGCCATCAGGAGGCCCTTGTTGGCGACGTACCATTCGACCTGGCCCTGATCGTTGCGCACAAACAAGCCAAAGCCATTGGGTTGGTTAGAGTCGACAACGAATGGGGCCGCAACAAATGAGGCCGCATCGGCTTTGTACCAGAGGGCAAGCGAGAAGCTACCGCTTAGCTGGTTCGGCTTCGTCAAAGAAATGCTGTTGTTGGTACCGGTGAACTCAAGCGCATAGGCGGAAAGTGGCGGGGCATCGCCATTGTTCCTGCGTGCGCCCGGTGCCCCGGCAGATGGACATGCACCAGGGGAACAGCTCGCGTTGTTGCCATAGCCAGAGCGATCGATAAAAGTGGTCGCACCCGGCAACTCTTCAAAGCGCAGATCGACCACCGGCAGCGACTGAGGCGCCGGGCAGGCGAGGGCATTGCTGTTGACAACCGGTTGATCGGTGAGCGTTAATCGGTTGCCTAGCGGCGGGCTAGTCGCTTCGGCATCCAGCGCTTCGAAGTTTGACCAATTACTCCCCGTCCAGCCCACCAGCCAGCCCTTGGTTGTGGGATCATATTCCACCTGTGGACTGCCCGAATCACCGACATTCGTAAAGAACCAATTCTGTGGCACGCTAACCATGTAACTGCCGGGGCCGGTCGGTTCGAACAAGCGCCCTTGCAGGAAGTAGTTGATGTTATCCCAGTACAGGAGCAGGCTGCGCTTATTGATCGGGTCATACGCCCAGTCGTAACTGTCATCGATAAAATTGCGAGCAGAGCCGAGCAGTTGGGCGAAGCTGCCAGGGATCAATTGACCGTTGCCATCCAGATCACGAATGGTAATGCCTTGTCCCCATTCGCCAGTCGATTTGACCTGGAACGGCAAGAGCAGGCGCGTGAGTTGGTAGCGGTCGCCCACCCAATTCAAGACCAGTCGGGCGCGTGATCTTTGGGCCAACTGATGATTTTGCACCGCTATCGTTGTGGTCGCTTCAGAGCCAGTGACAAGCGTATTGTTGCTCAGCGGCGACCCGTCGCCTGCAAAGCGGCGAGTGACAATCGCGTCTTGGGCGGTCGTGTTGCCTGCGCTTCTGAACGCGCCCAACGGCAAGATTGTTCGCTCCCATGCGACGAGGAAGTCCTTGCCGTCACTGGCAACTGTTGGACGATAGAATTCGACGGTATAAGGGTTGCCCGCGTATGATGATAGATCATGCTGTGGCACGAGCACCGTGCCATCCGGGGCAAGCAGTGCGCCGGCGACTTTGCGGATCTGCTTGCTCACGCTGGTGATACTGAGGTTAATGCGGCAACCGTTGCAGGTCGCATCGTCCCAGAGCAGTATGGCCTCGTCACCGGTCTCATTCCAGAAGCCCCCTGGTTGGACAAAGTTACTGCCCGCGAAATCTTGTTCGTTCCACTTGGTCAGGTTGAAATCGTTCAGATTGTCCTGGTTGTCGGATTCGTAGATTACAATTCTGTCATTGTCGCAGAAGTCAAAGCTGATCGGGAAACCGTATGCATTGGGTCCCCGCTGCTCATTCTTCTGCATATTGTTGCCGCCGTTGGCCGAGGGTCTAGGATTCCAGAGCAACTCATATCCACCATCGGTGGGGTTATTGTCATTGAAGTCGCGCACCAGATAGATGACGGGCTCGATGCCGCTGCTGCTGCCATCATTGCCTTCGTTAAGTATCTTGATCCAGTTGATCGTGGCCGTACTGCAGTTGTCGATGTGATCCCAAACGACCATACAGTTGCCGCTGTCGTTGCAGGCGACATCCGGTGCGTTGGGTGCATATAGATAGCTGGTTTCTAGCAAAGTCGCAGTTGTTGTGGGCGTCCACGGGATGGTTCTATTGAAGGTGTCGACGTCCAGTTCTCTGATTACTGCGGAAGGAATATACTGCGTCCTGATATCGCCAGGCGCACCATAGTTTGCAATGAGCGCCTTGGTCGTCATCAAATATCGATCCGGGCGATCAAACGTTGTGGGGGTTGCCGCGGTGAACGCTGGTTGGTTTTGTGCACCGCTGAAACTCCACGTACCACCAGCTGTCGGGTTCCATTGCCACGGGCCCAAGCCGCTGCCGGCCAGTTGGGTGCGCACCGTGTTGTTGACGGAGACTGACGTCTGTGTCGGCGCATTCCCGTTCACGGTAAATGCGGTCTGCCGTGTAATAGTTGGAGCCGTGCTGAAGGTGAGCGAATCAAAGGGCAACGCATAGCGCTGTGACGGCACGCCCAATAGACTCGAGGATGCACCATTGCCGTTCAGCACGAACAAGTCGAGTACGCCAGGATCGAGCGGCGCAGTCGCCACAACCGTGGTCGTATAGACAAACTGCTGGCCGGGCTTGACGTAGCGATTCTCCACGGCGTCGCTGGTGACATAGATGCGCACAGGCGGCGTATTGACGACGTTGGGGTGAAAGGGCACGTTGTTGTCATCAATACGAATAGGCTTGCCATTTCCATCAACGCCGTTGTCCTTGGCAAGTTGGTATTCGGCGGCATCGCTCACGCCGTCGCCGTCGCTGTCGCGTGCATTGGGATTAGAGGAGACGCGAACCGTGAGAGGGTTTAGCGAATTGATTTCAACAGACAGCCCACCGGTGTAGTGACCTGTGGCAAGCCCAGTTTGCAGATCATAGACCTCATGCCAAACCTCCTCACCATCCTTCAGCCCGTCGTTGTCGCTATCGGCCACGCCTGGGTTGGTGCCAAACTGGAGTTCCTGGGCATCTGTCAAACCATCGCTGTCAGTATCTATTTGGATCGGGGACATGTTGACGCCGGCTTGCTGTTGTTCCCGCTCGAAGCGGTCGGATAAGCCGTCGGAATCCGCGTCCCATTTTCTGTCGTCAGGGTCAAGCCCATTATAGCGGCTGGAGAGCAAGCCGTCACCGTCTTCGTCGGGCAGGGAGCGGAAGGCTGCATCCCAGGCCAGCCCAAAGCCACCATCCTCTTTTTGAACAGTCAGTATGAATTCGTTCAGCGTCGCCGGCAAGATGTCCAACCGTAGCGAATCAATAAGGGTGGAGTTCTTACCCTTAAAGGTGCGCGTATAGCAAACCGGCGTCGCCGGCGAAGGACCCAATGGAACCGGCACAAGCCAGCACTCATAGGCAGGAATGGCAAAGCCCATGTTCTGGTAGAATTCAACCGGTTGATTCAGCCCAGCCTGCGGCGGCAGCGCGACCACCGCGGCGTTCGGGATCGTGCTGGCCTTCCCGCCATACATCGGGGTGAGCACATACTTGTGATCTTCCGCGACTTGCATCCACTGATTGGTCATCTGGTCGCGTTCCAGCCCTGTAATGTCTGCCGGATTGGGGGCAGTCAAGCTGTATTTGAAGGTACTGGAACGCAGATTGTTCTTCGAGAACAACCAGAGGTAGAAATTGACATAGATCCCTGCCGATGGGTCCGGGTCCTTGTGGACCGCATGGGTTGTGATGGGGAACGTCACCGAAATGGTATTGCCACCCACATAGCCGAGGTTGGGATTGGTCAGTTCGATATCAGGCCCGCCAGTCGTGACCAGATCCGCGCGGTTGGTATCGATCATCAGGTCATAGCTATACAGCGCCTTAACAATGGTTGCGGTCACGGCGCCGCTAATCGTAAAGCAGCCACTTGTGAAATCAAAACGCAGCGAGTCTGCCCCGCCATACTCACACAGCAGGGTGAGGAGTATATCCAACACTGCGATAATCCCAACGATGATCAACCCGACAGGGTTCAACGCGATGATTGTAAGTAAAATGATAAGGATAGTCGACGCGATGGTACTTGCCAAGGCGTGGTTGAACGCCACGCTAAAGGGGACCATATTGTTGGCGGTCGCGTTGGCGATGAAGATCCCCCATGTGATCCCGATCGCAAGGCCGGCCCCAATTGCTCCGGCTTTTTGTGTATAGCCGATCTCTGACGATAGTCCTCTGAGAACCTGTATCGCGCTTTTGCCCGTTTCTTGGGTAGCGACGAACACCGTACGAATTGGCACGCCTACGAGTGCAGCACTCTGAATGGCGCCAATAGCAATCTGTGCGGGAAGCTCAGCCTCTTCATAGCCGGCAAGTGCGAAACCGGCGGCAACAGCAGTACCGGCGAGAACAAGCCCCATTGCGACATACGTTCCACCTTTCAACCACCCGGGGAACCGTCCGATTGTGCTGAACGTACCGCGAGTGTCGATCCTCCCCAACCGTACCCGTTTAATTAATTCACTGTGGGAATAACTACTTCCATCAGCGCGCGTAAAATTTGTTAACCCCTTTAATATTTCCCGGTTTGCGGCCCATTTTGCGACCGCGGTTCCCAAAAGCAACCCAGAGCGTATGTCGTCCGTCACTTGGCTGTCGCTTTCGCTTGCATAAATGCCGGATACAAGCTGCACACCGCTCCCGTTATCTTCACTGACTGGGGCGCTGATCCCCTGCAACATTGACAGTGCATAGAGTTGTGTCGCGATCATCTCACCTTTCGCAACGTCTGGGTCAATCGAAGATGCCGAGACTAACTGTAGCGTGTCCGGATCCAGCGTTTGAGCGCCGTGCCGCGCCTCTAACTCCTGCCAATATGCGACCGGATCGCACACGTCCCACACCGGCGGACTTCCGTTCCCACAATAGGGGGTCCACTTAAACCCAGCCGTCGTCTTAATACTCGTATTGGGTTGGCCACTTGGGTGAAAGTCCATGGTCAGCTGGGCGCCGTTTACAGACGCATAGCTGTTGTTGCTGTTGTCAATGCGCGACGCATCAAGCCCAATGCTGCGTAGATTTGTTTCGTAGGCATAGAGCAGCAACGGTTTCTGGGCGGGGTCTGTAAAGGTACTGTTGAGCACGCTGGTCGTTGTCTCGGTTCCGACCTTGTAGATTGCTTCGTCAAAGGTTGCGTACTGAGCCTTTACGACATGGAAATTGTTGGGGAGACCATAGACGACTTCATTGGCACTACTATTGATACTGCGGTCAAGTTTTGCATCCAGATTGTCTATGGTTAGGTCGCGTTGGGCGTTCCCCCCGTTGTCAACCACTGTGGCGACAAACCGCGCTCCGAGTACGCTGGTCAACAACCACATGGCGCCGTCATTGGCCGATCGGGCCCCGGGATCCTCATAAATGATCGCCATGTCGGCGCCATGTTCTTCAATGACGTTGAGTCCGGTCAAGATCCAATCTTCGTAGTAGCGATGGACGATTTGTGGCTGGTTGGCACAATAGCCCTTCGTTGCGTCATAGCCGGTACTATTGGGATCGCAGGCATAGTCATTGGCAACCTGTACGACCCAGACCATGCGTACACTGTGGGGCTGTTGCCAGGCGGTCTGCGGCAGGTACCGCATGCGACCACTAAAGGCTACGCGCTCGCCGCTTTGCGGATCGGTCACCAAGTTGAGCGGGATATATGCCACCTTGCCACCCGACACCTCATCGTTGCCGACTGAGATGCCATATGGTTCGAGATCACTCTCCGGCGGTAACATCGCTGCGCCGTTGGGAATACGAACTTCAAGCATCGGCAGCAGCGTCATATCCGATGGCTGGTCGTCAATATCCTGAATCTGACCCTCGTCATCTTGCGGCCAGTCCAGCAGATTGGTGGCAACCTGGAGTTGTTGCGCCGAGACCGGCCGGATTTGAAAATCGACAAACGTGTGAACAGCCGCGTTACCGCTTTGAACGGTCAGGTTATTGATCTTCAGAAGTAGGGGACTGGATTCGCCGTAGGGGGGATTGCCATTGGCTGTGCTTTTGGCAAAAGGCGCCAAATCTATGTGATCGGGAATGCCGTCGTCATCGTTGTCATTATCAAAGAGATCGGGCGTACCATCACCATCTGTATCATCGGGTTGGTTGTTCCCGTCCACGTCATACTCCAACGTGTCGGCAATACCATCGTCGTTGCTGTCCACTGCGAGTGGATTGGGATACCATTTTTTCTCGTTGACAGTGCCTGCGCCTGTTGTAAATCCAATGACCTCCACCCAATCAGAGATCTGATCGCCATCGGTGTCTGAAAATACTGTGCTGGTGCCGATGCGCTGCTCTATAAAGTCGTTCAGCCCATCCTGATCGGTATCCAGTGACGTGTTCTCGATGGTCAGTACCCCTGTGGACTGGAGAGATGGGGCGGTAAATGGGGCGGCGCTGCCAGCCATTGCGGATGCAAACGCCGGTACCGCCGCCGCAGCTTCTAGCGGATTCTGGTGGGGATTGAACTGGGGTGCACTATCCTGAGCGCGCAGTTCGCGCAGCATTGCGCTCTCAGTTTGTGTGGCGCTCTGTTCGGCGGCTCGAGCTGTCTGCGCATCCAAAAACGTTGTGAGCTTCAAGGTGCTCGAAATTGGGCCGACCAGCATACTGGCGATCACGGCCAGCGAGAGCGCCGTCTGCAGCATACGCGTCCGGCGATAATAGACCACCAGAACGATCAACGCCAAGCAGGGCAACAGCGCAAGTAGAGAGACAGCCGCGGGGGCTTGACGCTGCAGCGCAGTCCAGACGCCGTTGACGCTCCCCGCGGTGGACGCAGGATCAATCTGCACAAATTCGCCGCCCACAAAGCGGGTCTGGCCAAACTGGGAGAAATCGACTTTGATCTGGGCTTGGACGCTTTCACCATTTTGTTCGGGAAATCGTATGTTGAGGACCTGACGCAGAGGCAGCCCGTTCTCACGTATCCAGAGCTCGCCGTCGCCGGTCATGTCGTGGTAGTAGCTGGAGAGCTCAAAATGGACGCCTTCTGGCAGTTCGCCCCTGGCGCGCATGGCGGCTTCCATCTGGTTGCGCGCAAAGACGGCAAAGGTGGGTCCATCGATCTGGAAGCTGTAGCGGGTAAAGGTGATGCCGGCGCGCGTCTCCGGTTCGTGAGACGTGATGTCGCGCGCTGCGGCCAGGTAGGCCATAAAGTCGCTCGCGGGCGCGATGACATTGGAGAAGCTGCTGCTCTCTTCCCAATCGCCTGTGCCCTGACGGATGTAGCTCTTGCCGTCGGCTGCGCGCACAGAAAGCCCACTCTCAGCACTATGGGCGCTGCCCCCCTGTGTCCACAGTTGAAACTCCACGGCCTCCGCCTCCAGATCGCTCTGCCCTTCCAAATAGAGCTGCTCGGTGCGGCTAGGGCGGCCCACGTTAGTAACCTTGGCTGTGGGGATCGTGATCTGCACCACGTCACTGGTGAAGCTATAGGAACCTGCGTCCCGGGCCTGCTCCCATGCAGCAGTCAGCGGATCGGCGCTAAAGCGTGCCGCGTTGGCAGACCAAACGCGAGTCCAGGGTTGCGCGGCCAGGTCAGCGTCGGCAAGTGCATTCTGATCAAGTGCCCAAGTCAAAGCTATGACCAACCCTATCGATAAGAAAATGGCTATCGTACTGGTGAGCAGACGACCAGATCGGGAAGCGGACATACCATCACCTCTTTACCTATGGTAGTCAGGAGAGATTTTCTCCTATGACTACTCCTAAATGATGGGGGCACGAATGAATCAACATTGTGCCGACGCAAAAGGTGACCCTTGTGAGCCAAACTGACATCGGATTGGAAGCAGGCAAATCTCAGGCATCGTCTTGGGTATTTACCTCGATTGGCCCGGGCCTCTCAACCTCATAAAGCGACAGCTACATAAAACATAGCAGCTCGCTTTTGTTGCTAAAGTGCAGTGTCTGACCCATATAGGCATGTTCCACCGTTGCACGCCAACGGGTCTGGGGGCCGTCGTCTTGCCAGCGGACTAGAAAAGCTGCATAATGCGTTTCTCTCGACATCGGTATATAATACAGAGTGAACGTTACACGAACGCTACACGGAAATCTTGATATCAGCGCTGATGGCTGAACGATCTGTCTGAATCGCAGATCGCCCACTGGAGCACATTTAGCTGATGCCCAGACAAGTACACCTTCTGGGCCCTCCCTCCATTTCGGACGACGGGCAGCCTTCTGACCTACTATGCAACACCAAAGGCTGTGCGCTGCTGGCCTACTTGATCGTGCGCGGCCGCTCCGAAACTCGCGAGCACCTCGCCGATCTGTTTTGGGATTCGCCCGACACCGCCAGCAGTCGGCGCAACCTGCGTGTCTTGCTGACCCGCGTCCGGCCCCACCTCCCCGGGCTGGATTCCACCCGCAACTCGGTTCAATATATCCCTCAACCTGATGAGGTCATAGACTATCTGGCGCTGTCAGACAATCTGACCGCCGGAGGCTCCCGTACTTCATTGGGTGAGCTACGCCTTTATCGGGGCGAGCTACTGGAAGGATTTGAACTCGATGACGCGCCGCGCTACATGGAATGGCTGACTCTGCAAAGAGAAAGGCTGCGCCGGGCCGTGCAGGATGCCCATCGCGGCCTGTGCCAAACCCTGGCTGATAAAGAACTCTGGGCGGCGGGGGCGGAAGCGGCCGCCCACTGGCTGACCATCGATGAACTGAACGAAGAGGCCCTTCGCTGGCAAATACAATTCCTGGCAGCCCAGGGGCAGATCACCGCCGCCCGGCAAACCTATGCCGCTTTCCGAAATATCTTGTGGGATCAATGGGGTCTTGAGCCGGAAGGAGCGACGCAGAGTCTGGCCCAGGAGTTGGATGATTGGAGCGAGGGGATAACGACGCTGCTTCTCCCCGACTTGAGTTCCCTTGAAGCCCTCTCCTCAAGCGAGTTGTCTGAGCCGGGTCCTCTGCCTGCTAACAGCATCCTGCCTTATCACCGCAATGAGGATTTCATGGGGCGGGAAAGTGCGCTGTTGCAGATTGCCTCGGCGTTGGGTCAAGGTTCAAAAAACGCTCGCCCTCCGGTGGTGGCGATCACGGGGATGGGCGGCTTGGGCAAAACACAAACGGCGGTGGAGTTTTGTTACCGCTACGGTCGCTATTTTTCCGGTGGGGTTTTTTGGCTCAACTTCGGCGATGCGGAAAACGTGGCCGAGGCAGTGGCGGCGGTAGGCTCGGAACGCGGCCTGGGACTGTTCCGCGAAACGGAGAAGCTGACCCTGACGGATCAAATCGGTCGCGTCAAGCGGGCCTGGCAGGAGCCGGTCCCGCGCTTGCTGGTTTTCGACAACTGTGAAGATGAAGCGTTGTTAGAGCGATGGTTGCCTGTAACCGGGGGCTGTCGCGTTTTATTGACGTGCCTCCAAAGTGAATGGGCCCCGGGGCTGGAGATCAGGACCATCCGCCTGAATGTGCTCGATCCACGGAAAAGCAGCCTGTTGTTGCAACGGTTAGCCGCCCATGTGAGCGAGTCGGAAGCAGGTGACATTGCCCGAGCAATCGGCCATTTGCCATTAGCCCTCCACTTGGCCGGCAGTTTTTTGCGTCGTTATCAGCAGATCAGCCCGGCCGCCTATCTTGCTCAGGTGCGAGGCGAAGGATTATTACAACACCCCTCCTTACAGGGTCATGGCGCCAGCCATTCACCCACCAAGCATGAATTGAGTGTAGCCCGGACCTTCGCCCTCAATTGGGAGCGTCTCGATCCGGCTGACAAAGTAAATGCTGTGGCCCGCCAGCTATTGGTCTATGCGGCCTGTCTGGCGCCGGGCGAACCTATCCCGACGACGTGGTTGAAATCGATGGTTTCCGGCGATAGCGATGACCTGCTGATGACCCTGCTGGCCGAGGATGGACTATCACGGCTGGTGGCCTTGGGCTTTCTGAAAAAAGAGGCCGACGGTATGGTTGTGTTGCACCCACTGCTGGCAACCTTCACCACAGATATGAGCGACGCAGAGGAAACAGAGACAGCGCAGGTGACGGTTGCCACCAAGATGGCCCAAACCATCTCTAATCAGCGTCAAAAGGCAGGGTATCTTTCCAGCCTGCCAATTTCAGCCATTCATTTGCGTTATGTCAGCGATGGCGCGCTGACCCGGAGGACCTCCAAGGCCGCCACCCTGGCCTCGCTGCTGGGTCTCCATCTGGAAAGCATCGGTAATCTTGCCGAAGCTAAGCAGATTTTAGAACAAGCTTGTCGGGTAGCGGAGCAAAGCGGCGATAAGGCAGGCCAGGCCCAAGCCTTAAGTGCCCTATCCAGTACGCAAGAGGGTCTGGGCCGTGCTGAAGATTCGCTCCAAAGCGCCCAATGGGCCGTCGCGCTTTTCAAAGAAACTGGGGTGTTTGATCCGATCGGATTAACAGAAGCACTGTACTATCAAGGCTGGGCGCATTACCGGCTGGGGCAGGCAGAAGCGGCCCTGCGTGCGGCCAAGGAGGGCTACAATTTGAGCCGGGAGGCAGCGCACCTCCGCCGGGCCAAATCCCGGTTTCTGGCTCTGATGGGTGTCGTCAATTATTACATGCGGGGTCAATACGACATCGCCCAGCATCAACTGGAAGAAAGCCTGGCTGTCTACCGTGACTTAGGTCACCGGCAGGGTGAAAGTGCAACCTTAAACAATATGGGCGAAAATGCGCGCTTGCAGGGCAATTTTGCCCTGGCGGCCCGGTACTATGAAGCGGCACTGGCGCTCGCCCGTGAAATTGAAAGTCACAAAAATGCCAAGATTATTCTGAGTAATCTGTGTGGCGCTCGCATCAGGATGGGTCAATTTGCCGCCGCCGCAAGAGATCTGGAAGCGTTGATTGCTGAAACACGGCATGATTGGTACGGGTTGTCCGAATCCTACCGTTTTCTGGCCGAAGCTTATCTAGGGCTAGGAAAAACCTTTCAGGCGTTGGAAATGGCGCAGCAAGCTCTGGCGCTGACATCTCCGTCAAACCTTTTGGATTACGGCCGCGCCTGGTGCGTCTTGGGTCTCGTTGCGGCCCAATTGGGTAAGCCAATCCTGTCCGATGTGGATAATGACCAACGGTATGATGCCGCAGCCTGCTATCGCCGCAGCCTTGCTCTTTTCAAGGAGGCTGACCTTGAACGGGATCGCGCAATTACACTTTGGCGTTGGGCGCAGCATGAAATGCGCCAGGCAAATACCAAGCAGGGAGAGGCGATGTGGCAGGAAGCGCAAGATATTTTTGCCCGGTTGAATCTGCCTTTGATGGCGACGCGGATGGAAGCCGGACAAGATACCTTTCAAGTTGAGGTTGCCAGCCTTCACGCACGGTCGGTTTTTGGTACA
>JACFMY010000156.1:0-7088 GCA_019455155.1 Caldilineaceae bacterium
CTACGACAACCTCGGTTACATATACCGTCTCCGTCACCGGCACGATCTGCTCAACAGGCACGATCTGCTCGACGGGCACGACTTCTTCGACTACGACAACCTCGGTTACATATACCGTCTCCGTCACCGGCACGATCTGCTCAACCAGCACGATCTGCTCGACGGGCACGACTTCCTCGACTACGACAACCTGGGTCACGTATACCGTCTCTGTTACGGGCACGATCTGTTCAATGGGTACGATCTCTTCCACGGTCACAACTTCGGTGACCAGGACGGTCTCGGTGACATATACGACTTCGACTGGTGGCGTATCGGGCTGCCCTTCCGCCGGGGGTTCGGCGGGCTCTGTACGGGAAGGGTCGCCTTCGTCGGCGCCCTCGACCTCCTGCTCAACAGGGCCAACGTGCACCGGTGATGTTGCCAGCGCTGGTAAAGGCGCCAGCACGAGCGCCAACACCACGAGCGTACGAATGATCGTATTGAACATGCCTATACCTCATTTGCGACGATTTTGCATGGAAAGGCCTAATGGTTCTGGAAATTTCAATGACGGCCTGATCCATAAAAGTTACGGACAAAAAGTCATGGACAAAAAAGCGTGTGCTGCCGAACATGTTCGGCAGCACACGCAGCCAGCGACTTAGATGGTGTGTGGGGCTAAGGACCGGCTTTTAGCGCCGGCCGTCACCTGGCTGCAACGCGTTGTGCAAGAGCAAGCTAAAAGAACTCGATCTTGCGGTGGCGCATTGCCACACTCTCAGCCAGGCCAATCGCGAACATCATGGAAACCAGCGAACTGCCGCCATAACTGATAAACGGCAGGGTTAGTCCCGTGACCGGCATGAGCTTCAGGTTCATGCCGACATTGATAAACACCTGAAAGAAGACCAACGCAGCCACGCCCGTGGCGAGCAGACGCCCAAACTGGTCGGGCGCCCGATCGGCGATGCGCAGAATGCGCCATACGACAAAGAGCAGTAAGAGTAAGACCAGCGCCGCACCCACCAGGCCCAGTTCTTCGGCAATAACGCTAAAGATGAAGTCTGTATGGCGCACCCGCAGGAAGTGGAGCTGGTTCTGCGTGCCCTGAGTCCAGCCGAGCCCAGTAAGACCCCCATTGCCCACTGCAATCAGCGCCTGGTCTACGTTGTAGGAGGCTGCCGTATTGGCTTCGGGACGAACACACTCGGGGGGAAGCGAGTCAAAACTGCTGCGCAAAAAGCCCAAGATCGGCTCTTGAATTTGGCCAGTGGTTTCATCTGTGGGCAGGAATATGCAGACACGCGCCAACATATAACCCTGCAGCGTAGCGGCAAAGAACGGCACCGCGATCAGAGCGGATGCGGACAACATGAGCAGGTGGCGATAACGCACGCCCGCCACCATGATGAGGGCGCCGCCTAGAAATGCGTAGGTGACTGTCATGCCAAAATCGGGCTGGATGTAGACCAGCACCAGCGGTGCAAAGAGCAACACCAACACGACCAGCAAATACGGCAGGCTGTGCATCCGATCCTGGAACCAACTCAAATACCAGGAGAGGAAGATGATGATCAGGAACTTGCCCGCCTCTGTCGGTTGGACGAGGGTGCCGGCGATATTGATCCAGCTCTGGGAACCCGACCCCTGGGTGTCACCAAAGAAATAGACGGCAACGAGAGAGATGATAAACAGAATAAAGGCAGGCACGGCCAGGATGCCGAGCTGCCGGTAGTCCAAGACCGCCACACCAAAGATGGCAAGAATGCCAATACCAATGAAGACGACCTGGCGTAGCCAATAATCTTCTAAGTCAGGGGAATTGTGAGTGGCGCTGTAGATCATAGCTACGCTCGCGGCGCACAGCACCAGTACGATGACGAGTAGTAGCCAATCAAAGTGGCGCCAATTCAGACGTGCAAACATCTATCGACCGAATAGCCTCGCAAACCATCCCCAAAAACCGGGCCGGTAAAAGTCCGTGAGTGGCACATTGTTGCCCATAATGCGCCGGGCAATGTTCTCATATGCCCTACGCACGTGCATCCGCCGGTCAAAGGCGGCCGGCGTCCCGCGATCGGTAGAGAGCATAAGCCGCTCATCCTCGGGTACAACGCCCATAAGATCGATGGCCAGAATATCCAGCACATCGTCGATGCCCCGCATTTCACCGCTGTTCACCAAGCGGTGATTAAAGCGGTTAATCACCAACCCTGGCTGTCGGCTTCCATCCTTTTCCAGGAGATAGATTACTTTGTCTGCGTCACGCAGCGCGCTCACATCTGAGGTCGTGACGATCAGCACACGGTTAGCCGGCGCGATGGCGGTCTGAAAGCCGTGTTCAATGCCTGCCGGCGAGTCGATCAAGACATAGTCGGCGATGGAGGCCAGCTGGCGGCAGATGGTGCACATCTGATCCGGTGTGATCTCGGTCTTGTCCCGCGTCTGCGCTGCCGGCAGGAGATACAGGAACTCCACCCGTGGATCCCGCACAAGCGCCTGCTGGAGTGTGCAGCGCCCTTCCGCCACATCAATGGAATCGTACAGAATCCGATTCTCCAGCCCCATGACAAGGTCAAGATTGCGCAGGCCAATATCTGCGTCGATGGCTACCACGCGTTTACCCAGCAGCGCCAGCGCAGCGCAGACATTCGCAGTTGTCGTTGTTTTGCCTACCCCTCCTTTGCCGGAGGTTACGGTGATCACAGTACCGGTCATGTATCGAGTTGGGCGCAACGGCCGGAATGGGACACCGGATCAAGGGGCCCTCAGCGGTGGATCACCGCATCCTGAATCCTGCATCCTTGTTGGATGGAGTTACGCTGCTGTTCGTCTATCTTCCTCCACGCCGCAGACTGACGAGACCGCCCGGGCGGGTTGCATCCCACTCCTCCAAGGTAATTTCGTCGTTGACGATGCGTGCCACTTCGGGCCGTTTATTCTGCGAACGGCGCCAAAAGAAGCGGCCAGGCTGCCCTGGTTTGGGGTCCGGACCGATGGCGGTCAGGTTAGCGATACGTAGCTGTGTCGGTTCCAGGTCCAGAGCCGCGACAATGGCGCGCTGGCTTCCCCCCGCGCCGGCATGGACAACGCCGCGCAGGCGGCCCCACACCAGCACATCGCCGCTGCTGATGACCTCTGCACCTGGATTGACGTCGCCGATGATCAGCACGTGTTCCGTCCGGCGCAGCCGATGGCCTGAGCGCAAATAGCCGCGGTAGACGAAGTAGCTATCGGAAGTCTGGTTGCTTGCTGCCGGCGACGCGTCGGCCATGGCTACGCCATCGGAGGACTCCAGCGTTGCAGTCAAGCCAAGCGCCAGCGCCGATTCAAAGGTGCGCTCGGAGCCGGTGCGTACAACCGCCAATGTCATGGCATGCTCTTCGAGCAGTTTCAGCAGCCGCGCCAGCTCGTCCTCCACGACTGGTCGCGGTCCCACATCCAGCGCCACCTTGCTCTGGCGGAAAAAGCTGGCCGACTGCTCAAGTCGCTCGGCCAGGGCGGACAGAATATCGGGCCACGCGCCTTTGCCGATCTCGACAGCAATCCCATCATTGCGTCCTTTGATGTTGATGGCCTGGTTGGGCGACGGCGCCTGGGGCCGCTGAGGTCGCGGCAGTACAGACTCGACATCCGGCTCAGCGGGCACAACTGGAGCGGGAGCGACCTTCTCAGGCTGGTCCGCCGCGGGGAGCTGCTCCGCTATGGGCGGCGCCACAGCCACATCCTGGACGGGCGACGCGCCCGTGTCATCGCCGGCGCCAAACCCGTTGGCGGCGGGCTCTTGGGTGGGCGCCACTTGGGCGGCCCTGTCTTCGGCAACCAGATCTTTAACAGCCAGGTCTTCGGCGACCGTCTCGCGACCTGGCTCGCGATCTGGGTCAACTGCCGCAACGGTCACATCGTCGAGCAGATCAGCGATCCGGGCATGCATGGCAACCAACGCCCCATTGACTGGGCCATTGTCGGCCCCAGCAGCCGAATCCAAGCGCCAGCGGCGCTCCGTCGAACTACTTTCGTTCATGCCGATCTCCTCACTGCCCTGCGGCCGTCTGCTGGGGCCGCGGGGCAATCTCCGTGAAATAGGCCTGTAGAATCTTCTGGGCCACAGGCGCAGCCACTGCCGAACCTTCACCTCCGTCGTAGATAAAGGTTACCACAGCTATCTCAGGTTCATCGTATGGTGCAAATGCCACAAACCAGGCATGGGTGGGTAAGTTGTCCTTCTCGTCGCGGCGACAGTCCTGCTCTTCCGGCACATATTCGCAGAACTCAGCCGTACCAGTCTTGCCAGCCACTTCCACACCTGGAACGCGCGCCACATAGCCTGTACCGTACTCGGCGTTGACCGCATCCCACATGCCGCGCCGGATTGTCTCCATCTCCTCGGGGCTGATGGGCAGCTCACGTTTGATGATGGGCGTGAAGTCCTTCTGCAGCCCGCCGTTGGCATCGGTCATGTGGTGCACCACCTGGGGCACATAGACCGTGCCGCCATTGGCCACCGTGGCCGCTTCCAAGAGCACCTGAAGCGGCGTGGAGAGCACATACCCCTGGCCAATGGCCATATTGTAACTGTCGCCTGTTGTCCACGGTTCGGCAAAGAGCTGGCGTTTCCACTTATCCGTGGGGACCTGGGCCGTCACCTCACCTGGCAGATCGATGCCGGTCGGCTCACCAAAGCCGTATAGCTCGGTCCACCTGGCGAGCAGTTTATCGCCTAAGCCCTGGAACTCTTCCAGATAGCCGCCGCCTAGATAATAGAAAAAGATGTCGTTGGAGAGGGCCAATGCCCGTTCCAGGTTCAGGGCGCCGTGCACGACCCCATTCTCGTGGTTCCAACTGACGAACTTCTGCGCCTGGCTTGGATCGTCAGGGAAATAACGATTGGGCAGATAAATGGGCCCGGAATCAACGACAACCGTATTCTCGGTAATGATATTCTCAGCCAATGCGGCCGTGGCGGTGACCATCTTGAACGTAGAGCCCGGCGGGTAGAGACCACCAATGGCATAGTTGATAAGCGGGCGCCGCGTGTCCCGTTCGAGTTGCAGATAATCTTCACCGATGCGCTCAGCAAAGATGTTGTCGTCGTAAGATGGCAAGCTTACCATGCCTAGCACCGCGCCGTTCTGCGGATTCATGGCAATGGCAACGGCCCAGGGCGCGTCCGTGGCGTCCATCTGCTCCTGCAACGCATCATACATGACTTGCTGCAGCCGGAGATCGATGTTGAGGTGCAGATTGAGTCCAGGCACAGGTTCGAGGACAGGGCCCACATTGCGGATCTCCGAGCCCAGGATATCCCGTTCTGAAATGCGTACCCCTGGTTTGCCGCGCAGCTCTTCCTGATATTGAAACTCCAAGCCGTTCAAACCCACCTTCTCATTCAGGTCGCTGTAGCCATTCTCCCGGTATTGGTCAGCCAATGCTGCCGGAATCGGACCCATGAAGCCAAGCACATGGCTCAACAGGTCGCCGTAGATATACCAGCGCACAGGGACCTGGTTGACACGTACGGCCGGAATGCGAAAGCTCTCTTCTGAAATCTCAAAGGCCCGGATGCGGTCGATACCGTCCAAGATCGGCACCGGATCCGACGCACTACCCTGGCGCTGAACCGCAACTGCTCTCTGTACCAGCGCTACCAGCCCAGCCAGCGGGATCTGTTGCTCAATATCGGGGAAATAGACCTTGCGCGGCTCAGCCAACATGAGGCGCCCCGCATCTGTAACCGGTGTGACAAAGGCCGGGTCACTCAGAAAGGAGAGCTCGACACCGGTCCGCTGCACGGTCCGCGTGAAGTCGTCGTAGCCTAGATCCTTGAACATGATCTCGGCAATGCGCAGGGCAACGTCCCTATCGGTATCGGCGTGCAGGATACGTAAGACCGTGTCAATTTCCTGGGCCTCTTCGTCAATCGCCTCAGTCTCCAAATCGTCCAGTGGGAGCTCTTCTGGGACCAGGGCTACTTCGAAGCTTGGGCGATTGCGCACCAGAATCGTACCATTTTTGTCGTAAATCACGCCACGTGGGGGAGCCGTTTCAATCTGCAGCAGGCGGTTACGGTTGGCCAGCGTTTCATACTCTGTGCCCCGGACAACCTGAAGATGGAACATACGCGCCATCATCACCAGAAAGGTGATCGCGATGCCCAGGCGAAACATCAACATGGCGATCGAGGCGGTGTCACGGCCAGTTCGCTCTTCAAACATAGCGTTTATCAGACATCCTGACTCTCAGGCATACGATTCAAGACAGGCAGCGCGAGCAACATCAGCGCCGTGTTGTACAGCGTCGCTGGCAGCACAATATCGCGCATCGTTTCGAACAGGGGCAGGCTCCGTTCAAAGAGACCGGCCGTGTTCAGAATGCCCAGAATCAACAGATACACCGAAGCGTACACAAACGTTCCCAGCGCGGCGGCGCCCAACGGCACAAAGATGTTGAAGCGAAAAAGCGGGCGGTGGCCCACGCTAGCGACCATGGCCGCGGCCATGAGGGCAAGACTCGAGGCACCCAATGGACCGCCACTGAAAATGTCTAGCCCCAGGCCGCCGATAAAGCCCCACAAGATGCCGGGACGGCCCCCGTAGAGAAGCGCGCCGACAATCACCAGCAGCAACACCAGGTCTGGCTTGATGCCTGCAATCTTGAGCCGGGCTGCGGTGGTTGACTGCAGCAGGCTGGTAAAGAGCAGCAGCGGAATCATCAAATAATAGAGTCCACCCCGGTTCATGGGTTGCTCTCCTGCGGCTGCCCCGTCCCTTCGGCCGGCGGGGCCGTGTTCTCTTCCAATGCCTCCTGCACGGCCGCAGGGTTGGTGAGGATTTCGGTCAGGGTCGCGTTGGGCTCAAAGTTGGTGATGACCATGACGAGTTCAAGACTGCCAAAGTCCACCGAGGGTCGCACGCTAGCCTTTTGAAAGACTGCGTTGGGGAGCGACTCGATAGACTCAATGGTGCCGATCACTAGCCCCTTGGGGAATTTGCCGCCCAAACCTGAGCTCAGGACGAGCTCGCCCTCCCTGAATTCTTGACCTTGGGGAATGAAGTCCATGATCAGGGCGCCGCTTGTACTGCCGCTGACGATGCCGTTCAAACGGC
>JACFMY010000156.1:7098-13664 GCA_019455155.1 Caldilineaceae bacterium
CTCGGATCGTTGAGCAGCAGCACCTTGGAGAGGGGGTCGGTCACCTCGCTGATACGCCCGACGAGTCCTTGATCGGTCACCACCGGCATACCGACATTGATGCCGTGCTCGCGGCCCAGGTCAATGAGAATGGTACCAATGAAGTTCGTGCTCTCCTCGCCAATCACGGTGGCTACGATCTGGGCGCCGCGCAGTTCCAGCCGGGGGCGTGTCTGGGCAAAATTCAGGAGGCCGCGCAGCTGCTCGTTTTCTTTCTCAACTTCGCTCAGGGTATTGATTTCCGCCTCGAGTTGCTTGTTGCGCGTCTCAAGCGCGGCGGCATCACGCTCTAGCGTTCGCAGACGGACCAATGATCCAAAGAAGCTGGAGATGCTGGCGGTCAAACCAGTGGCGCTCAATTGCGCAGGGGAAGTCAACTGCGTAATGGCGCTTTGCAGCGGACGCAGGTTGCCAGATATCTGTAGCGCCATCAGCAACAGGGCCGCCAATACCAGAATGACCAAGCGGATGCCGATGTCGCCGAAGGTTGGAGGCCGTCGATCCGTGTTTCGCATTGCAAGCTACGCTGTGATGGGGCTGAACAGATTACCATGTACCACAAGCAGCAAACTCTTCATCTTTGCTGCGCTTTGTACCATGGTCGTCAATGCCTTGCCATCACGAACACTCACCGTATCGTCGATTTGCGCTGCATGCTTGTCAAAGTCTCGCGATAGAATTCGGGCTTCTCCAATATCATGCCGGTGCCCATGACGACGGCCGTCAAGGGGTTATCGGCCACATACACATGCATGCGCGTCTCGTCCTGCAACCGTTGCGCCAGCCCTTGGAGCAGAGCCCCACCGCCGGCCAGCACAATGCCATACTCCATCAAGTCGGCCACCAGCTCGGGCGGCGTTTCGTCCAGGGTGGCCTTGACCGCGTCCACGATGACCTGGACGGAGCCGGACAGCGCCTCACGAATCTCGACAGAGCTTACTTCTACAGCCTCGGGCAGGCCGGTAATCAGATTGCGCCCCCGCAGGATCATCGTCCGTTCCCGCTCCAGCGGATAAGCCGAGCCAATGTCGATCTTGGCACGCTCCGCCATCCGCTCGCCGATGAGCAGATTGTACTTCTGACGCGCATAGTTGATGATATCTTCGTTCATCTCGTCGCCAGCCACGCGGATCGAGCGCGAGACCACAATACCACCCAGCGAAATAACGGCTACCTCGGTCGTGCCGCCGCCGATATCTACGATCATGGAGCCGACCGACTCCGTCACCGGCAGACCAGCGCCAATCGCAGCGGCCATGGGCTCTTCCACAAGACCAGCTTCGCGTGCCCCAGCACTGATGGCGGCGTCACGTACGGCACGCTTTTCCACTTCCGTTACACCTGATGGGATGCCAATCACCACCCGTGGCCGTGCGGCGCCGATACGATTGCCATGCACCTTACCGATGAAATGGTGGATCATCTGCTCCGTCACATCAAAGTCAGAGATCACACCGTCCTGTAAGGGACGGATGGCCACAATGTGCGAAGGCGTGCGGCCTACCATTTCCTTGGCCTCACTGCCAATCGCTTTCACTTTGTTACGTCGTCGAGAGGAGATGTCAATGGCAACAACCGAAGGTTCGTTGATCACGATGCCCCTGTTCTTCACATGGACAAGCGTGTTGGCCGTACCAAGATCGATCCCGATATCGAGAGAGAAAAGCCCCAACAGCCAGTCGATTGGGTTGTTCACGCGAAATCTATCTCCTCAGTCGCCGTGCACACAAGCGCACATGCGTTCATTTCGAATCAAGTCAATCTCGAGCCCAACAGTGCCCCAATCCGTACATACCAACCACCGTTATAGTAGCTTTCTGGGACAAACGGGCTTTCCTACACGGTCCTACCGCAGGTAAATTACGCCTGATTATACCATAGCTGATTGGCCGCCAAAAAAGGTCTCAACCTACACATGAAATAGCATTGATCGGTGACGCCGTCAAACGGCATCCGGCCTGGTAGAACATCTGTCGTCTGGCGCCCGTTACGTGGCACATGCGAACGTTGGCGCTGGCCTATTGCCCACAGTGCGCAACACTGACACGCTCGCCCTTGCCTACATCTCCGCTATCCGGCCGCATAACGGTCTGGGACAACAGGCGGGCAGATGCGCTCTAGTGGTATAATCGCCCTGTGATGCGAACAATGACGTCCCGGTCTGCCCATGTACCCGCCGACGATCCATTGGTGGATGCTCTGCTTGCCAGCCAGGAGCGCCTGCACTTCTTTCCGCCAATTGGCCCCAGGCCGGTGCCGGTAGTGGTAGGTGTCAGCGGTGGCCTGGACAGCGTCTGCCTTTTGCACATTCTTTTGCACATTGCGCCTCAACTACAGCTCGATCTGCACGTGGCGCACGTAGATCACCAGCTGCGCCCCGAGTCAGCGTCCGATGCTGCCTTTGTCGCCGATCTAGCCCGGGCCTGGCAGGTACCCGTTGTGCAGACGGCGCTGGATCCGGCCGAGCTCCGCGCGGACGCGGCCGGACTCGAAGCAGCGGCACGCACGGCCCGCTACGCATTTCTGTGTGCAACTGCCATGAACGTAGCCGGTGAAGACCAGGTTCCCATCGTGGCTGTCGCCCACCATGCCGATGACCAGGCCGAAACGCTGCTCCTGCGGCTGATCCAGGGTGCCGGTATCCACGGTTTGGCTGCCATGCGCCCGGTCACGACACTCACGGTGACGGCCAGTGACGGGACATCCCGTGCGGTCCGCCTGGTGCGCCCCTTTCTTGACGTACGCCGGGACGACATCGCCGCTTATGCGCAACGCCATGACCTCTCCTGGCGTGATGATGCGACCAACCGCCAGCTTGACCGCACACGCAATCGCCTGCGCCACACCGTGCTGCCGCTGCTAGCCGAGCTTAACCCGCGTATCGTCGAGACGCTTACGCGTACAGCAGTTTTGCTGGCCGATGAAGCTCAGCGGCTGCAACAGCTGGACACCGCGCAGCTCCAGGCGCTGCTGGTACAGCCGCTAGATAACGAACGTGTACTGCTGGACCTGACGCGCTGGCAAGCCCTCGCTCCGGCTGAACGGCGGGGCGTAGCCCGCGCGGCGTTGCTGCATCTGAACCGCGAGCTGCGCGAGGTCGGTTTCGAGCGGCTAGAGAGCCTGGCCCAGCAAGGTGACGCGGCACGGGCCACAGGGCCACATCCACTGGCCGCGCGCTGTGCCTGGACGATTACACCAGCTATAGCTGGGGGTCCACTTTGCCTGAGCATCCATCGTGCTGATGCGCTGCCAGTGTATCCGACTGGGCCCTGGCTGGACATGAGCTGGCGCAAGGAAACGGTTGCAGCGCGCTTGCCGGCGACGGGCACGCTTGCCATCGATGGCTGGACGCTTCACTGCCGGGAGCTAGCGGCCAACGAGTTGCCGGAGGATTGGAACAGGAATGAAGACCGCTGGCGCGTCCTTTTGGACGCCGGCAAGGCGGCGGAGATTCACCTTACCGCACCAGAAGTTGGCCTAAAGCTGGAGCCGTTGGGGTTGCCTGGCCATCACAAGGCCGTGGGCGATCTCTTCACGGACGCCAAGGTCCCACGCTGCCTACGCCCTGGCTGGCCCATTGTTATGGACCTGTCCACACAGCGCCCGCTCTGGATCTGTGGGCTGGCCCAGGATCACAGCACCCGTGTCACCATGGAGACGCGCCGGGTACGGGAGCTTGTCTGGCGCCGCGTGAGGGAGAGCAGGTCGCCAGCGGCACTGTAATAAAATAGCCCGTGTAGGGTACTTCGCCACCCTACAATTAAGTGAGCGTGCCAATTGCTTGGACCATGTCTGTCAATGTGAAGGCCCTAATCCATTGGGCGATCTATAAGGGCTACAAATTACGCTTCACCCGCCGCGCCGCGGGCCATGCCGCTGGGGTTTTGACTACAGCTGACGGCGTGGAGTTGCCTTTCGCCTACGACGCCGCAGAAAAAGTGATCCAGTTGCCCGACATCCACATTCATATCAACGACTACGGTTGGGAAGTGCGGCGCGAGAGCGTAAGCCAGTAACCCTGCCAGAAAGCCTAGCCTACATGATTGCCAGTGAGACACATGCGATAGTACTCAAACCGGGGCGTGAAAAGCCCGTCCGCCAGAGACACCCCTGGCTGTTCAGCGGCGCCATTCGCCGGATTCCTGATGAACTCGAAAACGGCGAGATTGCCCAGGTAGCAACCCACGATGGCGTGGTCCTGGCGCAGGGCTATCTAAACCGGCAAAGCCAGATCCAGGTGCGCCTGCTGAGTTGGGATCCTCAGGAGCCAATTGACGACGCCTTCTGGCGACGGCGGCTGGAGGTGTCGCTTGCCCTACGCGCCGCCCTGCCTGATCTGGCTGGATGCACGGCCCTTCGCCTGGTCAATGCGGAAAACGACTACTTGCCTGGGCTAACCGTTGACCGTTATGGCGACTACCTGGTCCTACAAGCCGGCACACTGGGCATCGATCGCCGCAAAGTGCGGCTGGCCGAAATGCTGTTGGAGCTCACAGGCTGCCGGGGCGTGGTCGAACGCAGCGACATGGCTGCACGGCGGCAGGAGGGCCTATCGCCGGCTAGCGGCATATTGGCCGGCGAGGCGCCGCCTCCCCGTATCGAGATCACGGAAAGCGGAGCCAGATTTTATGTCGATCTGCTGGCGGGTCAAAAGACCGGCTTCTATGCAGACCAACGGCAGAACCGGCAACGGGTGGCCGCCTACTGTGGCGGCAGGCAGGTTTTGAACGCCTTCAGTTACACCGGCGCCTTTGCCGTCTTTGCCCTGCACAGCGGCGCGGCTCACGTCACGAATCTTGACAGTAGCGTAGATGTTCTGACGGCCGCCGAGGCAAATCTGCGCCTCAACGGCTTCGACCCTGACTCGCAAACTGAAAATATCGCCGGCGACATCTTTACGATTCTGCGCGACTGGCAGCACCAGCCTGAGCGGCGCTATGATCTGGTGATCCTGGATCCCCCCAAGTTCGCCACCAGCCAGAGTACCGTGGAACGCGCGTTGCGAGGTTACAAGGACATCAACCGGTTGGCCATCCAGTTATTGCGACCAGGTGGGATTCTGGCGACCTTTAGCTGCAGCGGGCTCGTTGGGCCGGGCCTCTTCCAGAAAGTCGTTTTCAGCGCCGCAGCCGACGCCGGCCGGGATCTGCAGATACTGGAGAGGCTCACCCAGAGCGCGGATCACCCAGTTGCCCTTTCCTTTCCGGAAGGAGAGTATCTGAAAGGGTTACTCTGCCGCGCCACAAAGTAAGATAAATGAAACACAAGAGCAAGTACCTACACAGCCGCGGGGAGCAACAAGGGTGTTCCGCTCATAGATCCCCCATCCACGGCCTTCGTTGCTAGATTGACATGACCGAACCATTCTCATCATTTCTTCACCAGCTGCGCCTGGACCTCAGTGCCCCTCTGCCTGGCAGAACGGTGCAATACAAGATGGCCCCACGTCCCCGCCCAGGGGGGGAAATCAACAATGAGCCGGGTCCGGAGACGCGCCAAGGCGGCGTTCTGGCGCTGTGCTACCCCTGGAACGACCGGGTTTACCTGCCGCTGATTCTGCGCCCAACTTATCAGGGTGTTCACAGCGGACAGGTGGGATTTCCAGGCGGGGGCCACGACGATACAGATGACGACTTGACAGCGACTGCCCTACGCGAAGCCTACGAAGAGATCGGCGTACAGCCGGGTGATGTCGCGGTTCTGGGGCACCTGACACCACTTTATGTCGTTGCCAGCAATTATCTTGTGCTGCCCACTGTTGCGTGGATCGGCTACCGGCCCGACTTTCATCCCGATCCATACGAGGTAGCACGGCTCATTGAGGTGCCGTTGTTGGACCTGTTGAATCCCGACACGCGGCGCTCTGAACTGTGGACACTCAGAGGAAACACGGTGGAAGTGCCCTATTTTGCTGTGCAGGAACAGACAATTTGGGGCGCGACCGCGATGATGCTGAATGAGCTGTTGAGCCTGCCAGCCATGCGCTACGCGCCGGGCGCCGATCCGGTGACCTCCGATCGGGCTGGCGACCGGGCGTAAGGCATTTGATCCAGACAAGACAGAACGTCAAAAGATCGTCACAAGCGATCGTTTTTGCCCCTGCTCTGCGGGCATGTTACGATCGGCTAACGTGAGCACGGAAATGACGCAAGATACTGTTCAGTTTGATTCGACCATTCCTGTGGCCGACGAACGAGCCGAAACGAACCTTCACCTGGGCTGGCGCATTTTCATCACGCTCCTGCTCTTGTTGTTGGTGGCACTCTTGAGTGTGCTGCTGCAACCTGCAAGGCCAGCCAGCTCAGCCCCGTTGGAGCGCCCTGCCCTGCAAAGCACGAGCGATCCCCTTGTCCTCGCCCTTTACTATTCCTGGTTTGACGAACAGAGTTGGAGTCCCGCTACCCTGAGCGATTTGCCCGCCGAGCCCTATGCCAGCCGGGATCGTGGGGTAATGGGACGGCACATTGACCAGGCCAAGGCCGCTGGCATCGATGCATTCGTGGTAGCCTGGTATGGACCCTCTGGCG
>JACFMY010000776.1:0-1185 GCA_019455155.1 Caldilineaceae bacterium
GGTCTTCGGTCCGCGCTGGCCACATCTTTGAAGCGACAACGAACCCGTGAGAAACCAGATGGCGCCCACGCTCACCATAGCCGGCCATGAGTACACCCCAGCCGCGCTGCGCAACTGGGACGAACGCGCGGCGCCAGCTGACCTGTCGGAACATGCCCGCTACGCCCTCGAATTTAGCCGTGAATGGCTCGGTGCAAGTGACCGCTTTGTCGTGCGTACGTCCGGTTCAACTGGGGAGCCCAAGGCCATTGAGCTGAGCCGGCGCCAGATGGAAGCCAGCGCCGTCGCTACCGGCAAGGCCCTGGGTCTTCGTGCAGGCATGCAGGCCCTGGTTTGCTTGCCCACACGCTATATCGCGGGGCGTATGATGCTCGTGCGCGGCTTTGTCCTTCAGCTCGCCATGACCCTGGTAGATCCCGCCGCGGACCCGCTGGCCGCGTTGCCACCCAGCGCGCGTTTTGACTTCACCGCGGTCGTGCCCATGCAACTGCAGACGCTGCTCGACGGATCAGCCCGGTATCGCACGGTGCTGGACGCCATGCGGGCGGTGCTCGTGGGCGGCGCCCCGGTGAGCGCCGCGCTGGAACGCGCCGTACAACGAGTACAGGCGCCGATCTACCACACATATGGTATGACGGAGACGGCTACACATGTTGCATTACGCCGGCTCAACGGTCCGGCAGCCAGCGAGACATTTACGCCGTTGCCCGGCGTGGAGCTTGCGCAGGATGCGCGTGGGTGCCTGGCGATCCGCGGGCCAATGAGCGACGGCAGGTGGCTGCAGACCAACGACCTTGTGGAGCTGCGCGACGACGGCACCTTCGTGTGGTGTGGCCGGTGGGACAACGTGATCAACAGCGGCGGCGTGAAGGTACACGTCGAGCAGGTAGAGCGCGCCATCGAAAGATGGTTGCTGGAGCAATCCCTGCCTGGCCAGGAGCCTGGCCGTTTCTTTGTGGCGGGCTTGCCCGACGATCGCCTTGGCCAGCGTGTGTCCCTTATCGTGGAAGGCGCGGCCTGGCCCAAGGAAATGGAACAGCAGCTGCGTGCGGCGTTGGCGGAGCAGCTAGACCGGTACGAGTTGCCGCGTCGCATCATCTACGTGCCGGACTTCGTCACCACGCCCACGGGCAAGATCGACCGCTCGCGAACGCTGGAACGGGTAACGCCCTGACCTCGCTGGAG
>JACFMY010000776.1:1195-1525 GCA_019455155.1 Caldilineaceae bacterium
GGAGACGAGGCTCAATCCAGGTGATCTGCGCCAGGCGGTATGTAGGCGGCGGCGCCCGTGATGCCAGTATTGTCATTACAGGAAGCTAGACCCTTCTAACTCGAACCGTTTCCCTTCCCTCAAGGCTAATGCTACAATGGGAGGAGAACAGCCGGGGTGCGGCGGACATATCCGCGCCCGCTTACTTTCAGGAGGAAGCAATGATCTCGAACTGGTTCCGACAAGTGGTGTGGGCCGCGTTGGGTGCAGCGGTGGCGCTCCTGCCGGTAGCGACCGTCGTGGCTGCTCCCCTACGGCAGACGGCCAGTGACCGGTCGACGCCGCCAAGGG
>JACFMY010000157.1 GCA_019455155.1 Caldilineaceae bacterium
CGACGTGGGCATTATGGACATCGGTGAAGCTCAACACGCCACCGTAGCTACGCTCTCCGCGCGCGACTTCACTGCCGCCCTGCGACAGGCATTGCGTGACTACACGCGTCCCGATCGGCTGGCGACCAATCCCCTGCTTCATACGTCCCTAGTTACGGAGAGCCGAACAGAATCGTTACAAGGCGTGCTGCGCGACGCTGTGGCGGCGCTGGATCAGAACCCCAAGGACGCCAAATTCTACCGCGCTCTGTGGCATACGTACATCGAACCTGAAGTCTCGCAGGAAAAGGCTGCTGAACGCCTTGACCTGCCTTTCAATACCTACCGCTATCACCTCACCAACGGGATCGCCCGGTTGAATGCCATCCTCTGGCAGCGTCTGCACCACGACGTTCGCTGACACGGCTCACAGCTCAGCGGGTACGTTCATCTATCACATTCTCGGCATCAATTCGGCATCAATTCGGCTGGAGTCGCCCATCGGCGGCTGCTACGCTGTGCACCATGCAGTGGTAGTTTGAGTTTTTCCGGTGAAAGGAGAAATCAGCATGGAGACACAGCAGCGAACAGCAATTGTCATTGGTGGCAGTATGGCCGGTCTGATGGCCGCGCGGGTGTTGGCAGATCATTTCACGCGGGTCGTCATCCTGGAGCGGGATGTCCTGTCCGAGGTGGCCGCAAACCGAAAGGGCGTGCCGCAAGGCCAGCATGCCCACGCCTTACTGGGGCAGGGACGGCGCATCATGGAGCAGTACTTCCCTGGCCTCACCGAGAGCCTGATTCGGCAGGGCGCTCCGCTAGGACACGGCCGGTTTTTTTCCGGCGGTGGCTATTTCGTACGCCATACCCAGACGCCGCCAACGCTGTACGTCAGCCGGCCGTGCCTGGAGGCGGAAGTGCGCCGCAGGGTACGCGGTATTGACAATGTAGAAGTGATCGATGGCTGCGATGTGCTGGGGCTGGTAGCCAGCGAAGATTGCCGGCGTGTGACCGGCGTGCGCCTTATACGCCGGAGTGACGGCGCAACCGCCGAGGTGCTGCCCGCCAGCCTTGTGGTCGATGCGAGTGGTCGCGGCTCGCGTACGCCCGCCTGGCTGGAGCACCTTGGCTATGCGGCACCTGCCGTCGATCTCGTGGAGGTGGGGATGGGCTACACATCGCGTCTCTACGCTCGCAAGCCGGACGATCTCGGCGGCGATCTGCTCATCAACATCGCACCCACACCTGAGAATCGCCGGGCCAGCGCCGTCCTGGCTCAGGAAGGTGACCGCTGGATCGTGACGCTGGCCGGCTATTTCGGCGTCCACCCGCGGGTGGACGATGCCGGTTTCCGTGACTTTGCCCGGCTGCTACCAACACCGGATGTCTACGACCTGATCAGTCACGCACAGCCACTCAGCGATCCGGTGCCGTTCAAGTTTCCAGCCAACCAGCGCCGTCGCTACGAGCATCTGGCGCGATTCCCTGACGGTCTCCTAGTCATCGGCGACGCCATCTGTAGCTTCACACCCATCTACGGCCAGGGCATGAGCACGGCAGCCATGCAGGTGCAGGCTCTACAGGAGTGCCTTGTGCACGGGGAGGCGAATCTGGCGCGGCGCTTTTTCCGCACCGCGGCCAAGGCCATCGACATCCCATGGAGCCTGACCGTTGGCAATGACCGGCGGCTATCCGGTGCGTCGCAGCCAGCGCCGAAGCGGCTGCTCAACTGGTACATGGCAAGGCTACAGATCGCAGCCAGGCGGGACCCGGAGGTAGCGCTGGCATTCCTCAAGGTAGGTAGTCTCTTCGCCCCGCCTGCGTCGCTGCTGACCCCACGTATGATCGTGCGCGTTTTGAGGGCGAATCTTGTCCGGCAAGGTGCCGGGTCTCCCTCTCTCCAGCAGCCTGCTATAGGGGATAGAGCAGAAACCTGGCGTAGGCAATGAACCCGGCGATGACCGCCACGCCAAGCCAATAGATGACTTGTCCATACCCTTTGGCGCGGGAATAAAAATGCAGCCCGCAAAAGAGCAGCATTTCCGCGGCGATGACGCCGGCAGCGATCGGGGCCAGGATGCCCAGAGGCGCAAAGTAGGCCAGAACCAGACCCAGGCTGCAGAGTAGTTCGACCCCGCTTAGCGCCAGCCAGACGCCGTGGGGGAGTCGGTTTAGGGAAGGTATGGATTGCTCGGAATTGGAAAACTTCCACACCGCGCCGATGGCGGTATGCAGGGCGAGAAGAATTTGCAGAACCCATAAGAAAATGTTCATGGTTGCATGTCCTTTCGGGCTTGTCGGGCTGATTACAAAGGCTGAGCGTGCAGGTTAGCCAGCACGCTATCTCATGCGATCCTGGCCAGCAGGTCGACGAGCTTCTTGCCCATCATGGTCCAGCCATAGCGCGCGCCGGCGAGGTTCTGCTTCTGATGCGGCTTGAACCCCGATTGCACGATGGACAGGCGCGTGCCTGAGTCTGTGGGCGTGAGGGTGAACGTCACCACGGTGTCGATATCGCCGACAACCCAGGTATAGCTGAGCCTCTGCTGCGTTTTGATCTCAAGGAACTGGCAATGCACGCTGCCGTCCCAACCGGGCTGCGGCGGAGCTTTGAGCGTGAATTTCGCGCCCGGCTCGAGCTTGTGTCCGACCACGGGCAGGAGCCACTCTGCGAGCAGTTCGGGATCGGTGAGCGCGCGCCATACCTTTTCCGGTGAATGCTGCAAAGCAAACTCGAAGGCAATGGATTCAGTGGGTGATTGTGCGGGTTTGGCGGTAGGAGTCATCAGTCCATCTCTTCCAATAGTTGTTCAAGGCGATTGATGTGCTCGGGCCAGAAGGCACGGTAGTGTGCGATCCAGTCGATTAGCGGCTTCATCCCGCGCGGCTCCGCCCGGTAATAGGCGCGCCGCCCTTCGCGGCGGCCGGTCACCAAGCCGGCGCCCTTCAGGATGGCAAGGTGCTGCGAGATCGCCGGCTGCGAGATGTCGAAGCGGGCAGTCAGGTCTTTCACCGCGGCCTCACCTTGTGTAAGCGACTCGAAGATCGCCCGGCGGCTCGGGTCTGCCAGGGCGTGGAAGACCTTGTTTTCAGTCATGATCGCGTTTTCCATGCACGAATGATAAGTCGATACTTATGAATTGTCAAGCACAAATCTCAAGCACGAATTCGGTTGGGCTTGTGATTAAAAGCTCAGGTGCTTACAGATACGATTTATGCGAGGGTAAGTCTATGCACGCCACTAGGTGATCCCCCGCGGTCTGTACTGCTCGTCGGGTCCCATATCGCCGTTCACCAACACCTTCGGTTTGCCCAGTTCGCCAGAACGTGCCCGTTGCACCCCGCGCGCCGCCTCCACCCGCGCCCGAATCGCCGCCGAAGATTCCCCCCAGGTTGCGCGCGCCAATCTGGCCACCCGGTCAGAGTCGCCTGTTTTGTGCCGGAAAGTGATGGGAACAAGAGCAATACACCTCTTTTCCCGACCAATCGATCAGCTAATGCGCGTATTGGCATCCAATTCCTCGCTGATATAATCCAGTTCTTTTACTCGACTTTAGCCATACCACTTTCCGGCAGCGCAGACCCGGCTGGCACCGCGTCGCCGGGCGGCTGCTCGTTGGGCTGTCCGGGCTTTGGATGACTCTCTTCTATCCCGGCCCGGCTCACAGCAGCAATCTGCTTTATGGAATGCGCGTCCTGTTTGGGTCGGCGATGGTGCTGTCGATTCTCCTCGGCTTTGCTGCCATCTGCCAGGGGGATGTGCGCGGACACCGCGCGTGGATGGCACGGGCCTATGCAATTGGGCTGGGTGCAGGCACGCAGGTGCTAACCCTGATGATCGGGGAGTTGATCGCCGGCCCGCCGGATGAGCTTGGCAATGCCCTGCTAATGGGCGCGGGATGGGTGATCAACCTGGCCGGGGCCGAATGGATAATCAAGACCAAGACAGATAACCACGAGCGGCCGCAGAGCAGCCTCGACTACCAGACGCCTGGCGAGTTCGCAGCAACCTGGCGGCTGTTTACGGGTACAATGGAACAGTCACCACACAGAACGGATTGAGTTTATCGCTTCGAGGGCGTGATCTGCATCACACGTAGTTCTTGATATACCGGCAGCCTGAGGAACCATCAGGAAGCTTTGTAGAACTAGACAATTACGTTCCACGATTGTCATACCACCCTGCACCCCTGGGCGTCTATAATGGGGGGGCCGGATCAAGAGCCGACGAAAACGAGAACCATTCAGGGCCACGACGTGTTGCGCAGCAGCTTGTCCAATCCGATCGTGAAGCTGGCGCTTGCGCCCGGTATGGAAGTCTGGTAGCCCGGATGAAAGCCGGGCGGGATGATTCTGCCTATCGGAACGAGCAAAGTATGCAAAGGTTAGAGACGAATCGAAGGAGACCTGCACATGTCCGCTGTTCCATCAGTTGCACTGAACAACGGGGTGGAAATGCCCCTCTTAGGGTTTGGCGTTTTTCAGATAACAGATGCCGAAGAATGCGAACGAAGCGTTTACGAGGCGATACGCGCCGGTTATCGCCTGATTGATACTGCGGCTTCTTATGGAAATGAAGAGGCAGTTGGCAGAGCGATCAAACGCAGTGGTGTGGCAAGAGAAGAACTATTCGTCACTACCAAGCTCTGGATCGCTGATGCTGGTGAGGAGCGTACGCAGCCGGCTTTCGAAAGATCGCTAAAGCGATTGCAGCTTGATTATCTTGACCTGTACCTGATTCACCAACCCTATGGCGATGTATACGGCGCTTGGCGTGCCATGGAAGAGTTGTACCGGGAAGGTCGGATACGAGCCATCGGGGTCAGCAACTTCCACCCCGATCGGATCATGGACCTGATGCTTCATAACCAGGTAGCGCCGGCCGTGAACCAGATCGAAACCAACCCGTTCTGCCAACAGATTGAAACCCAAAAGTTCTTGCAGGAGAACAAGGTCCAGATTGAATCCTGGGCACCGTTTGCGGAGGGCAAGAACAACATCTTCCAAAACGAGTTGCTGCTTTCTCTGGCCGCAAAATATCAGAAAACCGTTGCGCAGATCATCCTGCGCTGGCTGACCCAACGCGGCGTGGTGGCGATACCCAAGTCAGTTCACAAGGAAAGAATCGCGGAGAATTTCGCCGTGTTCGATTTTGGACTGAGTGCCGAAGACATGGATGCGATAGCCGCCCTAGACACGGGGAGGAGCATGTTCTTTGATCATCGTGACCCGAAAATGGTGAAGGCTTTGAGTGAGGCAAGACGCAATACTTGAGGTAGGCGTAGATCGACTGCCAGCCGAGCTGTTCCTCCAGGTATTCGGCGGTTGTCTGTTGAACTAAGGTGTCTTCATCGTAAACTTCTACTTGCATACGACATTCTCGGTCGTCATGCCCACCAACGCGTTTGTTGTGATATTACCGTACAGGGTACTTGGGAATCACTCGCCCTGTCGTCGCCATATACCGTCGATATTGCTCGCCGAACCGCTCCTGCATCATCTGTTCTTCTTTCGGCACGCGCAGGAAATACATGACGCCGAAGGCAACAATGCCGCCGAACCCGGCAATCCAGTTGGCGAGGAGTAACGCCTGGGCGATCATGATGAGCCAGCTGGCGCTGTACATGGGGTGACGAATGCGGCGATAGGCGCCCTGGGTGACCAATACGTGGTCCTCGCGGATCGCCAATGTATCCGACCAGTTGTCGCCCAGGTCCGCGTGAGATCGCCAAAATAGCCACAGCCCTGCCGCCATCACGAGGACGCCGGCGCCGGTCAGCCATAGAAGCGGCTGATAGTCGGCGAAGGCCAGCCAATTGGTAAAGATGTAGATAAGTGGGAGCAGCAGACCGCCAACGGTCAGCAGGAGGAGCAAGAGCTGTTCCTGGCGGTCTTTTTGCTCTTTCCGGCCCCTGCGGTAGGGATAGCGGATGACGATCTGGAGGAGTAAGCCGGCGATATATACAACTTTTCCCAGCAACATATCAATAGCCCCTTAATGACTTACCCATATTGGATTCTTGAAACGTGAAGCAAGAAGCTTGCGTACCTTCGAAATAGCCTGGAAACCCTTGGTAGATGCTGGCTTCAGCTTGAGGTTTGGCACCGGAATCGAACGCCAGCCGGTACTGTTCTGGCCGGCGGTGCGGCATTTCTTAGTGTACACTTGCTAGACAAGTACTCACTGGCGCCAGCGCCATGGCCCAGCAATTGTATTCTTGCGAACGTAAAGGATGTGCGGAAAACGTCCGTTTGATAGACTACGCGACCCTCCATCTGTGTTTGTGGCTTCACCAGTTCCGCATCTTGACCAGAATTGTCCCGATTTCGCGTCTCACACCCAAAGTTCGACTATTTGAAATAGGACTTGGTTATGGAACAGTAGTATACTCAACGCACATTGACCATCCTCACATTCCGATAATGTTGATCGGCTACGCGCGAGTGTCCACAGGCGAACAGAACCTAGACCTGCAAGTCGATGCGCTTCGGCAGGCGGGCTGCCAGCGCGTGTTCACCGATGAGGTGAGCGGTGTGAAATCGGATCGACCTGGCCTGCAGGAAGTGACCGAGTTTCTGCGCGAGCGCCACACGCTGGTCGTCTGGCGTTTGGACCGGCTGGGTCGCTCATTGAGAGACCTTGTTCAACGCGTAGAAGAGCTGCCGCAGCGCGGCATCGGATTTCGCAGCCTACACGAAAGTATCGACACGACTAGTTCCGTCGGTAAGTTCCAGTTTCACGTCTTCTCGGCCAAGGCCGAGTTCGAACGCGACCTGATCCGCGACCGCACCATTGCCGGACTGCGCGCCGCCCGAGCACGTGGACGATTGGGCGGTCGCAGGCGCAAGATGACGCCGGAAAAGGTCAAGATGGCATCGCGGCTGATCCAAAACAAAGTCATATCCATCAATGAAATCTGCAAGATCTTGGGGATATCACGCTCTACGCTCTACCGCTACGTTGGCCCGGACGGCAGCACGCGTATCACCTAGACACAAGAGATATCGTCACGAATCATCCTTCGTCGTCGCCGTTCTACGGGGTATTCTCCGGAATCTGCTACGGTGAAAGTCGCGTGTTGCCTGCCAACCGACAGTCGGCGCGGACCTAAATGTATGGCTTCCATCTTGCTGCGACCTGCCAGATACCGCAGTGTGAATCCGCCGGCGTTGTTTCCGTAGCCTCGGCGAGATGACAATAGCTGCTCTCCAGGTGAACCTCTTGCAGCCAATTCGGTGCTTGGTTCCATTCGTTCTGCCCATCTGTTGCCGTACTGGCAACAGTGCTGCTCGATCCTAAGACCATGGTGCACATGCATGTTTGGCGGTGGGTAAAACCGGCCTACTCAAGGAAGGAGAAGCCAATTAATGAGTCACGCCAAAGAAAAGGCCACGCGGTTGTTGCAGATCGAGCGACTCCTGTGGGCACATCCCGAGGGGCTGACCCGGGCGGAAATCGCTCGGCGCATCCACGTTCACCGTGCGACCATCACTAAGTATCTGGACAAGGACCAACTACCGCCGGGGATCTATGAAGACGATCTGGATGGCAATAAGCTAAAGCTTGATCGATCTTCGGACTTAACTAGGGCAAGTTTCAACCTGCACGAGATCATGGCCATCCACCTGGCCACACGCCTTCTGGCGACGCGTACGGACAAGCAGAATCCCCATGCGGCCTCGGCACTGCGTAAGCTGGGGGCAGCACTACAACGGCTGGATCACAATGTGAGCCGCCATCTGTTACGCTCGGCGGACGTGATGGACGAAGATGCCGCCTACCGCGATCCGGTCTATTTGGAGGCGCTGCAGGCATTGACCGAGGCCTGGGCGGCCGGTCGCAAAGTGCAGGTGAGCCACCAGATGCCTGACGGTAAGGTCTTCGACTACAAGTTTGCGCCCTACTTCATCGAACCCTATGCGGTCGGGCAGACGGCGCACGTGATCGGTCTACGCGAGCCGCCGGGCAAAGTACGCACCTTCAAGATTGAGCGGCTGCGCTCTGTGGAGATCCTGCGCGAGGAGTATACGATCCCGGACGACTTCGATCCGGCCACCTTACTCCGCAGTGCCTGGGGCATCTGGTACAGTGAGGCGGAGCCGGTCGAGGTCGTCTTGCGGTTTCACCCCAGTGTCGCGCATCGTGTGCAAGAGACACGGTGGCACCGCCATGAGGCATCTCCCCAGATCCAGTCCGATGGACACTTACTTTGGCGGGCGATGATCGCCGAACCCCAGGAGATGCTTCCCTGGATACGAGGATGGGGTGCGGATGTCGAGGTTCTTACGCCGGCGTGGTTACGGCAAGAAATCGCGCGGGAGGCGCGGCGATTGGGGGAGTTGTATGCAGTTAGTCCATCGCCGAACAGATGCATGCAGTACTACGCCCACTCCAAAGAGGGTACGAATGAAGCAGAATGGCAACGGCTGAAAGATCATCTAGTTGCATCCGGCGATCTTGCCTTCGCATTAGGACGTGACGCAGGCGTTTCCCATTTGGCGAAGGTCGCCGGCCTTCTGCACGATATCGGCAAATACTCGCAGGCCTTCCAGGATCGCCTTCGCGGTTCCAAACGACTAGTCGATCATGCTACCGCGGGGGCACGAGAGGTAATGACCCTGTTTCCTGATCCACCCCACAGACACTTTGCCGAGCTAATCTCCTACTGTATTGCCGGTCATCACAGCGGTCTACCGGATTACGGCAGCATGGGCGATACGGAGATCGAAGGGACTCTGTTGGCGCGGCGAGAAAAGAAGAAACTAGAGGACTACGGCGCTTACAGGTCAGAAATCGAGTTGGCCGCGCTGGAATTTCAGCCCCCGCGGATCAAATCGAGTCGCCTTCGCTTTGGTGACCGGCAACGAGCCTATGACGGTTTCTCAATTTCGTTTCTTACGCGCATGGTCTTTTCCGTGTTGGTGGATGCCGACTGGTTAGAGACCGAAAGATTCATGCTCGGCGAGGCGAATTCGCGCGGTAAGCATGCAACGCTTGAGGCGTTGGCGTACGAATTTGAGCAGTACATGAAACGCTTCGCCAACCCGCAAAGTGCCATAAACCGGAAGCGTACGGAAACGCTACACGCTTGCCTTGCGAAGGCGAACCAAGAGGCCGGTTTCTTCACACTCACCGTGCCCACCGGCGGGGCCAAGACGCTCGCGTCAATGGCTTTTGCCCTCAAACACGCTGTTGCCCGCGAATTAAAGCGCATCATTTACGTGATTCCCTTTACGAGCATTATCGAACAGAACGCTGCTGTATTTCGCGAAGCATTCGGCTCTTTAGGCCAGGAAAATGTGCTGGAGCATCACGCCAATCTCGACTGGGAGCAGTTGCGCCAGGATGGGGACCAGGAAGGGGTCAGCGCGTACGAAAAGCTGAAACTTGCCGCAGAAAACTGGGACGTTCCAATTGTCGTCACCACCAATGTTCAATTCTTTGAATCCCTGTTCGCCAGCAGAAAATCGCGGTCGCGGAAACTGCACAACATCGCCAAGAGTGTGGTCATCTTTGATGAAGTACAGATGCTGCCCCGGGAATTCTTGAGACCCTGCCTGCTAGCCATGAGCGACCTGGTACACAATTACGGCGTGAGCATCGTACTCAGCACGGCAACGCAACCGGCATTGCAGGATTTCTTCCCCTCTGGCGTGACCTTTACAGAATTGGCCCCTGATCCTCCTGCGCTGTTCGACTTCTACCGGCGTGTCCGGGTAACAAACCTGGGCAAGCTAACGGATGAAGCGCTGTTGGCAAGACTTAACGAACATCCGCAGGTGCTGTGCATTGTTAACACACGACGGCATGCCAAGGGACTCTTCGATGGCCTGACCGGGGAAGGAAGCTTTCATCTTTCGACCCTGATGTGTCCGACGCACCGAAAAGCTACACTTGCGGAGATCCGGGCACGCTTGGAGAACGATCAGCCCTGCCGGGTCGTCTCCACACAAGTGATGGAGGCCGGCATCGATGTGGATTTCCCGGTTGGATATCGTGCCATGGCCGGGCTGGATTCGATCATCCAGGCCGCAGGGCGGGTCAACCGAGAGAATCGGCGCCCCAGTGGAGACATTTTTGTCTTTGAACCGCAAACCGAATTCATTAGACGGACGCCCACTTTCGTAGAGCAAACGGCCGCCGTCGCCCGGGCCATCCTGCGTGACTTTGCTGACGATCCGACCACGATTGCGGCGATCAGGGCCTATTACCAGCAACTCTACGCGCTGCAAGATGAGAAAGCCTTTGACGTCAGACAGATCCTGAACTGCTTCGACAAAGGCACCAAGACACTAGACTTCGATTTTAAGACGGCGGCAGAGAACTTCAAGTTGATCGATGACAACACGATAGCCGTGATCATCCCATACAATGAAGAGGCCAAGCAACTGCTCAACACATTAAAGTACACACCCTATCCCTCTGCCGTATTGCGCAAGCTACAGCTATTCAGCGTCAATATCTACGAACGCGAATTCGCCGCCTTACAGAGCCAGGGCGCAATCCAAACCATCCACGAACGCTATCACGCCCTGGATGAGCGATGGATGTCTACAGCGTACCACTTCCGGACCGGACTGGTTCTCCCTCAAAGCAACGGCGGGGAAGCGGTCTTCTTTGATTGATTCACAAGGAGGTTCAACCGATGGGCTACGGCGTTACGATCCGTGTAGAAGGTGATTATGCGTTGTTTACACGACCGGAAATGAAAGTCGAGCGAGTGAGCTATGACGTCATCACGCCTTCGGCCGCGCGCGGAGTGATCGAGGCGATCTACTGGAAACCGGCCATCCGTTGGGTAATCGACAGGATCCACGTGCTGAACGAAATCGAATTCACCAACATCCGCCGCAATGAGGTGAGTGAGAAGACCTCAACGCGTGAAGCAGAACGGCGCATGAACGGCGCTACAGCCCCGTTCTACCTCGATGCTACGGATGCCCGTCAACAGCGGGCCGCATTGGTGCTCAAGAACGTGGATTACATCATCGAGGCCCATTTTGAACTAGTGCCCGACAAAGCGGGGCAACAAGAGACCGTAGAGAAGCACTACAACATTGCTCTCCGCCGTCTGCGCAAGGGACAACACTATCACGCGCCTTACCTAGGCACACGCGAGTTTAGCGCCCGGGTCCAACTCGTCGAAGATGGCCGGATTCCCCAAAGTTCGCTGGTCGGGGAACGAGAATTGGGCTGGATGCTCTACGATCTGGATTTTACGAGCACCCAAGGTATCCAACCCCAATTCTTCAAAGCTGTGATGCGGGATGGCGTGATTGACCTAACTCAGGTCGAGCGAAGGAGCTAAAGGATGATCCTGCAAGCATTGAAACGCTACTACGACATCTTAGTTCAAGACCCGGATACAGTGATCCCACAGTTTGGCTACAGCACAGTCGGCGTGAGCTTCGCCCTCAATATCTCGGCTGAGGGTGACTTGCTCGACATTCTGCCGCAGTTCAATCAGGAACAGCGCGGCAAGAAAATCGTGGAAGTGCCTCGTCCGATGGTCCTACCCCAGCAAGTGAAGCGCTCTGTGAACGTGGCGCCAAACTTTCTTTGGGACAACAGCGTCTACGTCCTGGGCCTGTCCGAAGATGATGCGACAAAACCTACCTATAGCTTGGCTCGTTTCCAAGCTTTCCGTCACTTACATCGACAATTGCTTACAGGAGTCGAATCTCGCGCCGCACGTGCTGTACTGGCGTTTCTGGAACGACATGATCCGGCGGCATGTCGTGACCACCCCACCATCGCCAGACATCTGGAAGTACTCATGAAGGGCGGCAACCTCGTCTTTCTATTTGAAAACGCTTTTGTGCATCGAGATCCTGTCATTCGTCGAGCTTGGGAAACGTTCAAATCTGTCCAAAGTGTAGACCAGATGCAGTGCCTTGTCACCGGTGAAACGGTTTCTATCGCCCGCTTACATCCAAGTCTGAAACGGGTGCGAGATGCACAACCCAGCGGAGCGACGCTGGTCGGTTTCAACGCCGCCGCGTACGAATCATACAATCGATCCCAAGGCCTCATCTCCCCGGTAGGTGAGGTGGCGACGTTTGCCTACACCACGGCGCTAAACTATCTCCTTTCGGATGCCAATCCCAACAAAAAGTTCTATCTCGGCGACACGACTGTTGTCTACTGGGCCGAGAGCAAGAATCGGGCCTACGAAACAGCCTTCGCTAGCATCCTTGAACCCGAGTATGTTGAGGAACAACCTGCCCAACAGCAGATTGGACGAAAAAGGGCGGAAGCCGCGTTAAAGACTGCGGCAGAAAGGGTCAAACGCACCCAGACGCTGGACCTGGATGGGCTGTTGACCGACTTGAGGGACGAGAACCCCCAGTTTTACGTCCTGGGGTTGGCGCCCAATGCGGCAAGAGTCTCGGTGCGCCTCTTCATTGCCGATCCGTTTGGAGATGTCGTCCGGAACATCACGGCGCACTACCAAGACCTGAAGATTGTCAGGGAATTCGATGGCCAGCCGAAATACCTCACGGTTGAGCACATTCTGTCCGAGACGGTCTCCAAGAAGACGAGGGACAAGAAAGCCGCGCCACTCATGGCGGGTGCGGTGGTGCGTGCCATCCTCACCAATGCGCCGTATCCAGCCGCACTCTACTACGCCATCATCAACCGCATACGCGCCGACATGGACGATTCAGAAAAACGTATCCATAAGATCAACTACGTGCGTGCCGCCGTGATCAAGGCCTTTCTCATTCGCAAGTACCGTCTCCAACCTCATAATCCATTCAAGGAGGTATTGGCTGTGGCTCTCAACGAGCAGTCCACCATCCCGGCATATCTGCTAGGGCGTTTGTTTGCTGTGCTGGAAAAAGTTCAACAAGAAGCCATCGGTTCCATTAACGCCAGCATCAAGGACCGTTACTTCACGTCAGCCTGCGCCTCACCCAGGAGCGTGTTTCCCACGCTCCTGCGTCTCTCGCAACATCACATTGCCAAGGCTGAATATGGCAGGGCCAGCGACCGACGTATTCAGGATATTCTGAACATGCTGGACGTGGAACGAAATCCCATCCCTGCGCGGCTTACTCTGGACGAGCAAGGCGTGTTTGTGCTGGGTTACTACCATCAGCGCGCAGCGTTCTACACCAAAGCGACTGAACCTACGCCGCAACCAAATCCCGAGTCTATCTAAACTGTGAAGACACAACCTAGCAAAAGGAGATGCAACTATGGCTACACCCAGTACACCTATCGGCAATCGCTATGAATTCGTCCTGCTCTACGATGTGGAAAACGGCAATCCTAATGGCGATCCGGATGCTGGCAATATGCCGCGCATCGACCCGGAGACCGGTCACGGCATCGTCACCGACGTCTGTCTGAAACGCAAGATCCGCAACTTCGTGGAACTGGTCAAGGGCGATGCCCCGGGATACCGCATCCACATTAAAGAAGGCACACCCCTTAACCAGAATCATGTCGAAGCCTACAAGGCCGTGGAGCTGGAACCGGGCAAAAAGGCTGATCTAGCGGGTGTTGATCGGGCCCGCCAATGGATGTGTGCAAACTTTTTCGATGTGCGAACCTTTGGTGCGGTCATGAGTACCGGCGACAACTGCGGACAAGTGCGCGGTCCTGTACAGATCAACTTCTCACGCAGCATCGATCC
>JACFMY010000777.1 GCA_019455155.1 Caldilineaceae bacterium
GCGAAACGAACCAACAAGTTCGTAACCAACATCACGCGCCTGATCAATGCGCGTCGCCTCGTCCCGCATGTCGAGGTACTCGTCCGCGAAGAAGGCACGCGCGCGCTCGGCTGGCTCGGCGACAAACCAGACGAGCTCGGTCACGACGAGGCAACCGCCTGACCGGAGCAACGGTCGCCAACTTCGCAGGGCATTCTCGAAGCCGATCGAGTATGCGCTGCCCTCGGCCCAGACCAGATCGAAGCCGGTGCCGAGCGAAGTGACGTCTGCCATGTCCGCGGCAACCGTCGTGATGCTGTCGGCGAGACCGAGCTCTCCGGCCCGCGCTCGCAACGCCGCCAGGAAAGGTGGATGGATGTCGACTGCAGTAACGTGTGCTCCGGTGTGTTGGGCGAGAACGATGGTCGAGCCGCCGGTGCCGCAACCCAGGTCGAGCACACGCTCCACCCGCAGGGAGTCGGGCAACAAACGCAGCGCGTGGCGGGTGGTCTCGATGCTTCCGGGACCCTGCCGGGGTGCGTCCTCGAAAACCTCGAATAGCAGGTTGAGTTCGTCGGCTTCCATGGGTTCAGCTACCGGATCAACGTAGTGGTCATCAGTCCACCCAACGTTTGAGTTCAGCGGCGCACTTTAGCGCGCCCGCTGGAACGAATTGTTATGCGTCTCCGACACTTGGACTGGCAACTGATCCTGCCAAGATGCCACCATCGATATTCAACTCCGTGCCCGTCATGTAGGTGGCTTCGTCCGAAGCAAGCAGTACTGCTAATGCAGCCACCTCCTCAGGCAACCCGAACCTACGCAAAGGTGTATCACTGACGACCTCAGCCATTCTGGCCTCCCGATCGGGGCCATTACCCAGCATGGGCTCCCACATCGGGGTGAGAATTGCAGCTGGATGAATGGAGTTGCATCGAATTCGTAGACCCTGTTCAGCGCAGTAGAGCGCAACAGACTTAGTGTGATTTCTAACGGCGGCCTTTGATGAAGCGTAGGCTGCTGCGCCTGGTATTCCTATAAGCCCTGAGCGTGAAGAGATGTTGATGATTGACCCAGAACCTCTTGCACGCATTGCCTTGATCGCGTACTTACACCCAAGAAACACTCCATCGAGATTGGTTTGATGAACCGACCGCCACGCCTCTAAGCTGGCGTTTTCTGGGTCATGAACCAAATCCCCACTCTCAAATCCTGTAATCCCGGCATTGTTAACAAGGATATCTATGCCGCCATGAGAACTGGCAATGGACTGGATAACCGATTTCCAGTCTTGCTCATTGCGAACATCAAGATGAACATACTTTGCAAATGAACCCAGCTTCTTAGCCGTGTTAATGCCAAGTTCATCGTTAATGTCCGATAGATAGACGCTTGTCCCTTCGTTGATGAAAGCCCGGGCGATTGCTTCTCCAATCCCCCTTGCTGCTCCTGTAACAAGAGCAACTTTCCCTTCAAGCCGCCTCATAAATCACACTCTTCTTGATGCATAACGTCGGAGTTGACCGGCACGCAGCTGCATTGC
>JACFMY010000778.1 GCA_019455155.1 Caldilineaceae bacterium
AAGGCATCGACCACACTGTCACCGTGCTCGCCTACCATGGTACCAAGCAGAAAGAGGCAGAGCTTGATTGAATGGCGAGCCCGATGAATCTCCGAGAGGATGGCCTGGTGGGGACGGTAGAGCTTGCCATTGGACAACGACTGGCGACCGAACGTGTAGAGCAGATTGAAGGGACTCAGCGGATCGATGTAGTATTTCTGGATCACGGCTCCACGAATGCTCTGGAAGATGTTATCCAGCAGACGGCAGAAGCCCTGGGAATGAAAGGTCATGCCCGATTCCCAGTTGGCGCCCCAGCGGTCAAAGGTGATATTGAAGGATCCCAAGATCGCGTCGTGGTCGCCAAAGATGATGAACTTGTTGTGCATATCGGGCGCGACCTCGATCAGCGGGTCTTTGGGCGTACAGAAAACACCCAATAGCTCCACCCCGGCTCGCTTCAAACGGGTATAGTTGTCGCTGTTGGTCAGGGTCATTTTGCGCCAATCCACCTGAATCTGCACCCACACGCCGTTCGCGGCCGCGTGCAAGAGGTGATCGACAAAATCAGTGTCGTCTATGCAGTCGACGCAGACCTTGATCGTCACCAGCCGGCCAGGATGTTGCTGCTTCTCCCATATAACCTGGTCGATCTGGTCATGGATATAGCGCTTAGGATGGTATGGATGGTTCGGTAACCCTTTGGTGAATTTAGGAATCAGGTGCAGCGAGTCAAAGTGCTGGTCGATCCACGCCACATCGCGCTGAAGGGTGGTTGCGTCCACCTCATAGGTGCGCCAGCTGTTCAGCGTGGCATCGTCCGCGGTAATGGTACGTCGCTGATAGCTGTTGTCGTCGAAGTGTTGCCCGTCCATGAAGATATATTCGTAGCGCGATGGAATCGAGCGTTCGTCCAGGTGAACCTGGTAAGCGAACTTGACACAGGTAACCCGGCCATAGGTTTTGGGGAAGGGATGAATGAAAAAATCGCGCGTCTTGCGCCTGTGGCTGTTCCACTCCTCCCGGTAGGGATCGGTGTCTACCACAAACCGTTCAACGATGCCGTCGCTACGGTAAACCAGGAGCAGTACCTTGATATTCAGTTCAGGTCCCCAGGCTACTTCAAAACGGATTCTGCCCCAGCGGAGATAAAAGCCTTCTCTGGTGTCATTCCGCTTCTTGAACGGCGTGCCCAGCTGACCGTAGGTGGGTACGGCGTATTGTTCAGCATATTCCATAATCGTACTCAACAAACGAGCCTGCACCGCCGCGGATGCGCACATTGACGTGGCACGCTCCGTTCGACTGCCAGCCAAAGCCGGCGCGGTGGCCGCGCCAACCGCCAAGCCAGCGCCGCATTATCCTGTAGGCGCATATCATGGAGGGCGCCTGCCCGCAGCTCAGGCCAGCTCAAACGTAATCAGGTATCCTTCATGGTCCGAGACCCTGCCGTAGGCGGTCTCGGTAAACAGGCGGCGCGCCGCCACGGGCTCCAGCTTACTGCCGCGTTTCACAAAGATGTAATCGATCCGGCCGTCCCCG
>JACFMY010000158.1 GCA_019455155.1 Caldilineaceae bacterium
TGAGTATAGCCTGCGCTTGCTGGTCTACAACGCTGACACCCTGGAACCGCTATCCTGGAACGACGATACCGGAGAGCCAGCCGGCATCGAACCAGAGCTGGGCACGATCGTTGTCCGTAACAGGTCCCAGTAGGCAACGAGGCCGCTTCCTGGCCCATATCGCGCCGGTTTCTTAGGCCGGCTATACAACTGTGATAACCAAATGCGCAGATTTCGACTCTTTGGCGTTCTCATCCTTGCGGCCCTCCTCACCTGTTTTTATACGTTGACCAGTTCCGGCCGCTTCCATATTGTGGATGAGGTGAGCCTCTTCAACGTCACAGCTTCCCTTGCCATGCGCGGCGCTGTTGACACCAATGCGATTGCCTGGACACAATGGGTAAACAGCCCCGGCGAGGTGCTGGGCGCGTTTGGTCCCGATGGGCAGGTCTACAGCAAGAAGGGACCTGCGCCGGCTCTGGTCGCGGTGCCCTGGTACCTGATGCTCCACTTGATTACCAATCTCAATGTGCGCATTGGCCAGCTGCAGAGCTCGCTCCTCTGGAACGGCGTGCTGACGGCATGGACTGCCGTGTTGTTGTGGCTTACAGCGTTGCGGCTGGGCTACAAGGACCGTACAGGTATGGTGTTGGGTCTCCTCTTTGGCCTGGCCACCATCGCATGGCCCTATGCCAACCAATTCTTTGGTGAGCCGCTCAGCGCGTTCAGTCTGTTGCTCTGCTTCTACGGCGTGGCAGCATGGCGCCAACGAGGTCACTGGCTATGGTTGGCGGTGGCAGGTATTGGCGGTGCGTTGGCCATCACGACGGTAACAGCCCACGCACTCCTGATTGGCATCATAGGGCTCTGGTTCGTGGTCGATTGGCTACTGCGGCGCCGCGCGGGCGACGCTCCCAGTACCGGCCGCTTCGGTCTGGGTTTGGCCGCGTTCGCAGCGCCATTAGTAGCCGGCGGGCTGCTCCTGCTCGTCTATAACTTCATCCGCTTTGGCAATCCCTTAGAGACTGGCTATCACTTTGACAGTGGTGAGGGATTTACCACGCCCCTGTTCCAGGGTTTGTGGGGACTGCTTGTTAGCCCCTATCGTAGCGTCTTCCTCCACACACCGTTGTTCATCGGCAGCCTTCTTGCCTTTGTACCCTTTTGGCGCCGTCATCGCGGCGAGGCCACTCTGGTCGCCGCCATGAGTGTCGTGTTGGTAGCCATGTACAGCACCTGGTGGATGTGGTGGGGCGGTTTCGCGTGGGGTCCACGCTTTCTTGTGCCGTTGACGCCGTTTTGGGTGTTGCCGCTCGCGCCGCTAATCGAGGCCATCAGGCAGCCTGTGCGCGCAAAGCTCCGGCTAAGCCCCCTCCAATGGCTCGTGGCTGTCACGGCCGCAGCTTCGTTCATCGTTCAGCTTGCCGCTGTAACCGTCAATTTCGTCAATTACGAAATTGCCCTGCGGGGCATCTTCCCCACTGACTGGGATGACCCCCTCAAATACGGCCCGCCAGCCCAGGCCATCACCGACTTTTTTGACAGCCCGGTCTTTGGCCAGTTTAAGCTCATGGCAACCGGCTTCATCGTCAACACAGACCTGGCCTGGCTATGGGCGGACGGTACCGTGCTCTGGCTGGTATTCATCATCGGAGCCGCCGCCGTCATCACCTTGGCCGGCGCCCTTTGGCTGTGGTGGCGTACGGCGGAACAGCCGGAACATGCCTCCATCAGCATACCGACCATGGCCATGGTCCTGGCTGTGCCGATCCTGGTGATGGCAGCGTGGTCAGGCGAGGTGGGCCAGGACCCGCATTATGGCAAGGAGGGCGTCGGCTATCGTGGCATCGTTCGGGATATCTGCCGGAGCGCTACCACTACGGGCAGCTTTGTCAACGTGGCGCCCACTGACTATCAGATCCCGTTTAACTGGATGCCAGGCGAGTGCGACGTGGCGTTGCCTACCTACGGATACGCGCTCGACAGCCTCAATCACCCCGAGGCCCAACAGGTCATGCAACAGGTGTTGCAGACCTACGACCGTATCTGGTTTGCCACGAGCGGTGTACAGCCCAATGACCCGGATAACACGCTGGAGCGGTGGCTGGCTGCCAATGCCTATAAGGCCATCGATCTTTGGTATGACACCTATCGCCTCGTGCAGTACGCTACACCTGTACGCCTGTCCGGAGTCGAAGAACGTCCCATCGATACGGCACTGCTGGGGAGGCTGGCCGAACAGGTTACCATCGCCTCTGTACGCGCCCCGTCCATTGCCCCGGCCGGAAAACCGATCCCAATCGAGATCAGATACCGGCTGGAGGCAGAAACGGACCAGAATCTGCGCTGGTTTGTTCAACTACTGAGCGGGCAGAATATTCCGCTGGCGCAGCTGGACACGGGCCCGGAAGACAACTACACGAGCTTCGGCTCTCTGCCTGCTCACGAGATGCTTATCGAGCGGGCTGGCTTGCTGGTCCCTGAGAATACGCCGGAAGGTGATTATCTACTCATAGCCGGCCTCTACAACCCCGACGCCGGTGGTGCACGGTTGGTGACAGTCGATGGGCCCGATTTTGTCTCATTGGGCTCGGTACGGGTTGTGAAAGGCCGGTAGGTCCGCAAGGAGCAAGCAGGGAAACGGTGTCATAGTGGACACGTGGCAGGGAGAGCGAAAAGAACGAGTCGGGCTGAAGAGCCGCACGCTCGATTTCTATCGCTGGCTAGACCTAGAAAGGCGGCCGGCCTGGTTCGGCTTGCTGCTCTTCATGGCGCTAGGAGCGATCTTCTATGCCCCGATCATTCTCGGCCTGCGCACGTTTCCCGACGGTGACTTTACGCATCATTTCCTGCCATTCTCGATCTTCTTTCAATCAGAACTGCTGTCAGGTCATTTGCCCCTCTGGAATCCGTATACGTACGGCGGCCATCCCTTTCTGGCGGATGTACAGGCAGCTGTCTTTTACCCGGTCAGTAGCCTCTTCCTGGCACTGACGTTGCCCTGGCGCGATGCTGGTGCACGCCTGTATTGGCTAGAGCTCGAGGCAATCGGCCACGTCGCGTTGGCGGGATATTTCACCTACCTGTTGGCGAGCAGGCTCACGGGCCGGCGAACGGCTGGGGTGCTCGCCGGCATTACCTTTGCCTTCTCGGGCTATCTAACGGGCTACCCCCCCGTGCAACTCGCTGTGCTGCGCACCGCGATCTGGCTGCCCTTGATTCTGCTGGCCCTGTTGCGTGGCGTCGAGGAGCCGGGCAGGTGGCGCTGGTGGATTGTCGCCGGCCTGGCAAGCGCCGTGGCCTTCCTGGCGGGCCATGCGCAGACGTTTCTCTTCCTGGCCTACACAGTTGTTGCCTGGACCGTAACCCTGATTGTGAGCCGGTGGCGCGGCCGCCCTGGCGTTCGCTACGCCGGGCTACACCTGGGGATAGGCCTGGCGCTGGCGTTTGCCATCGCGGTAGGGCTCAGCGCGGCCCAATTGCTTGCCAGCGTGGAATATGCTGGCCTGAGTGTCCGGGCCAACGTGGACTACGCGTATGTCAGCGGCGGTTTTCCCCTGCAGGACACGTGGCAGGCACTGATACCCGGCGTGTTGACAACCTACTCACCGCTCTATGTGGGTGCCGTTGGACTGGGGTTGGCATGGTTAAGTTGGGGGGAGTGGTGGGTGCCATACGACGATGGCCGGAAGCCAGCCGAAGGACGCCAGATGCCCGCCCTAATCTCCCGGCGAGGATCGATCATCTTCTTTGCAGCATTGGCGCTGGCTGCGCTGCTGCTGTCGTACGGAGACAATGGCTTTCTCTATCCGCTGTTTTATCGCCTGGCGCCGGGCTGGCAGCTCTTTCGGGGCCAGGAGCGTACCGCGTACCTGGTAGCCTTTGGCGCCAGCATGCTGGCCGGCCATGGGACAGCGCTTATCACGCGCATCTCGCCACGGCAACGTGCGTGGATGGCTACTGTTTACGGTGGGCTGGTCGTCGCCGCGGTCTATCTCTTTGGCCTGCTGTGGCAGCTGCCAAACCGTACAGCTGTGGGGCAGTGGCATTACCTGGGACTGGCAACGGTCACGGTCAGTTTGGCGGCTGCCTTTGCCGTCATGTTGCGGCTGCCTGGCTGGAGCCGTCGCCGCACCTTGTTGCTGGCCGTACTGGCCTTCGCCAATCTGCTCTGGGCCAATGCGGGCACCAACAGTGACCGCTTTGACCCGGCGCGGAAGGCGATCCTCCCGCCCGAGGTAGAGGCGCTGCAAAGCGCCGTAGCCGCTACTGGAGGCGGGAACGCGGGATTGCCAGGACGCGTCTACAATGAATTTCGCGTCTACGAGGATTACAGCATGCGCGCCGGCGTCGAAGATGTATGGGGCGCCAGTCCGCTGCGTTTGAGCCGCTATGCCCGCCTCTTCGACGAGTTTCCGCTGGACCGCATGTGGCGGCTCATGGGGGTCGACCATGTGCTCACCTGGCGGCGTGAGCTCTTTGAAGCCAGCACCTTGCTGGCGGAGTTTCCCCAAAGCAAAGACACCACCTATCTTCATCGCCTGGCCGAGCGCAATCCCCGCGCGTGGATCGTAGCCAATGTCCGCGCGGTCAGCGATGACGAGGCAGTCGAGCTGCTGGCCGGCCACCAGTTTGACCTGGAGACGACGGCACTTCTGCCCGAAAACGCGTTGCTCCCCTCCGCCGTCCCAGCCGTGACCGAGCCCGGGCTTGTAGCCGAAATCAGGCTGGCGCAGCTGGCGCCGGGCCATTTGCGGGTGACGGTCACGAGCCCGGCACCAGCGCTGTTACTGCTTGCCGAGAATTGGATGCCAGGCTGGCGTGTGCGCAACATCCAGTGCCCGGCCGATCTGCCGAGGTGCGCAGAGGGTGGGACCCAAGCGCTGGGGTTGCCGCTGCTGGCGCCGGTGCGGGCTAACCTCACCCAGATCGGTGTGCCGGTTCCCGCGGGAAAGGTGTCCTTTGAACTGCTGTATTGGCCGGCTAGCGTGCAGGTTGGCCTCTGGATCAGCGGGCTGACCCTGGTGGGCCTGTTGGGTGCCGGCGTGGTGACGCTGCTACGAAGGCGGGCGCGGCATGGGGATTGATCGGTTACCGGACGGGCGCGTCGACCCGAGGGCATCATCACGATTTTCCGGCGCGACAGGTACGCGGGTCGCGCTGCTTCTTCTCCTCCTGCTGGGCTTTCTGGCGCGTGTCTATGGGCTGGGCGAGCAGGAGCTGCGCGGCGATGAAGCCTTTGGCTATTTCTTTAGCCTGCGTCCCTACGCGGAGATAATCGACGCCTCTATCGAGCTCAGGGAGCCCCATCCCGTGGCGAGCTACTATGTTCAAAAGTCATGGCTGGCCGTCGCGGGTGACAACGAATTTGCCCTGCGCTTTCCTAGCGCCTGGTTCAGTCTCCTGGCCGTCGCCTTGCTGTACCGGCTGGCTCGTCGCCTGGAATTCCCGCGACACGCGGGGCTCCTGGCCGGCGCGTTGATGGCCATCAATCCCTATGTCATCTGGCACAGCCAGGACGCGCGCATGTACAGCATGAGCCTGGCGCTGAGCCTCGCGGCCGTGCTCTTTGCCGTGGAAGCGTTGCAGCGACAACGCGCCACATGGGGTCTGGCCTATGTTGTCACGGCCTGGCTGGCGCTCCATACCCACTATTACGGGGCGTTTGTGCTTGTAGCGCTGAATCTCTTTGTGTTCAGCCGCGCCCTATTCGTGCCGCGCACGCGGGCCAATCTAAGTATGTGGGTGCTGTGGCAGCTGCTGGTCGGGGTGCTCTATCTCCCCTGGCTGCTGCGCGTGGCCTCCATTATGACGGGGTATGAAGGCAATGGGGATTCGCCGGCTTTCGCGGCCAGGGCCGTGCGGTCGTTGAGCGTCTTTGCAGTGGGGGAAAGCGTGCCGGCAACCCAGCGTCTGCTATGGGCGGGTGTGGCAGGGGGGCTGCTGCTCCTGGGCTGCCTGCGACTGGGCATGGGGTCGCCAAGGGACCGGCGCACCCTCGGATTGCTTGTACTCTACCTAGCTGCACCGGTGCTTGCCATCTGGTACAGCGCACAGAGCCGCCCTATTTTCAACGAGCGCTACCTGGTGGCCAGTGCGCCGCCCTTCTTCCTGCTTCTGGCTGCAGCCTTTGCCCAATGGCGGGTAGGCCGGCCTGCCGGGCTCGCGGTCAGGGGGGCGGCAACGCTGTTGTTAACAATTATTCTTGCGGGTTCACTACTATCTCTCAATGGATATTACACGAACCCAAGCTATAGCAAGACGCGCGGCTGGCGGGAGCTGGCGGAGACGGTTACCAGGTTGAGCGCGGGCCTGCCGGGCGACCAGGTGCGCATTGCGCAGAATTTCCCCGATCCCACGATCTGGTATTATTATCGGAGACCCGTGGCACACATCGTGCTGCCGCCGGCCGCCCACGCGGTTGGAGAAGCGCGGCGCGCTGTCGATGATCTGGTTGGTGCTGGTGTGACACGCGTGCTGCTTCCTCTCCAGCCGGCGCCCAACTGGGACGACGGCGGCATTGCTGCGGAGGCGCTGTCCGGAGCGTATGTGTTGGCGGCAACGCGCGAGGTGGGGGTATGGCCGGTACAGGTGTATGCCCGGCCTGCAGGCGTGGAGGTGGCGCCGGCCGCGCGCTTTGTCAATGGCGTCGAGCTACATGCCGCCCAGGTAGCGCCCAGCCAGCTCGTTCCCCAGGGGATGTTGGTTGTTTTTCTCGAATGGCGCGGTGACCCAAAGCGGCTGGCGGGCAGCGAGAAGGTCTTTGTCCAGATCCTGGACAGCGCAGGCCAGCTGGTGGCGCAGGATGACCGGCCCCTGGTGCTGGCTAACGAGGGTACGGGCGTGCCCGCGGTCTACGCGGTGCCCTTGCCAGAGGAACTTCCGGCTGGCACCTATCGTTTGATTACAGGTCTATATGACCCTGCGGCGGAGGGTGTGCCCTTGCTCGAGCTGGCGCCGGCCGCCAAGTGAGGGAAATGCCTGAGACTGGCGGCTCTTGAATACCTGGCAGGGTCTACATTTGAGCGGCCAGAACGCAGGGCTTTCATGGGTTCACAAAAAGAACCCAGCGATGCATCAAGGATCGGCGCCCTGCAAGTTGAGGAGGTACGGCTAGGGGCAACCGCGATGATACGCCGGGGACCAATTGCCTACGCTTTTTCCATCATATCTGCTGCAGCTGTGCTGGTGATTGTCTTGGGCCTGCGCCAGCCGGGCGGCGTGCAGGTTGCTGCGGCGGGCCGGCAGGCGCCGGAGCCCACCGCGCCTGTTCAAGGTCCGGGAAGCGTAATTGCCGCGGAGCAAGGGACGCTTGCTGGTGCACTGGCGACCGAGACCGCCACGCTGCCGCCTGCGACGCCAACGACCACACCAGTCGCGACGTCTACCGCGACGTCTACCGCGGCGCCTACTACGACACCGACTGGGACACCCACTTCACCCCCGGCACCGACCGCTACTTCAGCGCCTGCCTTTCTTCCAGCACAGAGCGCGGTGGCTCTGGGCGGCCTACGCCATGAATGGCAGACCTGGAACAATTGTGGTCCAGCTACATTGGCTATGTACCTGAGCTACTATGGCAGCGGCCTGAACCAGGCGGACATCCGCGCGGTGCTGCGGCCTGATCCTGATGATAAGAATGTAAGTCCCCATGAACTTGTCTCGTATGCCCAAAGCCAGGGTTACGCCGCTACGTTGCTCGTGAACGGCAATCGGGAGCTGTTGCGGACACTCCTGAGCAACGGGATACCTGCCATCCTGGAAACCTGGCACGAGGCCGAGCCAGGCAACGGTTTGGGTCACTACCGGCTGGTGGTCGGCTACGACGAAAGCCGGCAAGAGTGGAACTTCTACGATTCCTATGATGCACGGGGGCTGATTGACCCAAACGTGTACGCCGGTATCCGGCTGGCGGATACGCAGCTGGCGCCCTGGTGGAAAGTCTTCAATCGCACGCTGATTCTGGTCTATCCGCCGGCACAAAGCGAACTGGTCAATGCCATCCTGACAGCCACCTACGGCGATCCGGCCACTATGTGGCAGGCGGCGAGAAGCCAGGCGGAGAGCGAGTTGGCCGCGGCGCCCGATGATGCGTTTGCCTGGTTCAACCTGGGGAGCAGCCTCAACGCGCTGGGCCACTATGGCGATGCAGCGGCCGCCTTTGACCAGGCGCGGACGCTGGGTCTGCCCTGGCGCATGCATTGGTACCAATTTGGGCCATTTGAGAGCTACCTGGCGGTGGGCCGCATCGACGACGTGGTGGCGCTGACCGACGAGGTGCTTGAGAAGACAGAGAGTATCGAAGAGATCTACTACTGGCGCGGCCGGGCATTGGCAGCTGCCGGCGACGGCGACGGCGCCCAGGCGGCCTTTGCGCGTGCGCTGGCCTTGAACCCCGACTACACACCTGCCGCCGAAATGCTGAGTAGCTTGCCGGGCTAAGCACGGTACTCAGAAACCCGCACCCCACCCGGCGCACATCAGCCCGGCGACACTACCCCACAGCTGGCAGGCTGCTGCTTCACTTGAGCATCCCATTGGCCCAGCATCGTCCGCTGGCAATCCTCTCCTTCGTGCCAGGCACCACCGCCGGGTTTTCCTGGCAGCGAGGCTGCCGCCACATCGCTGGCTTTGGCCCCCTTGAACGCAGCAGTTACAATAGCCGGAAGAGAGATTGCTGGTCACATCGGTGCTGGAAGCTGAGGAAGCTGCCTCTTGCCACAGACAACGTATCAGGCCGTTCAGAATCTGGTCTTTTCGCCAAACCCATGGGTGCGGGCGTTGGTGTTGGCCGCGCTGTTATTGGCAGGGACCGTTGGGGTCGCCCTGTTTATCGGCATTGCCGGACCCCTGCTCGCGCTGGCAGCCGCGGCGGCAGTCATCGCGGGGATCATGATCCTGAACGACACGCACTGGGGCTTCGTGGCGCTCTGCGGCGTGGTCTTTCTGCTGCCTTTTGCCAGCTTGCCCTTTTCCATCGGTTTCAAGCCCACCTTCCTGGACGTAGCGCTCGGTGCGCTCTTCTTTGTCTGGATCTTCAAACTGGTCATCGGCCAGGAGCGAGAGTTTATCGCATCGCCTCTCGGGCTGCTGGTAGGGCTATTCATGCTGGTCGCCGTCTTTAGCTTTGCGCTGGGCTTAACGCACAGTCCGGCCAACAGCTTTCTGCTGCGCCGCTTCTTGGAGATCCTGATTGGCATCAGCCTCTTTTTCGTGACCATCAACACGGTACGCAATACGGATGAGATCGTGTGGGTAACCCGTTGGATCATGCTGGCCGGTTGGGGTGCGGCCGCGATCGCGGTGGTCTTTTACATCCTTCCCCAGGAAGTCACGGTGGCCATTCTCGACCGGCTGGCCCGTTTCGACTATCCCGGGGGCTTTGGTGCGCTGCGCTTTATCGAGGATGATCCCAACGGCACCCTGCGCGCCATAGGCACTGCCGTTGATCCAAATGTGTTGGGCGGGATGATGATTCTGGTCGCGGCATTGCAGCTGCCGCAGCTGGTTGCGGCCAGACCGCTTTTTCCTCGCTGGCTGACCTTCGTTATGCTGGCGACCGCGGCCATCGCGCTCTATCTCACGTACAGCCGCTCGACGTTGCTGGGTCTGGCCGCGGCTGCGGGTCTGCTGGCGCTGCTCAAATACCGGCGGCTGCTTCCATTGGCGCTGGTGGCCGGGCTGTTGCTGCTCCTGCTGCCGGCGACACAGGATTACGTCGCGCGGCTGGCGGCCGGTTTTGCCGGCGAGGACCTTGCCACCCAAATGCGGTTTGGTGAATACAAGGATGCGCTCATCCTCATTGAGCGCTACCCGCTCTTTGGCGTGGGCTTCACGGGCACGCCGGATCTGGACATTTATCTGGGCGTCAGCATGCTCTACCTCATCATGGCAGAGAACATGGGTATCGCCGGCCTCACCATTTTCATTGCCATTTCAATTGGGTTTTTCATCATAGTTTTCCGGTCGTGGCGCCGCGGGCTCAGTACGCGCCTGGAAGCCATTCTGCTGGGCTATGCCGGCGCGGTGCTGGGTGCGCTGGTGAGCGGGATCTTTGATCATTATTGGTTCAACATGACCTATCCGCACATGACGGTGCTTTTGTGGCTCTACATTGGCATGGCCACGGCCACGATCCTGGCCAATCGCATACCTGGCAACCTGGAGCACGCCACGACCTCCACATGACACGCAAGCCTACAGAGCAGTCTGTGCACTACCGGTAGAATAGATGACAGCGCCGGCGCCTGGATCGACTTTCCCAAGGGCCGGACTGCCGGGGCGCACGCCACGGCCACACGAGAGAGATGCAGAATCGAGAAACGTTGAGCATGACGATAGAGAAGACAAGCACAACTCGCAACCAGTTCGGTACCATATCCCTGGAGCCGGCCCCTCCTGTAGACAGTGTGCGCGGTGGCAACCTCACCCGCGGCCGGCGCCCAGAATGGCTACGCGTGCGGGCGGCTGACAGCCCCAAGTACCGTGAGCTGGTCAACCTGTTCCGTGGCCAGCGGCTGCACACGGTCTGCGAGGAAGCCATGTGTCCCAATATAGGGGAATGTTGGGGGCGGGGCACGGCGACGTTCCTGCTGATGGGCGACACGTGCACGCGCTCCTGCGGTTTCTGCAAGATCAACACGGGCCGGCCGGGCGCGCTGGACCCCGATGAGCCGCGGCGCGTGGCGGAGTCGATCAGGGCCATGGGGCTGAGCCATGCGGTGCTCACCAGCGTAAATCGCGACGAGCAGCCCGACGGCGGCGCCTGGGTCTTTGCTGAAAGCCTGCACTGGATCCACCAGCTGGTGCCGGCGTGTACGGTGGAGGTATTGATACCCGATTTCAAAGGCGATTGGGCGGCGCTGCAGGTGGTCATGGATGCCAAACCGGAGATCCTGAACCACAATACAGAGACGGTGCCGCGCCTCTATAGGACGGTGCGTCCCCAAGCGAAATACAAGCGCAGCCTGGAGCTCTTGCAGCGCGCCAGGAAGATGGACCCGGAGGCATTGACCAAATCGGGTATTATGGTGGGGTTGGGCGAACGGTGGGATGAGATTCTGCAGGTTATGGACGACCTGCGCGCCCACGATGTTGACATCATGACGATTGGCCAGTATCTGCAGCCCAGTCGCTTCCACCTACCCATCGAACGGTACTATACGCCAGAGGAATTCGACCGTCTACGCCAGGAAGGCGAAGCTCGTGGCTTCCAATGGGTGGAGAGCGGTCCACTCGTGCGCTCCAGCTACCATGCTGATGGTCAGGCCCACCTCAGCCCGCGCAGACGGCAATAGCACCCAGATTAGGGCGTAGGGGCTGCGGTATAGAGACCAGAGTACGAAAAAAGGCGATGGGAAAACGCTCAAGTGGGCGGCGCGTGAATACGTCCCGTAAGCGGGTTCCATCGCCAATTCTCCATGCTTTGTATCTCAGCCTGTGCCAAACTGGCGGTCGCCCGCATCGCCCAGACCGGGCCAAATATAGCCTGGGGGAAAGATGTCGTCTGGCCCCGTGAGCCGTTCGTCCACCGTGGCCACATGCACGGTCACATCAGGATGTTCAGTGTGTAGCGCCCGGATCCCTTCCGGCGCAGCCAACAGCCCGACAAACTTGATCCGGGTAACGCCCCACTCTTTCAGCACGTCCACCGCGGCGATGGCAGAGCCACCGGTGGCGAGCATGGGATCCAGCACCAGACAGAGCTCGACGGTGGGCGCCACGGGCAGCTTGTTGTAATAGGAGACCGGTTTGAGCGTACGTTCGTCCCGGTACAGCCCCAGGTGCCACACCTCGGATTGGGGGAGCAGTTTCCACGCGCCTTCCACCATACCGAGGCCAGCGCGGAGGATCGGCACCAGGCCGACCTTTTCCGCCATGACCGTGCCGGTCGTGGTGGTCAAAGGCGTCGTAACAGACTGCGGCTCCGTACGCAGGTCCTGCGTGGCCTCATAGACCAGCATCATGGAAAGCTCGCTGATGAGCTCACGAAACTTCTTGGGCTCAGTTTCTTTCCGGCGTAACAGTGTCAGCTTGTGTTGGGCCAGCGGGTGCCGCGAAACAAAAACGTTCTCTAGCACAGACCACCCCTACCAGTCGATCTGGCGTTGGGGCCGGTTGCGGCGGCTGAGTCGTTCCACTTCCTGCTGGCAGCGCAGGCACATCGTCGCGTCCGGCTTGACCTCCAGGCGTTCGACCTCAATGGGATTGCCGCAGCGGGTGCAGATGCCGTATTCGCCCTTGTCGATGGATTTGAGCGCGGACTCAATATCCTGCAACCGGCGCTCCAAGACAGCAATCAGTGCGGCATTCTTTTCGCGTTCAAAGATCTCCGAGTCGCCCTCATCGGGCTCCACGTCCACTTCGGCCTGCATCAGTTCTCGTAGATGCGTAAGCTCTTCATTCACTTGACCCTGTTCCGCAAGCAATTTCTGGCGTTCGTTTTCGACAAACTCGGTCGTTGCACTTGTCGACATTTGTTCTCCTCCGCAGGTCTGGCGGCGATCCAGGAAGCGGATGCCGCGCCTGCTATCACCGACATATTTTCTGAAAAAATTCTATAAACCTACACGATTTTTTGGGAATTAGGGAACCACAATTTTGGTGAAACGTTTATAGCAGGTTTTGGATCAAAGGTCAAGGGACATCTGCCCATATATTTCTTGGGACATCGTGCTTCGTATTGTTGGCTACCTCTGGTATAATGGTCGCAATCTAGAACAAATGAACCATTCCTTGCCTACCCATGAGTGATGAACGCAGCATAACCGGCCGGACGCCGGGCGAACGACGCATTCCACCCTCGCGTACCATCAGCGGTGTGCCGCAGGCGGGCGACCAGCAGCTTGACCATGCCCTGCGTCCGCGTTCGCTGCGTGAAATGATTGGGCAAGAACGGCTGCGCGATAAGATGCAGATTCTGGTGGAAGCCGCTCGGCAGCGCGGCGACGCCCTGGACCACGTGCTGCTCTACGGACCTCCCGGCCTGGGCAAGACGACGCTCTCCCATATCCTCGCCCATGAGATGGGCGCCAACCTGAAAGTCACCGCAGGGCCTGCCGTGGAGAAAGCCGGCGACCTGGCCGCGATCCTGACAAATCTCCGCAAAGGGGATGTGCTCTTTATCGACGAGATCCACCGGCTGGGCCGCGCCGTGGAGGAGATCCTCTACCCCGCGATGGAGGACTTTGCTCTAAATATCATTGTGGGCAGCGGCCCCGGCGCTCGCAATATTCAGTTGAGTCTGCCCAAATTTACGGTCGTGGGAGCCACCACCCGGCTGGCCCTGATGACCTCACCGCTGCGCGCCAGGTTTGGCGTGGTGGAGCGGTTCGACTTCTATGCGCAGGCGGCTGTTCAGGAAATCGTACTGCGTGCGGCCGCGCTGCTGGAAACGCCCATCGAACCCGAGGGAGCCGTCGCCATTGCGCGCCGCGCGCGCGGCACGCCGCGCGTGGCGTTGCGCCTGCTGCGTCGTCTGCGTGACTACGCGCAGGTGCGCGCCGATGGCATCATCGATGC
>JACFMY010000779.1 GCA_019455155.1 Caldilineaceae bacterium
CTGGCGGCCCGCGCTGTATGGCGTGGGTACATGGAGCGCGATTCGAGGGCAGGTCGATCCGGCATACAACTCCCTGTGGGTGAGCGAAGGGGTCGACACAAGCTTGCTCGCCGTGTTCGACGGTCACTATCTCTACAGCAATACATGGAATCCGCCGGCCGATTTACAGGCGACGCAGCAGAAGTTTGCAGGGCTGGTCGAAGCAGCCCGCCACGCCACCGGCGCGGGTAAGCTGTGGGTCGCCACAGTGATGCCGGGCTATAACGATGTGAAGATCAGACCTGGCTATGGCTTTGCCACGGACCGGGAAGGCGGCGCCTACTACGCGCGCTCCTGGCAAGCGGCAATCACCAGCCACCCCAATTGGATCGTGATTACCAGCTTCAATGAGTGGCCTGAAGGGACCTACATTGAACCCAGCCAGGCCTACGGTGATCTCTATCTGGGCCTAACGGCCGGCTGGAGCAGCCAGTTCAAGGCCGGTGGGGGCACGGCCGCGCTGCCGGCACCAGTAGAAGCGCCGGACTCACCAACAGCTTTCGTACAGACCCAACTGCTCAACCTGCGTGCAGGTCCCAGCGTTGACCATGCACTGATGGGACAGGTACCGGCCGGCGCCGCGCTGCCGATTGTTGGTCGCACGCCCGGCGGCGATTGGTGGCAGGTAGAGAGCGACCAGGGTGTTGTCTGGGTCTTTGGCGAGTTGGTACGGGCCTCCGGGCCATTAGATGATGTTCCGGAAGTGGAAACAACCCCGGCGCCGCTGGGCAGTGCGAATGCTGGAGAAGATGAGCCGGACGCTGATGCGGCGACTGAAGGTAACCACCCGGCGGTGGAAGATGATACGGCAGTGGACGCAGCGCGCGCAGCTGCACCTGGTGGGTTCACGTTGACCATCGGCGATGAGACCTACACTATCCACTCAGTGCGCTCCACAGCACCTTGATTCTGCACCGCGCTGTCGCCATGGTTGCCGGCAGGCAGCAGGAGGTTCCCTGAACCCTCACCGCAGCCTCGCCGTTACATAGATTGTATTTCATTCACCCGACACGGACTGGCAATTCAATATTCTCTAGCGAGGGGTCTAGTATGGGCGCCAAGAATCACAGATCTGTCTTTGAAAAACAAAATCTGAGCGATGACATATCCGAAGTGCTGGTGGGTGAGGCAGCTATCCAGCAGCGCGTACGGGAGCTTGGCGAGCTGATCTGCCGCGAGTATACAGGCAAGGACCTCTTGTTGGTCTCGGTGCTCAAAGGTAGCATCATCTTTATGGCGGACTTGATCCGGGCCATTCATATCCCCCACGAGATCGATTTCATGGCCACCAGCAGCTATGGAGCTGGCACCTCAACCAGTGGTGTGGTCCGCATTCTCAAAGATCTGAACCAGTCGATCGAGGGGCGCAACGTGGTGCTGGTGGAGGATATTATTGATAGTGGTAACACCCTTAACTACCTGGTGCGCATCCTCCAGGAACGGCAGCCAGCCAGTCTGCGGATTATGACTTTGTT
>JACFMY010000159.1:0-9767 GCA_019455155.1 Caldilineaceae bacterium
CCGTGGGGCGCGAATTGGACAGCATCGACGAAGGTGTAGGCGCCCGCCGCTTTGGCCCAACCGATCACCGTCTTGACATCGTTGATCGTGCCAACCGCGTTGCTGGCATAACCAACGGCTACCAGCCGGGTCTTGGGGCCGATGAGCGATTGGAAATGCTCCATGTCCAGCGTGCAGCTTTCCATGTCGATATCGACCCAGCGCACCTGTGCGCCCGTATCTTCAGCCATCATCACCCAGGGCCATACGTTGGCATCGTGGTCCAGCCGCGTCACCACGATCTCATCGTCTGGACCAAACTCATGCGCGAGGGCATGGCTCAACGCAAAGGTCAGGCTCGTCATGTTGTTGCCAAAGACAACCTCATCTGGCGCCGCGCCCAAGAGGTCGCCAGCGGCCCGCCGCGCCTGGTCGATGATCTCGTCCGTGCGGCGGCTCGTCTCAAAGACGCCATGGGTATTGGAATTGCGGCGCGTCAGGTAGCTGGTCATGGCCTGGATCACGGATTCGTGGACCTGGGTGCCGCCCGGGTTGTCGAAAAAGGTGGCGGGCCGGCCATGGTACTGTTCGCGCAGTGCAGGAAACTGCTGGCGAATCGCTTGCACATCGAGCATTTTTCTTGTCTCTCCACACAGATAGCCGGATGGCAGGGTCAGGTTGAACGCTGCCACCCGGCGCAAGAACGTGTCTGATCGCTTTCCTATCCTTCGCGCGGCGCCAGCCGGGCAAGCCGTTGCCTACGCTGCGGCCATGGCCGGCGCGCCCGGTCTCTGCGAGATCACGTCAAGGTTGCCGTCACCGGGCTCGAGGGGTGCGATATAGGCATCTTCGGGCGCCTCCACAGCGGGCGCATTGTCGAAATCAGCATAGTGCGTGTCAAAGTTCATCGTGAAATGGGGCTCGGCGCCAACCAGCTCCGGCGGCAGCTCTTCGCCGGTCAGGGCGAGCAAGGTGATGATGCCGCCGAGACCCAGCTCTATGTCGAAGCGATGGTCATACAGGAAGGCGTCGTCCACCCCAATGTATTGCACCATCTCGGCCTGGAAATCATTCATAAGGATTGTGGCCAGCATCTGCATCCCCAGCACGACCGCGCCAACTTCCTGGCTGTCCACTTCCTCACCAGTGGCCTCAATCGCCACATCGACCAAATCGCGCAGGTAGCGTGTGAATTGCGGATTCATGACCATGCGCGGCAGGTCGAGTGTGGTGCGGAAACCGGCCAGCGCTGCGCCGTCGCGCTCCCCGTCCTCCAGCCGTTCCACGATGATGAACTGCTCGATCCAGGCGCGCGTCGCCTCATCGTTCAGCCAATTGTTGATGGTAAAACGAAATGCCAGGGTATCCAGGGGCTGCAGATCCTCACCCTGTAGCTCCCCGTCCATGCTCAGTTCCAAAGCCCGTACCAGGTCAAAGCCTGCCCACCCGGTGATGCCTTCCCTGGCCAGCTCGGCGCGCATCTCGGGGATGGTTTCCGCCATCGCGCCGGCGTTGACGTACATGAAACCGTCAACGATGCGCATGGGAATGCGAATCTCGGTGGGAAAGTCAATGTCCTCTGACGCCGAAATCTCTGCTGCCAGCGCTGGCGGGAGATAGAGGACCATGTCCAGGTCTAGCTGGAACGTGCGTAGAAACTCGATCAGCAACGGCCCAAATTCCTCAGGCGTTGCGCCGGTCGCTGTGACGGTGCTCGCCAGCGCCTCAAGTTCCTGGCCCAGCACCGGATCCTGATGCACGACGGTATCCATGGAAAAGGCAAAGCTCGCTTCCTCGTCAGGTAGCTCCGGAATGCCAGTGATTTCGAGCGCCAGGTCGGCCGCGAATGACATGGAGGTCAGCCCGCGCATGCGCGCCTGCGACGTGGCCAGCAGCTCACAATCCTCAGCCGCGAGTTCACCGCAGAAGGGTGGCGGCGGCGGATCGCCGGTCTGAGCCGGGAGGATGCCAGTGGACAATAGCACGGCCAGCATCGTCGCCAGGAGTCCGGACATTACCATGAGAAGTCTCCTTTCGTGTGGGTTGTCACCTGCCTAAATGCGCGGGAGGCCGATGGCCAACAGCCAGACCTGCTCGCGTACCAGCTGCTGAATGAGCTGGCCATCGCGTACTACCTGGGACAATTCGTGCAGAGGTGGAGCTGGTTCCAGGCCCAGGACAGCGCGCGCGGCGTTCACCGGTGTCGCCAGCAACGTACGGCCCGGAGGGCGAACATTCACCACCGCTGTGCGCCTGCCAGCCGGCAAGCCTGCCTCCGTACAGGCCAGATCGACCGCGGTCTGCAGGTCGCCCAGTGCATCCACGAGCCGGTGTTCTACCGCCTGGGCGCCCGTCCAAACGCGGCCGCCTGCGATTGCCTCGACGGCCTCAACGGCTAGACCACGGCCGGCCGCTACGCGCTGCTTGAACTCATCGTACACGTGAAAGAGTGTACTTTCAACCCGCGCGCGTATCTCTCCATCCCAGGTTGTCGTGTCGCTGTAAATGCCCGCGTGCGCGCCCCGCTCGACTTGGTCCCGGTGTGCATGGAGCTTAGCGTATGCAGCCCCGGCATTGAGCTTGGCGGCAATAACGCCGATGCTGCCGGTGAGCGTCGCGCGCTGCGCCACAATCCTGCGTCCCGGTGCCGCGATGTAGTAGCCGCCGCTGGCGGCCACATCGCCCATATAGATAATGACTGGCTTTTCCTGGTCGAGCAGCTTGAGCTCACGCCAGATCAAGTCGCTGGCCAGCGCCGAACCGCCAGGTGAGTCGACATAGACGACGACGCCGGCCAGGCCATTGTCCTTGCGCGCCTGCCGGATTAACTGCTGGGCGGTGGTGCTGCCGATGGTAGCCTCGCCCAGGAGCGGCAGCGGAACCGGCAAGGAACGGCTCCTGCCCGGCATGATCGTGCCGCGCAAATTGATGACGCCGATCGCCTGGGGTGTGCGCGGCTGTGGCTGCCGGTAGAGCAACGCACGCGCCTGTCCGTAGCGTTTGAGCCGGGCTGGCCTGGCTTCGGTACCCAGCAGGGAAGGCAGCTCGTCCTCATAGGCCACCTGATCGACCAACCTCGCGTCCAACGCCTCTGCCGCGGTGAGCGGCGCTTTGTCCACGAGGTCGCGTACACGCTCTGCACTCAGGCCGCGGCCCTGGCTGATGGCCTCCACGATGTCACCGTAGAGGCTGTCCAGCAACCAGTTGTACTGTTCGCGGGCCGCATCGCTCATTTCGTTGAAGATCAGATTGTCGGCAGCTGTTTTCCAGGGCGCCACGCGCACCACCTCGAAGGAGATGCCCAACTGGGCCAGCGTGTCTTTCAGAAAGAGCGGCTCAACACGCAGCCCAATCACGTCCCACTCCGTCAACGGCGCGCAGATCACCTTGTCGGCGGAGCAAGCGGTCACGTAGACGGGCGCGCTGTTCTGCTCAATATAGACGACTATCGATTTGGTGCGTTGGCCCGGGCTCTCCTGGCACCAGCTACGGAACCGCGCAAACAGGGTGGCCAGGCTTTGCGCGCGCGCCAGACTCAGCGCGCCGCCTTTGAACAAGAAGATAACCCCCTTGACGTCAGGGTCCGCGGCCACGCGGCCGAGCGCCTGGTACAGCGCTTCCAGCGTCACAGGCCGGTGATACAGGGGGAGCAGGCTGAGCGGCCACGGTATATCGGGGTCGCGCTCGGCAAGCTCACTGTCCACTGTGAAGACCACGTAGTCAGGCAGCCGCCGGTATAGCAAGCGGCGACGCAGGTTGGCGAGGCCGCAGACAAGACGCTGCCAGCCGCTTCCAAGGGCAGCGGTGATACGACCCCGGCGGGACAGCGCTGAGAGGGGCGAGCTAGAGGCTTTGGATTGTCGTGACATGGGGACATTGTCCATCTAAAAGGCAGGCTTTGGCAAGATGCCCGTCGGGCCTGCTCACATCTTGTCAGACCAAAGCCGCTGCTGATACACTGGCGCATGGATAACGTCGTCCTGGCAGGGGCGGCATTTGCATGCTGTCGCTGCGAACTTGTTGTATCTTGTGCCGGTCACAACAAACTACCAAAGGGGGTAGGAGAGATGATTATTGGTCTGCCAAAGGAGATCAAAGACAACGAATATCGTGTGGGGCTGACGCCGGGCGCGGTGCGGGCGCTGGTGCGACGCGGCCACCGGGTTCTAGTCGAGAGTGGCGCGGGTCTTGGCAGCTATATCACTGACGACGAGTATCGCGCCGCCGGCGGCGAAATCGTGGCCGACGCGGCAGATGTCTGGGCCGCCCAGATGGTGGTCAAGGTCAAAGAGCCGATTGAGCCAGAATACCGGCACCTGCGCGCCGGACTGATGCTCTTCACCTACCTGCACCTGGCCGCGGACCGCCGGCTCACCCTGACGCTGCTGGAGCGACAGGTGACCGCCATCGCCTACGAAACTGTCCAGACAGCTGGAGGACGTCTGCCCCTCCTGCAGCCCATGAGTGAGGTGGCGGGGCGGATGGCAACCCAAGTCGGGGCGTTCTATCTGGAAAAGACCCAAGGGGGCCGCGGCATTCTCATGGGCGGTGTGCCCGGTGTGGCACCCGCTACGGTGGCGATCCTGGGTGGTGGCACGGTCGGCGCCAATGCAGCCCGGGTGGCCATCGGCATGGGCGCACACGTGACGGTGCTGGACATCAACCATGACCGGCTCACCTACCTGGATGATATCTACCGGGGCCAGCTGCGCACGCGCACGAGCAACGAGCCGAATATCGAAGAGATTGTCTTTGGCGCTGATCTGATCATCGGCGCGGTGCTGATCCCCGGCGGCCGCGCGCCGTACCTGGTCACACGGCCGATGATCAGCAAAATGCGTGAGGGCGCAGTCATTGTGGATGTGGCTGTGGACCAGGGTGGCTGTATCGAGACAACCAAGCCGACGACGCACAGCAACCCCACTTATGTGGTGGACGGCGTGGTTCATTACTGTGTGGCCAATATGCCCGGCGCGGTGCCCCGCACCAGCACCTTTGCCCTGGTCAACCAGACCTTGCCCTATGTGCTACAGTTGGCCAATGATGGGCTGGACGCGGTGCGTAACAGTGCTGCGCTGCAACATGGACTCAATACCTACAAGGGGAGCCTAAACCACGCCGCCGTGGCCGAGGCGTTTGGCATGGAATATATCGAACCAGCAGATGCGCTGGCCTGAGGCGGCGAAGACGCCTGCTCGTGCCGCCGCGCTGCTGGCCAGAAACGAGAGTTGTTTATGGCTAAGATCAATACCGAACCACTGAGTGGAATGCGCGATTTTTTGCCGTTGGACGTGCTGCGTCGTGACTATGTCATCGGCGTCATCAAGCGCGTCTATCAGAGCTACGGCTTCGAGCCACTGGAGACGCCCACCATGGAGCGGCTCACGACCTTGTTGGGTAAGTATGGCGACGAAGGCGATCAGCTCATTTTTCGCGTCCTGAAACGGGGCGAGAAGTTGGCGCGGGCACTGACCGATGCGCCCACCGAAGACTCAGTGGCAGACGCGGGCATGCGCTACGATCTTACGGTGCCATTGGCCCGCGTCGTGGCCGAATACCGGGGCAAATTGCCTCGCTATTTCAAACGCTACCAGATCCAGCCGGTCTACCGGGCCGATCGCCCGACCCGGGGGCGCTACCGCGAGTTTTTCCAGTGCGACGTCGATATCGTGGGGTCAACCAGTCCCACCGTGGAGGCGGAAGTTATCGCGGCTGGCGCCCAGGTATTACAGGAATTGGGCTTCGATGGCCCTGCAAGTTTTGCCATTCGCATGAACCATCGCGCCATCCTGCGCGGGCTCATGGAAGTCTCAGGCATTCCACACGAGCTCGAAGGCGACGCGCTCGTCGCCATTGATAAGCTCGATAAGATCGGCATAGACGGTGTGCGCGCGGAATTGGACAAGCGCGGGATCGATGCCGCGGCGACCGCAACATTGCTAGCGACGATGGACGCGGTGCCGGCGGAGATTGGCGCCACCCTGGCCTGGCTCTCGGATCTGCTTGAGGGATCAGAACAGGGATACCGGGCCGTCGAGGAGCTCAAGCAGGTTGTAGCCCTCAGCGAGCACGGTCCAGCCGCGAGCCATATCCGCATCGATCCCTACCTTGCGCGCGGTCTGAGCTATTACACAGGCCCGATCTTCGAGATCGAGTTTCCGGGTGTGAGCGGCTCGGGCGGGGGCGGCGGGCGCTACGACGATCTGGTAGGCATGTTCAGCGGCCAGACAATACCCGCGTGTGGCTTTAGCCTCGGGCTGGAGCGGATCCTGCTCATCATGGAGGAGCGTGACATGTTTCCCCCGCGGCTCTCAAGCCAGCCCCAGCTGTTGGTGACACAGTTTGACGCGTCGACGACGGGCGCCAGCCTTGCCCTGGCGCACCGGCTTCGCCGCGCGGGTTTCCGTGTGGATCTCTATCCAGATCTGGACCGCTACGGCAAGCAGTTCAAATATGCCGAGGAGCGCGGCATTCGCCTTGTCCTCCTGGCCAGCCCACGTGAGGTCGAGTCCGGCGTGGTCGCGGTCAAGGATCTGGTTTCGGGCGAACAGGTTGATGTGCCCGATGGCGTGCTGGTCACCTGGCTTGAGGAGCGTCTCGCCGGCTAATTGTGTACGTCGTGGCGTCCACCTGCTTTTGCATAGATTCGCTAAGATTTTGACGGTTCTTCGTCGCATGTGTCACACTGTGGCTACGGGTAGGGGCCGGCAGGCCCCTGCCTTCCTCTGTTTCCACGCAGCAAAATGTGACAAGGGAGAACCACAGTGCGAAATCTCATCCACTACATTCCCGTCCTGACCACGATCGTTTCGGCCGCCTTCGCGATTGTTCTTTTCCGGCGCTGGGCGGAGAAGCGTACAGCCACCTATCTGCTCTGGTGGGGCATTGGCGTGTTCATGTACGGCCTGGGCACGCTGACAGAAAGCCTGACCACAATCTTTGGCTGGAATGAGCTCGTCTTCCGGGTGTGGTATATCAGCGGCGCTCTCTTCGGCGCCGCGCCCCTGGCGCAGGGCACCGTATACCTGCTCTTCTCGCGCCGGGTGGCAACCATATTGGCGGTTGTGCTGGTGCTCTACGGTACGGTGGCGGCCGTGTTCGTCCTGCTCACGCCCATCGACATGTCCCTTGTGGAGACCTACCGGCTATCGGGCCGGGTAATGGAGTGGGGTTGGGTCCGGCTCTTCTCGCCGTTCATCAACCTCTATGCACTGATTTTCCTGGTGGGCGGCGCAGCGTGGTCTGCCTGGCAATATTGGCGCAAGAAGGGGATGGGGAGTCGCGTCGCCGGAAATGTTCTGATTGCGGCCGGCGCGCTGCTGCCTGGAATCGGCGGCTCGATGACGCGGATCGGGTACGTAGAGGTTCTCTATGTCACAGAGATCATTGGCATCACCCTCATCTGGCTTGGCTACTATGTCATGGTCTCTGATCGGGCGGTTTCCATCCACACGGCCCAGCAGCCGAAGACTACTTCGTAGCTGTACCTAATGGTCTGTCGATCGTGATTCGGTAGTGACGAATTTATTCGTTCTTCGCCTGTCCAGAGCGACCGAAGTCGCTACTACGGCCTAAGGCGATACCGTAGTGACGAATTTATTCGTTCTTCGCCTGTCCAGAGCGACCGAAGTCGCTACTACGGTCTAGCGCGAGCTCGTAGTAACGAATTTATTCGTTCTTCGCCTGTCCAATGCGACCGAAGTCGCTACTACGGTCTAGCGCGAGCTCGCAGTAACGACTTCAATCGTTGTTCAGTTGTCCAGCGCGACCACAGTCGCTACCACCAATCTCAAGCCTGCGTGTGGGCAGGGCTAGTCGCCTGCAACCGGTTCGAACGCCGGACGCAGCACAGGGATTCGCCTGGGGCGTAGCACCCGGCCTACAATGCGCGGGTGGAAGAGACTGGCCGGCGGCTGTATCAGGTTCATTACCTTGAGGAACTCCTGGTACACGACCGGGTCATGTTGTGTGGCCCGATGTACTTTGGTCACGTAGGCATTTATGAGATCGGTGCCCATCGCTTTTTTGCCTTCGGTTTCCGGATATTGGAAATCTGCCCCCACAGCGAGCTGCCAGGGTATGTCCACGATGCGCGCCGCGCGCTGGAAGAACTCTTTTGCCAGACCGTCCATTGCTGTCGAGGGCCGTTCCCGAAGCAGCGTATCGAGCGCCTCTGCCTGCATGGCAGCCGAGGTCATGCCCTGCCCATAGATGGGATTGAAGCTGCAGATGGCATCGCCCAACACCAGGTAGCCCTTGGGAAAGGTGCGCATCTTCTCGTAGTGGCGGCGCAAGCTCGACGGCAGCTTGTGGCCCACGATATCGGATACTGGTTCTAGCTTGACCAGCTGGTTGTAGATATCGGGCGCCGCGAGCGAACGAGCAAAGGCCATAAAACCCTCTTCGTCGAGCGCGGGATGGTCGCCGGCCAAACCGGCCAGCGTGCAGATCCAGCGGTCACCCTCAATTGGGAAGATCAGTCCGGATCGTTTGTCGTGCGGTGGTTCGCCTGTGACAATGAAAAATTCCGTCTCTTCCACATTGCTGGGCTTGCGCCGGTAGAGCCGGGTGGCGTAACCGACCCCTACCTTGACCGTGCTTTCGAGCGGCCGGCCAAAACCTGCAGCTTCCAGCGTGCCACGACCACTGGCATCGACGACCAGGTCGGCCTCCATGGTCTCCAGGCCCTGTTCCTGGTCACGGCGCTCGATTTGCAGACCGGCTACGCGCTGCTGGCTAGCGTCGAACACGAGCCCTTCGACGCGGCAGTTGTCGATCAGGCGCACGGCGGGCAACGCCAGGACACGTTGGCGAACCAGCCATTCCAGCAGCGGCCGGCTCATGCTCGCGCCCACCAATCCTGTCTTCCTCTGCAGACGGTAGCCGCCAAAGGTATACCAGCGCACCAAGTCGCCCAGATCGCCCACGATGGCGCCGTTTGCCGCCAACGCTTCAGGCAGGTCGGGAAAATAGCGCGTCATAATCTCAAGGCCGCGTGCCAATAGCGCATGGAGATGGCGGGTCTGCGGTTGCCCTTTGCGCGCCTCGGGCACGTCATCCACCGGATCACGTTCCAGGATAGTAACCCGCGCGAAATGTTCGCTCAGCACGCGTGCGGTGAGCAGCCCCGCCATGCTGCCGCCGATGATGATGGCATGGCGGCCCATTATCGTAGAGACTTGATTCGATACAGACATGCTTCCTCCTCTGAAGAGTAATGAGTTGTCATGTGCCGTGTGCCCTGCCGCCGATTGGGCGTTGCCCTTGGCGGTGTCACATCAGCTGCATGGCTCATAGGATGCGCCGCTGCACGGCTCAGTCTCCAGGTAAAGAATTGTTCAATTGTTGCTCAGTTAGAGGTCAAAACCAGTTGTGGGGAGATCCAATGGGACCCGGGAGTGGCCCGCCCAGGCCGCCAACCGCGCCAGAATCTAGTGCTCTGTCAACCATCAAACCTGCGTTCGGTAGTGGCGACTTCAGCCGCTGTGGACAGGTGGAGAACGAATAAATTCGTTACTACCGAATGGCTAGAGTCATCAAACTTGCGTTCGGTAGTGGCGACTGCAGTCGCTGTGCACAGGTGGAGACCGAATGAATTCGTTACTACCGAATGGCTACAGAATCACCTTCAGTCGCTGTGGACGGGTGAAGAACGCCTGAAGTCGTTCCTACGGAATCACGATTGACAGACCATTAGCTGTCTTCTGGTACTGGGGTCCAGGTTGGAGTCGCATCGAACGGTGGCGGCTCGACCGGTGGCACCAAGGTCTCCACCGGTGGAATCTCGA
>JACFMY010000159.1:9777-13465 GCA_019455155.1 Caldilineaceae bacterium
CGTTGGCGCCGGCGTATCGGTCGGGATGACGATCTCCGGCGTCCAGGTGGCGGTCGGCGCTTCGGGTGTCCAGGTCGGTGTGGGTGGCTCAGCCGTCCAGGTGGGGGTCGCTTCCGGCGTCCAGGTGGCGGTCGGCGCCTCGTTGTTGACGAAGACGCGGACACGGCTTTCATATTGCGCGCCACGATTATCGCGCACGATCAGCCGCAGCGTGTGCGGTCCATTGCCCAACCCACGCGTGTCCCATGCGCCGAGCTGGCCGTTCAGAACTGGTGCGCCAAAGGGCCCGCTAATGGGGGGACTATAGGCGCCCGGTTCGTGGCTGATGCCATACTGCAGCTCGTAGGCGGTAAAGCCGGGCACCTGCGCGCTGCCAACCACGGGCACGAGGCCCGCGACGACCATGCCCTCGCTTGGGCTGAAAATGCCCACCTGCACTTCGCCGGGGGCCGGCGTCGGCGGCGCCACCAGGGCGCCAATGGGCGGCTGGGCAATGCCATGCTGGAGCGCCCACTCCCGATACTCCAGCGGATAGACCTTGAACGCGCGCGCTTCGATCTGGTCTGCCGGCGTAAACTCGTTGGCTAGTTCCTCCGTGCCGCGCACCAACTTGATATTGCGCCACAGATCCTTCTCTTTGGGCAAGGGCGGGCGATCCTCGGCAAACCACTGTGTGCGCTGCTCGGGACAGGCGTCACTGGGGAGCGTGCCGGTGTCGGCGCAGACCGTGTATTGGCGTACGCCCGTGGGCGGGACAAAGGTCTGGACAGGTTCGCCCGCATGGGCCACGGTCATGAACTCGTTCCAAATGGGGCCGGCGCCAGCCACACCCGAGATATTCTGCATGGGCGAGTTATCCGCATTGCCTACCCATACCCCTGTGACCAATTGTGGCGTATAACCCACCGTCAGGTTGTCGCGGAAATCGTTGGTGGTGCCGGTCTTTACTGCCGCGGGCCGGCCGGCCAGGCGCAACATCGAGTTGGCGCCAAAGACCGGCGTGCGCGCGTCGTTATCGCTCAGAATATCGGTGATGAGAAAGGCATCTACCGGGCTGACAACCTGTTGCCCGGCTTCGGCTCCAGACTGGCAGGGACGAGATGTATCCTGCTCGCACACCACATTGCCGTTGGCGTCGACGATCTTGCGAATGGTGACCGGCGGGATGCGCAGGCCGTCATTGGCCAGCGCGGCAAACGCGTCCGTCAACTCGATGAGGGGGATCTCGCCAGCGCCCAGCGACAGGCTCAGACCGAAATCGGGCCGCGTCAGCGTGGTCACGCCAAAACGCTGCATGAGCTCCAGGAAATAGGGCAGCGTGGCCGTTTCCAGGGCCTTGACCGCCGGAATGTTGCGGCTGTTGGCAAGTGCTGACCGCACCGGGATCAGGCCCATCTCTTTGCCATCATAGTTCACGGGCACATAGGGCGGATTGGCGCCGTCGGGGAACGCGGTGGTGATGTCGGCAACGATGGTGCCAGGCGTCCACTGCTCCTCCCGGGGCCGGTCCGGCAAGTCAAAGGTGGCCAGGTAGACAAATGGCTTGATGGAACTGCCTGGCTGGCGGGGAGCGAGCGCCATATTGACCTGGCCATCAATCTCCACGTCGTTGAAGTCGGCACTGCCCACCAGGGCCACAACCTCACCCGTCTGGGGGCGGATGGCGACGAGCGCGCCGTTCGAGACGTTGCGGCTGGCCAGGGCGTCAACCTGTTCCTTGACAATCCGTTCCGCTTCAGCCTGGAGCCTGGGATCCAGGGTTGTATAGACACTGTAGCCCGATTGGTAGAGTGCATCGGGACCGAAGAGCTGCTCTAGCTGCTGGCGTACATAGAGGGTAAAATGGGGCGCGTTCAGGTCGAATTGCAGCGGCTCGTATGCCAGTGGCTCCAGCCATGCGCGATCGGCTTCAGCCTCGCTGATGTAGCCCGCTTCCACCATAAGCCCTAACACCACGCCTTGTCGCTCCTTTGCCCGGTCAGGGTGGGTATAGGGGTCGTAGTAGGCTGGCAACTGGGGCAATCCGGTCAGCAGCGCAGCCTCAGCCAGGGACAGATCGGCGGCGTCCTTGCCGAAATAGGTGTCCGCCGCGGCATCGATGCCGTAGGCCAGATTGCCGTAGTTGACTTCGTTCAAATAAAACTGGAGGATGTCGTCTTTGCTGTAGCGGCGGGTAATTTCAGTCGCCAGGATCGCTTCTTTTATCTTACGCGTGAAGGTGCGTTCCGGCGTGAGCAGCACGCTCTTGACCAATTGTTGGGTGATGGTGGAGCCACCGACCACGACATCGCGTTCCTGGAACGCATAGTAGACGGCGCGGGCGAGGGCCACCGGATCGACGCCGGGATGCCGGTAGAAGTTGGCGTCCTCGGTCGCTACTGTGGCCTCGATCACGTGCCTCGACATCTTGTCCAGCGGCACCTCAATACGGCGCCCCGTGTTGGGGTCAAAGGTCTCGTTGAGCAAATTGCCTTCGCGGTCATAGATGCGCGTGCTCTGGAAGTGGCTGACTCGCTGGCGCAGCTCGGCCGGCGAGGGCAGGTCCCGGGCAATCACGGAATAGCCGATGAGCAGCGCGCCCATGAGCAGGGCGCCTGCGGCAACAAAGGCCAGCGCGCCGCTGGCGACTCCACGCCAGAAGCGGTTGCCGCGCGTACGCGGTCGCTTTGCTTTGGATTTGGAAGGCTGAACCGGCTGCAACTCGTACATAATTCGAGACGCCTGGCAAAAGCGAACGGGCTGGCATGCAAAAGGGCAGCCAGCCCGTCGTCTCCTATCCTCTTATCTGGATTGGCTCCGGCAGCAGCAGCTACTCACCGATGATGACAAACTCGGCCGCCACCCAGCCACCGTCGGGATTCTCTGTGGCCGCGTCGCCGCCAATCTTGACCCAGGTACCGTCAGCCGATACTTCTTCCACCGGGAATGTCTCGCCCCGATAGACATAGCCCACGATCTCGGCGTCTGTGCTGGGCACGGCGCGCACACGCAGGCGCACGCCTTCCGTGTTGACGACCGCGAAGCCGGGCTCCGGCGCAGTGAGCTCGACGAGCTCGGCGCCCGCCTCCTCACCAGCGGCTTCGGTGGCGGCTTCTTCCTGAACCGCGGTTGCTTCGGCGGCTGGCACTTCCGTAACCACCGTGTCAGTGATGTCGCCTTCGACTGTCACAAAGTTGGCCGAAACCCAGCCGGTGCCACTTTGCGCACGCGCCACGGCCAGCTGTACCCATTGGCCGTCCGAGCTGCGCCCGATGACCCGGTATTGCTCTCCCTCACGCACCCCGGCTACAACCTCTGCGGTCTCGCTGGGCGCCGCCCGTACACGCAGAGATGTGGCGGTCACAGTCGCGACTGCGCCTTCATCAAGGTTCAGCGTGAGCGCCGCCTCTTCGCTCAGAGCGCCGGATGGGACAATTGGGCGGCACGCCGCCAATGCACCGACAGTAACGAACAGGGCAACAAACAACATAAGACGTTTCATTTACAATATCCTCATTTCCACCAACCTGAGATGAAGCGCCTATCGCTCCATCCCCCGCATTCGCCCGCAAAGGAGCACAACGCACACAAAGATGGCAAGGTCTACCTGTAATATCCATTCAGGAGGCTTGCAGCCAAACACCGCCATTATTCCATAGTGCACCGCGATCTTCCAAACCAACGCCACATACCGCCGCATCTGATCGTA
>JACFMY010000780.1 GCA_019455155.1 Caldilineaceae bacterium
GGTTCCGGTGGCTCGGATCGCCAGCATAGTGAGTAAGCCACGCACCGGCTCCTCTTCGTCCAGAAAGATCTGCACGTAACCTTCCGGCGCGGCCAGGATCAGCGCCTCCTCTACCGCCGCCAGGGCCTGTTCCATTTCCGCTGCCGCGTGGTCGATCTGTGCCTGGAGCAGCTTGATCTCGATCAACGTTCCCTGGTGCCCGCCCGCGCGTGCCACGCCGTAGCTGTCGGCCAGCAACTGGGCAGCTGTTGCCAACGGGTCGGGCACGAGGGCAGCCGTGCGCACGCCCCTGGCGGCCAACACAGCCTGCGCCAGCAAGATGCGGATCAGGGTGAGGCGCTCAGCCAATTGTACAGTTGTGCCGGCGCCAGCGGCCGCCGCCATGGTATCTTTCTGATGGGCGCGCCCCCAGGCAATGGCGGATGAGATATGGCCCTGATCCAAGAGCAGGCGCGCACGGAGGGCTTCGATTTGCCTGGCGATCTCCTGGGGTCCACTCGCCGCTACGGCCTGTTCCGCATCTGCAAGGCAATCCAGCGCGACGCTATGATCGTCCTGTGCCGCAGCTAGACGGGCTAGCGCGAGGTTGCCGGCGGCCACGCCAGCGCGCCAGGCTGGAAACGCACGGCACAGCTCGATACCCTTGGCGAGACAGCGCTGCGCCATCTCTACCTGATTCTGTTCACGGTAGACATCCCCAATCGCCACATACACCATGCCCATATCGGGGCCCGTCCGGGCCGGGCTCAACGCTTGTACCTGGTGAAAGACGCTCTCGGCCTGGTGCAGCAGCCCGCGGGCCGGCGCAATGGTGATCAGCCGCGCCGCGGCAAAGAGCAGGCCATCGGCATTGTTGGCAGCCTTGCACATGCGTATACTTTCGCGGTAGAGATCAGCGGCCTGGGTGAGGTCGCCGCGGCTTTCGTGAGCGGCCGCCAGGTGGGCAGTCACGCCGCTGCGTACAAAGCGCTCGTCCTCGGGCAGGCGCGCCAGCGCCTGGCGGCAATGCTCGATTACCTGTGCGGTATCGCCCCTGAAGCGGGCATGGTTAGCGCGTAACAGCGCCACCTCAGCCATTAAGCGCCGGGTCTCTGGCTCCCGTAGCCTGGAAGCGATCGCCGGTGTAGCCAGGGCGTGTTCTGCCTGCTGCAGCAATGTCTCGATATCCAGCCACCGGTCGGCATAGATCTCAAAGAGCAGCCAGGCATAGCCCAATGCCAGGCGAGGCCGGGTGCTGAACAGGACTGCGGGCAGGCCGGCAAACCAATTGAGCAATTGGTCCATGTTCTGCCGGATCCAGGTGCTCGTGCTGACATATTTCTCTAGCAGCACGGCCGCGCGCTCATAGTCCTGCGCGGCCAGCGCATGATGGATCGCTTCGTCGAGTCTGTTCTGTGCCTCAAACCAGGCGCTGGCCCGGCCATGCAGTACTGGGAGCTTGTCGGGGAGACTCTGCTGGAGGCGATGGCGGAGCAGCTCCAAGAACAAGTGGTGATAGCGATACCATCTCC
>JACFMY010000160.1:0-10798 GCA_019455155.1 Caldilineaceae bacterium
ACGCACGCTGGCGTTGCTGGCCGCGATCGAGGACGCGAATGTACGCGCCGCGGTGACAGCCGAGCGTGCGTTCTTGCATGCGTTGGATGCCGGCTGTTCCGCGCCGGTGGCTGCCTTTGCCACACCGGCCGGCAACGGATCCGGTGCGCTGGAGATGCGGGCCCTGGTGGCCTCCCACGATGGACGGCAGGTTGTGCGCGTCGCGGGCCAGGGCGCGGATCCGCAAGGCTTAGGGGAGACGCTTGCCGCGCAGGCGCTGCGGCAAGGTGCGGAGGAGATCCTGGCCCGTGTCTGACGCATTGCTGGGCAAGCGCATCGTGGTGACACGTGCGGCCGACCAGGCGGATGATTTCGCGGAACTGCTGGCGGCACATGGGGCAACGCCTCTTGTGGTGCCAGCGATTTTGTTCCAGCTGCAAGAATCGCCTGCGTTGAACGCGGCTATCCGTGAGCTAGCAAGTTACAGCTGGATCGTCTTTACCAGCGCCAACGCGGTACGGTTTTTCTTCGAGCGGCTCCAGACAGAGCCCCAACCGGCTGTGCGGCCCCAAATGGCGGTCGTTGGAAGCGCGACGGAGCGTGCGCTGCGCGCCTGTGGCCATGAACCGGCCTTTGTCCCGGAGGTATACACAGGCGAGGAGCTGGGCCGTACGTTGCCGGAGGTGAATGGCCGGCGCATTTTGCTGCCGCGGGCTGTGAAAGGCACGCCGGAGATCGTGGCGGAGCTCGAAGCAAGGGGGGCGGTGGTGGACGACATCGCCATCTATCGCACCGTGCCCGCGCCCTTGGCGCCGGCCATGCGGGCTGAGCTCGAACAGGGCGTCGATGCCGTGACCTTTACCAGCCCGTCCTGTGTCAACGGGTTTCTGGCCACCGCGGGCGCGGCTGTGCTTCGCCACGCCCTCATCGCCTGCATCGGCCCAACGACGGCCAAAGCCGCGGCCGCAGGCGGTCTGACGGTCCATATTGTGGCGGGTGAACACACAACCGCCGGCCTGGTGGAAGAGCTGGCCGGCTATTTTCGCGATATGAGGAGGGAAGATGGTGCTGGCAGTCAGTGAAGATCGGCAAGCGGCCCGGCCAGGGGGGGAGCACACGGCAGCGCCCCGCGAACTACGCCAGCGGCCCCGGCGCTTGCGGCGCCTGCCGGCGCTGCGCGCCATGGTGCGAGAAACCGCGCTGGCGCCCGACGATTTCATCTATCCGCTCTTTGTCACCCACGGCCGCGGTGTGCGCAACCCCATAGCCTCCATGCCCGGGATCGAGCAGCTGTCGGTTGACCAACTGGCGGCTGAAGCGCGTGCGGTGCAGTTGCTGGGAATCCCTTCGGTTCTCCTCTTTGGCATACCCGCTGAGAAGGATCCAGTGGGCGTGGAGAACTTTGCCGCTGACGGGATCGTGCAGCAGGCGGTCCGCGCCATCAAGGACGCCGCGCCCGAGCTGATTGTGGTAACGGATGTCTGTCTCTGTGAGTACACGGACCATGGCCATTGTGGGCTGCTCCACCATTCCGACCGCGAGACCGCGCATCTGCACCTGGAAGAGGGCTATGTTCTCAACGATGCCACGCTCGAGATTTTGGTGGAGGTGGCGCTATCCCATGCCCGGGCTGGGGCCGATATCGTGGCGCCCAGCGGTATGATGGACGGCATGGTGGCTGCCATACGTGCGGGGCTGGATGGCGAAGGCTTTACGCACATGCCCATCATGTCCTACGCGGTCAAGTACGCGTCGAGCTTCTACGGCCCATTCCGCGATGCAGCCCAAGGAGCGCCGCGCTTTGGCGACCGCAAGACGCACCAGATGGATCCGGCCAACGTGCGGGAGGCATTGCGTGAGGCGGCGCTGGATGTGGAGGAGGGCGCGGACTTTCTCATGGTCAAGCCGGCGCTGGCCTACCTGGATGTGATCCGGCGTGTGCACGAGCGTTATCCCGAGGTACCCCTGGCGGCGTACAACGTAAGCGGCGAATATTCTATGCTCAAGGGGGCGATCGCCAACGGGTGGCTGAAGGAGGACGCCATCTGGGAGACGCTGTTGGGCATGAAGCGTGCGGGCGCGGACCTCATCATCACGTACCACGCCAAGGAAGCCGCGGCCTGGCTCAACCAGCGCGGGTTTGCCGGGTAGCGAATAATATTCGTGTAGTCATCAACAGTACAAACAACTGCCCGATCGTGGGCAGAGATACAACCACCGACTCGCTCAACGACCCGCCGGCACGCGGCGCCGGCTACCAACCGTAGGAAACCGACTATGACCAAACCAACCGAGCTCACGTTTCGCCAACGTAACGCCGCCGCCGACAACGACCTGGATCTTAGCGAAAAAGGGCGCAACGCCGCGGGTGAGGTGATCCGCTCAGACCGGCGGCTTTTCATGCAGTTCCTGGCCTTTGGCGGCTGTTCCGATCCCGCCTCGCTAGCCGCTGCCCTGGAAGGCGCAGGGATCGGCGCGGTGCTCTACCAGGATATCAACGATCCCCGGGGCGTGGGTCTGCTGACCTTCAGCGAAGCGCCCGAGGATTTTATTGGCGACGTGCGCGCCCTGCTGAATCGCCCCCCGTTTAGCGACCTCACCCTCAAATCCGAGTATACGATGCTCGGCCGCACCTATACGCTGGGCTATGAATCGGACCTCGACGAGACCCTCGTACACCGCCCACGACGGCGGGTGACAGATCCGGCGCTGCCGTGGGCCATCTGGTATCCTCTGCGCCGCAGCGGCTCCTTTGAGCAGCTCTCCAGCGAGGAGCAGAACGCAATTCTCATGGAACACGGCGGTATCGGTATGGCCTTTGGCCGGGCCGGCAAGGGGTATGATATCCGGCTCGCCTGCCACGGGCTGGACAAGCACGACAACGACTTCGTGGTGGGCCTCATCGGGCCGGAGCTGGCGCCGCTTTCGATGATCGTGCAGCGCATGCGCAAGACAAAACAGACTTCCCTACACCTGGAACGGCTGGGGCCATTCTTTGTGGGCAAGGTCTTCTGGCAGTCCAGAATAGAATAGCGTAGGAAAGGGACACATTCATGCATTCAGCTGTTGAGAAGGAACAGCCGGCGGCTGCCCACGCACAGGCGGAGCCCACCGCCGCCTTTCTACGTGCGTGCAAGGGGCTGCCCGCTTCGCACACGCCCATCTGGCTCATGCGCCAGGCTGGCCGCTATATGGCCGAATATCGCGCGATCCGGGCGCAGTACAGCATGTTGGAGACGGTGCACACGCCGGAGCTGGCAGCCGAAATCACCCTGCAGCCCGTCCGAACCTTTGGCTTTGACGCGGCGATTATCTTCTCTGATATTCTGCCACCCCTCGCCAGCATGGGGCTCGAGCTCGACTTCGTCAGGGGAGAGGGTCCGGTTATCTACAACCCCCTGACCACGACCCGGGACATCGATATGCTGGCTACCCCACCGGCCGAGGCAGGGATGTCGGGCACGTTGGGGGCCATCAAGCTCGTGGCCGCGGAGCTGGCGCCCAAGAACATACCCCTGATCGGATTCGCCGGCGCGCCCTTTACCCTGGCCAGCTATGCCGTGGAAGGCGGCTCGAGCAAGCAGTTCGCCAAGGTCAAGGCGTTGATGTACAGCGAGCCCGCGGCGTGGAAGCGGCTCATGACCAAGCTCGTTACCGTGCAGGCCGACTATCTGCTCAAGCAGGCGCAGGCCGGCGCGGCCGCGCTGCAGGTCTTCGACTCATGGGTAGGGCAGGCGCTGGGGAAGCTGGACTACCAGCGTTTTGTGGCGCCCTATAACCGCATGTTGTTCGCCATGCTCAAGCGGGCCGGCGTGCCAGTGATCCACTTCAGCATGGGCACGAGCTCCTATATCGAGGATGTGGCTGCGTGCGGCGGCGATGTCATGGGCGTGGATTGGCGCATGCCGCTGGACTGGACGTGGGCACAGATCGGCTATGACCGGCCGATCCAGGGCAATCTCGACCCGGTGGCGCTGCTGGCGCCCTGGCGCGAGCTGAAGCACCAGGTGGATGATCTGCTGGCGCGTGCCGGCGGCCGCCCAGGCCACATCTTCAACGTGGGCCAGGGCATCCTGCCCACAACGCCCCTGGACAATGTCCGGCGCCTCGTCTCCTACATACAGGAGCGGACCGCGTGACCAACTCCATCCACTATCCCATCGGTGTCCTGATCATGGCCTACGGCGGGCCGAACTCGCTCGACGAGATTCCAGGCTATCTGGCCGACATTCGCGCCGGGCGCACCACCACGCCGGCCGTCCTGGAAGAGATCACGGAGAATTACCGGCAGATCGGCGGCAAGTCGCCCCTGCTGGAGATCTCCACACGGCAGGTGGCGGCGGTGCAGGCGCGGCTGGGCAGGGAGCAGTTCCGCTGTTACCTGGGCATGCGCCACTGGGCGCCATGGATCGAAGAGGTCGTGGCGCAGATGGTGAACGGCGGCATCACCCACGCCGTAAGCCTGGTGCTGGCTCCCCATTTTAGCGGCATGAGCATCGCCAAATACCAGGAAAAGATCGCCAACGGCCTCGAGATGGTCCACGGGCAGATCGCATTCCGCCATGTGCGCAGCTATCACGACGCGCCCAAGTATCTCCAGGCGCTGGCCGAAAGGGTAGAGAAGGGGCTCAGCCACTGGCCTGCGGGCGAGCGGGGGAAGGTCCACGTGGTCTTCAGCGCGCACAGCCTGCCCACGCGCATCCTCAAAGAAGGGGATCCCTACGATGCGCAGCTGCGGGAAACGGCGCGGCTGGTGGCGGCCAGAGTGGGATTGGACGAGGACCGCTGGTCGTGGAGTTACCAATCCGCAGGGCGTAGCCCGGAACCATGGATGGGGCCGCAACTGGAAGAGTATATTCCAGAGCTGGCCGCCCGCGGCATCAAGCACATTGTGAGTGTGCCCGTGGGTTTCGTCTCCGACCACGTGGAGATCCTCTTCGATATTGATATCAAGGCGCAGAAGGTAGCCCAGGAGCTAGGCGTGCGCCTGGTCCGGCCGCCGGCGCTGAACGACGATCCGCTCTTTATCGATACCCTGGTGGAGCAGATTCAAACCGCGGCCGCCGAGTGGCTGCCCGCACCTGTGACAGGAGCTTAACGATGCCGTCGATGGAACGATCCAAAGCGCTCTTTGCCGAGGCCCAAAGGCTGTTGCCTGGGGGCGTCAACTCGCCCGTCCGGGCATTTCGCGCGGTCGGGGGGCAGCCGCTCTTTATCGAACGGGGCGAAGGTCCGTATCTCTACGACGTGGACGGTAATCGGTACATTGACTATGTGCTCTCGTGGGGCCCCCTGATCCTGGGCCATGCCCATCCAGAGGTTGTGCAGGCGCTCGCGCGCGCTGCCGCCCAGGGCACCAGCTACGGCGCGCCATGCGCCAAGGAGGTGGAGCTGGCGCGGCTGGTCACGGAGTTCATGCCCAATATCGAGATGGTGCGCTTCGTCAACTCGGGCACAGAGGCCACCATGAGCGCGCTGCGCCTGGCACGGGCTTTCACCGGCCGCAACAAGATCGTCAAGTTCGAAGGCAACTACCATGGCCACGCGGATATGCTGCTGGTGCAGGCCGGATCGGGTGTGGCGACGCTGGGCTTGCCCGATTCGCCCGGCGTGCCCGCCCAAACAGTGGCGGACACGCTGACCGCGCGGTTCAACGACCTGGAAGCGGTAGAACGCCTGTTCGGGACTTTTCCAGGCCAGATCGCCGCGGTCATTGTGGAGCCGGTAGCGGGGAACATGGGGCTGGTGCCGCCGCAGCCAGGTTTTCTGGCTGGCCTGCGGCGCCTGACCGCGGACGACGGCGCGCTGCTCATCCTTGACGAAGTGATGACCTGTTTCCGTGTCCATCCCGGCGGGGCGCAGACGTTGTTTGACATAAAACCAGATCTCACTGCATTGGGCAAAGTGATCGGTGGGGGGCTGCCGGTAGGGGGGTATGGCGGCCGGCGGGAGATCATGGAGATGGTAGCGCCGGTAGGGCCCATGTACCAGGCGGGAACGTTGTCGGGTAATCCGCTGGCCATGACTGCCGGCGTTGAAACCCTGAAAATGCTGCGCGCCCAAGAGGTGTGGACGCGGCTCGACATATTGGGCGACCGGCTCATGGCGGGCCTGGCGGCAGCGGCAGAAGCCGCACACATTCCCATTGTCCAGGCGCGCGTTGGTACCATGTTCGGGATGTTCTTCACAGAAGGACCGGTGGTGGACTGGCCGTCGGCCAAGCGCGCGGACACACAGCGCTTTGCCCGCTATTTCCAGGCCATGCTGGAGAGGGGCGTCTATGTGGCGCCATCGCAGTTCGAGGCCGGCTTTCTGTCCACGGCGCACAGCGAGGCGGAGATCGACGCAACCATCGCCGCCGCGGAACAGGCTTTCGCCACGCTCTGAGCTGCCGGGCCGGCTACGCCGCGGAGACCGTGCCGTTATAGGGTCTTACCTGCCCATCATACTCTTTTTGTAAGCTTGCATCCTTGACCCTGCACCCCGGTGCAGGGTTTATAGTGCCTGGCAAGGACGTGGTGGATCTGCGAACGGGAAGCTGTAATCCCCGCGCTGAAGCGTCATGCCGCTAGCGTGTTGGGATGGCCGTCGTGGACAGGAAGAGAGTTAACGATCATGGCAAGGTACAGGATTGGAGAGCTCGCCAGCGCGGCAGACGTCAAGATAGCGACGATCCGTTATTACGAGCGGCGGGGGCTGCTGCCCGAGCCCCCGCGCCGCGAGTCGGGATACCGAGAATACGACCGCGACAGCGTGGCGAGGCTGCGCTTCATCAAGCGCGCGCAGGGGATGGGCTTCTCCCTGGTCGAAATCGAGACGCTGCTGGCGCTGCGGGTTGATGCCGAACAGAGCTGTGAAGAGGTGCGGAAGCAGGCCGAGGCCAAGCTTGCGGAGATCGAGGAGAAGATCCAGGCGCTGCAGGAGTTGCGCCTGGCGTTGGGCCAGCTGGTGGCCGCGTGCGAGGTGGGTGGGCCCAAAGGTGAGTGCCCGCTCCTGCAGGCGCTGGAAGATCAGTCTTATGCCAGCTGATCGCCGTGGCAGCGCCGCGCGCCGGGCATGCCTGCTCGCAAGCGACTGGCGTGGTGGCGCGACGAGGTAGATGGAGGTACACATGCAGACCTTACGGGAAAACGCAGTGGGGCGAGCCGTCCCGCTCTTCGAGGCGACGCTGGCCTATAAGGACGGCATGGCGCCGTTAGTCCGGCCCGCGCAGCGTGAAGGCGTGCTCATAGGCAGCGGGCAGGGCCAGATCGAAGGGGAACGTATCCAGGGCAGCCTGCGCTGGTCCATGTATGCGGCGGATTGCGCCTATCTGTTCGCAGATTTCGCACAAACATAGGGGGCCAGCCCTTTCACCAAGGCTGGCCCCCTGTGTTTTTCGTATAGTCTATAAATGCCGTCCATCAACCGGCAAGGGCGAGGGCGCGGTCGAGTTCGGAGGGCCATGCCTCTGCTCCCCACAGTTCTGTGCCCGACCCGTTCCGCTGTGTTGGCTCGCCCTCTTGTCTCCACCAGGCGAAATCCCAGCTGATTGACCAGATCCACGACTCAGCCAGTGACTCACGGCGTGGAAGCTGTGTTTGGGTTTCGGTTTGGTTTGGTGTGAACATAGGAGCCTGGACTTTCTTGCGTTTGGCGTCGCGGCTTTGTGGCCGGAGACGTGATGGAAGCGACGAAGAGCGACGCGGTGAGGGTATGGAAGCGGCGTCAGGTGGTGGTATTTAATCCTCGATATAGCTTAATTAAATGACCCTTTTATTAACCAACCGGTGGATTTCAGGATTTCTATACATCATTCGCATAGCGATTCTGGCCTGCGCCCCTGAATTCCCTTTGCCTGGCGATCTCGCAGACCCTCGCGGTCGCTGCCACCATTGTAACGACTCAGCCGTCACTTTTCTGGCTCTAATTCGGACCGCCGTTGGACCGTTCGCGACGAGCTGCTGACGCACGTCCTGGCTGAGAACATCGAATTCCCTCCGAAATGGCGCCTCCCGCCCTGCTGTCGTCTAGTTATGTCAATTTCATGTGATATTTCTCTAGATTTTTCAATCTGTATTGACAAATCCAACTTCTTGTGCTTCAATTAGATTAATTAAAAACGGAGATCTCGCTATGACTGACGACTCACAGGCCACAAAACTCGTACGCCAGCCAACCGCCTTACCCTCTACGAAGGTGGATCGCCCTGCCCTGCCCGCGGCGCCCTTCAATGCGGGCATTCTGGCCGGCCAGCTGGCCGCGTCGAGCATTGCCATGTATGAGCGCGATTTTGCGGCCTACCTGGCCTTTGCTGGCTCCTTTGGCGCGGCCATGGACGCCGCTACCCTGGGACGGTGGCGCACACACCTGGCCCAGGAAACCACCAAGAGCCCCAATACCATCAACCGCATGCTCAGCGCGGTGAAGCGACTGCTGCGTGAGGCCGCGGCGCAGGGCTACGTCAGCCACGAGACCGCGGCCGCGTTCGACCAGGTTGCCGGCGTCAAGACTGCTGCTCTGAAAAGCCGCACGAAACAGAACGCCCGTGTACGTATTGAGCCTGCCGCCATGCGGGAACTGTGTGACTCCCCCGAGGTGGAGCGAATCATTGGGCTGCGTGACACCGCCCTGCTGGCGACGCTAGCCAGCAGCGGTCTGCGCGTCAGCGAGCTGGCCACGCTGACGGTCGCCCAGATCCGCAGCAAGGGAGTGAGCTATGTGATTTTGGTGCGGGGTAAAAACGATGTGACCTACCGTGAGGCGCCGCTCAGCCGGGAAGCCTACGCGCACATCCAGGCCTGGCTCGACGCGCGGCCGCTGAAGAGCGACTGTATCTTTACAGCGTTCGACGGCCGCGGGCAGCGCGCGACGAGCCGCCCCATGTCAGCTGTGGCAATTTGGAATACCGTGCGCAAGTACGCCGGGTCTGCGGGGATGGACGATGTGAAGCCCCATGACTTCAGGCGCTTCGTGGGCACCCAGATCGCACGCACGAACCTGCGCATGGCGCAGAAGGCGCTGGGCCACAAGCGCCTGGAGACCACAGCGCGACATTACATTCTGGACGAGCTAGAGGCCGGCCTGACGGACGATCTCTATTGAGCTCATTTGAGCTCTATTGAACCCCATTGAAGACGGTGGCCGCCTCAGTAACCCTTTCTCCTGCTGTGGCGGTCCCACCAGGCCAGGGCCAACACAACGGCCAGCGCCGCCAGCGGCATCAGCACGAGCCCGAAACCTGAATGGAACGAGATGCCCGTAGGCGGCAGCAAGGGTTCTGCTGCGACGGGTGCTTCGGTAGCAGTCTCCTCAACAACTGCAGTAGCTGCCGGCGTTTCCTCTACTGGTCTCTCCTCAACCGTTTCAACCGCAACGGCTGTGTCTGTTGCGACAGCTGCAGCCACTTCCACTGTCTCTGTTGGGGTCTCCGTGGGCGTTTGCGTATGCGTGGCAGTTGCGGTCGCCGTGCTGGTTGCGGTCGGCGTTGAAGTCGGCGTCGCAGTATCCGTGGCCGTGCTAGTCGGCGACGGTGTTGCCGTGTCGGTCGCAGTCGCGGTCGCGGTGCTGGTTGGGCTCGGCGTTGCCGTAGCCGTGGCAGTAGCGGTCGCCGTGTTGGTTGGCACCGGCGTATCCGTTGCCGTTGCCGTCGCCGTATTGGTAGCTGTGGGCGATGGCGTGGCTGTATTGGTAGGTGCCGGTGACGGCGTCGCCGTGGCCGTGTTCGTCGCCGTGGGCGTATAGGTGGCGGTGGCGGTCGCGGTGGCGGTCGCCGTGTTGGTTGGCACCGGCGTATCCGTTGCCGTCGCCGTCGCCGTATCGGTAGCCGTGGGCGACGGTGTGGCCGTGTTCGTCGGTGTAGGCGTGGCGGACGGCGTTGGTGTTGCCGTGTTGGTCGGCGTGGGCGTCGCGGACGGCGTTAATGTCGCCGTCGCTGTATTGGTTGGCGTCGGCACCGGCGTCGCGGTGGCCGTCGGTGATGGCGTCAGCGTGGCGGTCGCTGTAGCCGTAGGCGCCGGCGTGAAGGTGGCCGTGTTGGTCGGCGTGGGTGTCGGCGACGGGGTGGCGGTATTGGTGGGTGTGGCCGTCGCTGTGCTGGTAGGCGATGGCGTAGAGGTCGCCGTGGCCGTGTTGGTAGCCGTGGGTGACGGTGTCGCGGTGGCGGTATTGGTCGGCGTAGGCGAGGGCACGACCAACTCTACAGGCGCGCCTGCTGCGAGGACCCGGCCGCCCAGGCTGACTGTGTCGGCTGTGATGGAGTAGATGCCGCTCACCGGCGGCACCAGGGCCAGGCTCCAGCTGCCTTCGTCGTTGACCACGGCAATGCCGGCCAGCGCGCCGTTGACTACCACGCGCACAATGGTCCCCGGCACGCCCTGCCCCTGCAGATTGAACGCCTCACCCGCCTGGGCGATGCCCAGCGCCTCGATGTCGATGACAGGGGGCGCCAGGGTGGCTGTGGGTGTCGGCGTAAAGGTAGCCGTACTGGTCGATGTAGGAGACGGCGTCGCTGTCGCGGTGTTCGTAGCGGTCGCCGTCGCCGTATTGGTCGGTGTCGGTGTGGCGGTCGCCGTGGCTGTATTCGTAGCCGTGGGTGTCGGCAACGGTGTAGCCGTGTTCGTCGCTGTCGGCGAAGGCGACGGGGTTGCTGTGTTGGTTGCCGTGGCCGTCGCGGTGCTGGTGGGCGTGGGCGTGGATGTCGCCGTCGCCGTGCTCGTAGCTGTAGGTAATGGCGTGGGGGTGGCGGTATTGGTCGGCGTAGGCGACGGTATGACCAGCTCTACGGGCGCGCCCGCGGCCAGGACCCGGCCGCCCAGGCTGACCGTATCGGCCGTGATGG
>JACFMY010000160.1:10898-13358 GCA_019455155.1 Caldilineaceae bacterium
CGCGCACAATGGTCCCCGGCACGCCCTGCCCCTGCAGATTGAACGCCTCACCCGCACGCGGTACGCCTAGCGCCTGCGTGTCCACACTGGGTGGCGCCAGCGTGGCTGTGGGCGTCGGCGTCGCGGTGGCGGTATTGGTGGGTGTGGCCGTCGCCGTGTTGGTCGGCGTGGGCGTCGATGTCGCGGTGGCCGTGCTCGTAGCTGTGGCGGTATTGGTTGGTGTTGGCGAGGGAACGACCAGCTCTACGGGCGTGCCCGCGGCCAGCACCCGGCCACCCAGGCTGATTGCATCCGCTGTAATGGAGTAGACGCCGCCCACCGGTGGCACCAACGCCAGGCTCCAGCCGCCGTCGGTATTCACAACCGTGATGCCGGCGAGCACGCCGTTGACTACCACGCGCACGATGCTGCCCGGTACACCTTGCCCCTGAAGATTGAACGCCTCGCCTGCACGGGCCACACCCAGTGTCTCCGTGTCGATGACAGGCGGCGCCAGCGTGGCCGTGGGCGTCGGCGTCGCGGTCGGTTCGACGATCTCCGCCGGAACCGGACTCGCCACAGCCGCGGGTTGCGGCGTCGCGCCTGGCCTGATCTCGACGGTTACCGGCACCGACGATGCGATCACGGTGCCGTCAGCGCCGACCGTTTCGATCTGCAATGCATAGGTACCCGTCGCCGGCAGTGTGGCCGTGAGCACCCATCTGCCATCTGGGGCCACCGTGGTGCTGACCACGTGGCTGTCGTCAATACCCACTCGTACAAGGGTATTGGGCAGACCCGTGCCTTGTAGGATCAGCGCGTTGCCGTCGGTGTCGCTTGAGAACGTATAGCCCGCAATGGCCGGCGCGGCCGCTGTAGGTGTAGGCGAAGGCGCGGCCACCTCAGTCGGCGCGGGCGTCGCGGTGGGCGTCGGTGAGGGTAAGGATACGACAACCTTTTCCAGGGGGACCGTCAAGACCACGATTCTGCCGGACTCGTCCACAGCCTGCACGCCGACGCTGATGACGTCGGGCGCACGTAACATGGCCACAGCGGACCATGCGCCGGTCGTCCCTACGGTTGTACTCGTAGCAACCGTGCCGTCGACCGTGATCTGAATCTCGGTGCCTGGTACGCCCCGGCCGCTCAAGGCCAGACGGCTCCCAGTCACATCCCCGTTGACGATGAACGAGTCAATGAGGGCCAGTGGCGTCGGCGACACAGTGGGCGTCACCGAGGGTGTCGGCGTCGCCGTGGGCGGCAGCGCCACAACGGCCTCCGCCGGCGCGATGACAGAAAGGAAGACTGGCGTCGCCGTGGCAATGACCTGGCCTTCGTCATTCATCGCGACCAACCCGACCCCATACAGACCCGGCGCGAGTACTTCGGCCTGGACAGACCACCGTCCCTCCCCATCGACTAGCGCGCTGGCCAGCGGCCGCTCGTCGACCAGAACTTGAACCGTGGACCCAGGTTCGCCTGTGCCGTTGAGACGGATCTGTCCTGCCGTCAGGTCGGCGGCCAGCAGCTTGGCGTCGAGCTCAGGCGATTTTACAACCAACGCGGGCACACCCACGACAATGGTAACCGGCTCGGTGGCCGCGACCACGAGCCCCTCGCTGTTTAGCTGTTCCAGAGTGATATGACGTTCGCCGGCCTCGGCGATCTCGACCGACATCGTCCAGGCGCCGCTGTCATCCACATCAGCCACACCCGCTTCAGTGCCATCAACCAGGACGCGCACCTGATAGCCCGGGTTTGCAGCGCCGCGCAGAGTGATGACACCCGGCTCCAGTGCTTCGCCGGTGACGGGCGCCACGAGTACAGGCCGGGCCAACTCCGCCACGGCCGTAAATGTAGCTACTGGCGTGGCATCAGCCACAGGTGGCGGTACCTCTTCACGTTGCTGGCAGCTGCGCGTGACCACCAGAATGATGGCCAGCACCGCCAGAATGAGAACGACACCATACTTGGAGAGGTCAAAACGGCGGATGGAGCGGGGCGACCGGCGAGCCATGTTAGGTTCCCTTTAGTGATTGAGACTTCTTTACTTTTACCCTGGTCGTCTTTTGGGGGGCGGGGGGAGGAACAGCCGTTGTTTCCTGCACTGGTGGAGACTGCAGCGCTGACAATTGCTGGCGTAGGTGGTTATTTTCTGCCCGGAGCGCTGCATTCGTGCGGCGCCAAAACCACCAATCAATCACCCACTCGATCAGCCAGCCCAAAATGAGGCCGACGATGAGAGGAAGCCAAAAATCCTGCATGCCGCATCTCCTGCCTAGTCGTGACGGTGACACTGTGTGAGCTGATCTGGCTAACAGCCAACATTGTGCCGGCTGCAACCGACCCGCGGCCTGGGGATGAAATCAACGCGCGGCGCCTTTCGCGCGACCTTTGTGATTTGTACCACAAAGGTCGTGATTCGACCAATCGTATCGCGACCGCGCACCCCGCACGGCTTGCCATTTTGCACGCTGCAAT
>JACFMY010000161.1 GCA_019455155.1 Caldilineaceae bacterium
CATCTGCGCAGACGACCAGGCAGCCCGCGCGCAGCAGGCCCAATCCATGTTCGGCTTCGAAAGCTCGACGACTGATTGGCGGGCTGTCATCGACCACCCAGAGGTTCAAGTCATCAACATCGCCTCGCCCAACTTCCTCCACAAGGAGATGGCGCTGGCCGCGATCGCGGCCGGCAAACACCTCTTTTGTGAAAAACCCATTGGCCGCTATCCGGAGGAGACCATTGCCGTGGCCGAAGCCGCGCAACGGGCGGGCGTTTTTACCGGTGTCGGCTTCAATTACCGTTGGGCGCCCCTGGTGCAGTACACGCTGCGGCTTGTCCGCGACGGGAAACTCGGCGAGCTTACCCACTACCGCGGACGCTTCTATTCCATGTACGGCAGCGACCCCTACGGCCAGCTGACCTGGCGCTTTCAGTTCGACAAGGCGGGATACGGCGTGCTTGGCGACATCATGATCCACGTTGTGGACATGGCCCACATGCTTGCCGGACCCATTGACCGCCTGGTGAGCCAGCGCCATATCTTCATCAAGGAGCGGCCGCTTCCTGTCCCGGGCAAAGGTACGCATTTCTCCGTTGGCCAGCCCGGTGATCCGACCGGTCCAGTGGAGAATGAGGACTACGTCGGTACCCTGGTGGTCTTCGCCAATGGCGTGCAAGGGACCCTGGAGACATCGCGCACGGTCTTTGGTCCGAAATGCGAGATGGCATTTGAGCTCTACGGTACGCGGGGTGCAGTCAAGTGGAACTTCGAGCGCATGAACGAGCTTCAGGTCTACCTCCCCGACGAAGAAACTGGGCACGATGGCTTTACCACCATCCTTGGTGGTCCCGATCATCCCTTTCACGGGCGTTTCAATCCTGGTCCCGGTATTGGCATGGGGTATGACGATCTCAAAACCATCGAGGCATTCCATTTCCTAAAGTCGATCGTCGATGGGGAGCAGATCGAGCCCGGCTTCCGTAACGCCTATACAGCGGCCCGCACAAACCAGGCCATGATTCGTTCGTGGGAGAGCGGGACATGGGAAGCTGTCGTGTTGTGAAGCCAGCCCCCAAATGGGAACAGAGGTAACAAGCGATGTCTACACCTATCAATTTGGGCCTCATCGGTGCGGGACGCATAGGCCGCGTCCATGCCGAAAACATTCAGCGGCGGATGAAAGATGCACGCGTCATCCTGGTAGCTGATGTGAACGAGGACGCGGCGCGGCGCTGTGCCGATGATTTCGGCGTCAAGTACGCGGTTCAGGACCATCACCTGATCCTGGGTAGCCCCGCAATCGACGCGGTCGTCATCTGTTCGGCGACCCACACCCACGCCCAGATCATCTGCGAGGCCGCGGCCGCCGGCAAACATATCTTCTGTGAAAAACCCATCGACTTCAATCTTACGGCCATCGACGAGGCCCTCGCCGCGGTGGCCAAGGCGGGGGTGAAACTCCAGATCGGCTTCAACCGGCGCTTTGACGCCAACTTCGCCCGTGTGCGCCAGGCGCTGTCAAGCGGCGAGATTGGACAGCCCCACCTCATGCATATCATCAGCCGCGATCCGGGCCCACCGCCCCTGGACTATATCAAAGTCTCGGGGGGCATCTTTCTAGATATGACGATCCACGATTTTGACATGGCGCGTTTTCTCATGGGCTGCGAGGTCGAGGAGATCTTCACCGCCGCAGCTGTGCTGGTGGACAGGCAGATCGGCGCAGCTGGCGACCTGGATACTGCCCTGATCACCTTGAAGTTCGAGAACGGCGCCTTGGGCGTTATCGACAACAGCCGCCGTGCCGTCTATGGCTATGACCAGCGCGTCGAAGTACTCGGCAGCGATGGCGGGATCAGCACCGCGAATCTCTACCCCAATTGCGCCACCATCAGCACCGCTGAGGGCGTGCGCCGTGATCTGCCGCTCCATTTCTTCATGGATCGCTATATCGATAGTTATGTCAATGAAATGGCAGCGTTCGTAGACGCGGTGCGCAACGATACGCCGGTTCCTGTGGGCGGCATCGATGGCCGTGTACCCGTGGTTATGGGCCTGGCCGCGCGGCGCTCGTATGACGAGAATCGTCCGGTGAAATTGGCGGAAATTGCTGCTTGATGCAGCGCCCGTACGGTGGCGCGTGTGTTACTGCCTATGTCGCCGCCGGGTGTGCCTTCGACAGGGTCTGTTGCCGGTAAAAGAGGATGCAGAGGGCGACGCTGGCCACGAGCACAGCGCCACCCATGCCCAGATTGATGGTCAGAAACAGGAGCACAACGAGGTCAAAGGCGTAGGCGATACCGGCGAGCAGGCAGAACACTCCGTTCGCCAGAAAGGCCATCTTGACCACTGTCTCCAGCCGGCCGCCTGCGAATACCGGCGCTACCACAAGCGAAGAAAGCCCGAAGAAGAGCGTCCAGCCCAACAGGTTAACCGCTGAAAGCGCCGAGATGGGATTTGCCTGCAGCCACTGTTCCAGTCCCTGGAGCTCACCCTGCGCCAGATTGAAGCGCACGGCGGTAAGCTGGACGAAGTAATTGATGCCCGTCAAAACGGCAAATGCGAGCCCGAAATGGAGCCCAATCCGCGCCAGGATCTTCTTGCCGGCATCAGCGTACTCGTAGATGCTGTTTAGCAGAACGACGTAGAGCGGCCCGACCAGCAACATGGAGAGTCGCGCCAAATTTTGGAAGAACTGGCTATTCGCTTCCACGTAGGCAACATATGCTGCCAGATCTGACCAGATGAACAGCGGTGCCGTCAGCAGAATACCGGCGAAGCAGGCCGTGAATATCACATAAGCCAGGGCGATGAGGAAGGACGACCAAAAGCCAAGCCGGATCGATAGTTGAGTCATACTGCCCCTCTTTTGGCGAGCCCCACGGCGCCAGCACAACCGCTAAGGCAATTTCATAAAGACGCGCAACCAGCATCCACGCTGGACGCCTTGACCCAAACTTACATCCGAATCGTCTCAGGGGACAGATCGATGGGGCTGTTCCTCCGGCGGGCGCACCTGGCGAAAGAGCCGGTAGAGCGTGAGGTCATAGAGGATCTTGAGACCCCCAGCGAAGAAGAAGGGCAGGCTCACCAGGACCGGGTTGCTCATGAGTAAGCCGGTCAGGGCTGGGGCCACCGACGCACCCACGGTGCGCGCCACCCCGGTCACCCCCGCGGCCGCCGAGCGCTCGTCGGCTTCGACCACTGCCATTGTGTAGGATTGGCGCGTGGGCACGTCCATCTGCGAGATACTTGAGCGTACCAGTAGGAGCGTAACCGCCAGCGGCAAGGTGGGCATCAAGGGCACGAGCATGAGCAGCACGTTGGACGGCAGGTGTGTCCAGACCATCGTGTTGATGAGGCCGAAGCGGGCGGCCACCCGCGCTGCAGCCAGGGCGGAGATCCCCGCGAGCAGATTCGTGCCAAAGAAGAGGGCCCCCAGCAGCGCCGGCTCAATGCCAAAGCGCAGGGCAAACCAATAGGCAACCCAACTCTGGACGATGAAGCCGCCGGCAAATGCATCCACGGCAAAAAGGGCCGAGAGCTGCAGCACAATGCCCCGGGAGCGATGCAGGCCAAGCCAGCGCCGGGGCTCGATAGGGCTGGCCGCGGCCTGGTGGGACCTTGATGTCTCCACCGCTGGCGACATGCGAGTGCTGAGAAGGGCCAGTGCCGCCGCAACCAGCACATAGCCGCTTAGGACGACGCGATAGCTGGTGAGCGCATCAGTTCCACTGTTCTGTAGTGCCTGGGCCAACCATCCGCCCGCCAGCGCGCCGCTGGCCGTGGCCAAGGACCCAGCCAGGTTGTACCAGGCAAAGATCCCCGTGCGCCGCGAGCCGGGCGTTGTCTGGGAGAGGGCCGCCTGTTCGACGGCCAGGAAAGGCCCAATTTCGCCGCCGCTGGGGCTGATGACGCCGATGATAGCCGCTACCACCAGCAACAGAAAATTGTCAGTCAGGGCAAAGACCACACCGGCCAGCGCCATCAGCACGGCGCCCACGAGCAAGGTGCGCCGGCGCCCCCAGCGGTCGGCGCGCGTTGTCAGCCAGAGCGAGACCAATGTGTCGCCCAACAGCGTCAGGCTCAGGAGCAGACCGATCCGGGCTTCGTCCAGACCGGCCTGCACCAGATAGAGCACCAACACGACTGACAGCGCACCGTAGGCAAAGAGGCGGAGACTGCGACTGCCAAAGAGCAGCCAGCCATCCCGGGTAAGCGCTCGAGTCGTGTTAAGGGTCCAGGTACGCACGCGCTGGCACCTCCGCAATCGCTGTAGGCTGTCTCGCTAAGAAAAACGGCGTGGCAAAGCGCAAGGCGCTAGCCTGCGCAGCATGACAGCTGGGTCACATCCTTTTCAAAGGTTTGCGCCGCCAGCTTAAGCCCCTCCACCTGGGTCAGGTAGGGAAAGAGCATGGACCGGAGGTCGGCGACGGTAAAGCCATAGCGAAGGCCAGCGGAGACCGCGAGCGCGGCCGTCTGGATCACCTCGCCGGCTTCTGCACCCAGCACGTGAGCGCCAAGCAGCCGGTCCGAGCCCTGTTCTGCAACCAGCTTGACCAGCCCGCGCGTATCGCGCGCCGCCAGTGCTCGAGGCACATACGCCAGGGGCAGGTTCGTCGTCTTCACCGTGTAGCCACTGGCTACGGCTTGGGCTTCCGTCAGTCCCACGCTGGCAACCTGGGGATCGGTAAAGATCACCTCGGGCAGAACCGCCAGATCTAGCTGCCGTGAATTGCCGTTCAAGGCATTCTCGGCCGCGATACCGCCCGCGGCCGCCGCCACGTACACCAATTTGGGCCGGTTCGTGACGTCGCCCGCGGCATAGATGTGCGGCCGGCTGGTCTGCATGTGGTCATCCACCTCGATAAAGCCGTCTGCATCCAGAGCGATCCCCGCTTCGGTTAGGCCCATGTTTTGCGTGTTGGGCGTCCGCCCGGTGGCCATCAGAACCTCTTGGGCACGAAACTCTTGGTCGACGCCGTTCAAGAGGCCGGTGACGACTTTCTCGCCATCCTCTTCCCGGATGGCCAGGGGTGTGAAGCCGGTATGAACAGCCAGCCCTTCTTCGCGGAGATACGCTTCTAGCGCCTCTGCAATCTCCGGTTCATGTTCAGGTATGAGCCGGCTGCTACGTTGAAGTATGGTCACCTCGGTGCCGAAGCGTGCAAACATCTGGCCCAGCTCCAGGGCAATGGCGCGGCCCCCGATCACCAACAACGAGCGCGGCTGTTGTGGCAAGGCCATTGCCGTTGTGCTATCCAATGTGGGGACGCGCTCAATGCCGGCGATGGGCAGCACCCTGGGCCGGGCGCCGGTGGCGATGACCACGCCGCGGGCGGTCAACGTCTCCCCGTTGTCCAAAGCAACTGACCCGCCGGCCTGCAGACGGGCCCGGGCACGGGCCAGCGTGACCTGTTCCGGGTAGGCCGCGAGGACGTCAACATACTTGCTTTGGCGTAGCTCCTCCACGAGCTGATCTTTGTGGGCCATAACAGTCTGCCATTCCAGGTCGCAGGCACAAGTGTGGAGCCCGGCGAAGGCATGGTGGCCGGCCTTTTGGTAGACTTCGGCAGCCCGGATCAAGGTTTTGGAGGGAACGCAGCCAATGTTGACACAGGTCCCGCCGACCATACCCGCCTCGACAATACAGACGGTTTGGCCTAGCTCCGCGGCCTTGATCGCCGCACCCATGCCCGCGCCGCCGGAACCAATAACAACTAGATCGTAGCTCACCGGTCCTGTTGGCTGCTTTTCACGTATCTCAGGGGCTTGCGTAGTCGTCGTTGCGCGCACCTCGGCCCGGTAGCCCGCTTCTTCCACCGCCTTCACTAATTCCTCTACGCCCACATTTGGTTGAGCCAGCAGCGTGGCGCGGCCGGCAGACCAGCTGGGAACCTGTACTTGTGAAACACCTGCTATTTCTTGGAGGGCCGCGGTAACGTGCCGGGCGCACGTGTCGCAAGTCATGCCCTGAACATCCAGCTCAACCCTATAGCCGCTCATGCTTCCTCCTGGGATTGTTGCTCCTGCAGTGCCTGGCGCGAGGTGCCGGCGCCACTTCCGTGTGCATTCCCGCCTTCCAATGCGCGCGATCGTTTCCAGAGCGCATAGAGCGTCAAGCCAACAAAAAAGGCAAGCGCTGGCAAGAGCACGTAGTCCAAATAGCCGATGATCCACCCGATGCCTACGGCGGTGAACAACAGGATCAGAACCGGCGTGAAGCAGCAGAGCGCCGCGATGGCCGTACCTATCAATCCAAGTCGTGCGGTCTTGTCACGCAAGATTGCCGTCAACGAATCCATGCAGTTGCCTCCAATTCACAAATCTGAATCACACTGGCAACCACTATAAACCCTACACCCTAGTACAGAGTCAAGCGCCAGTTCTAAAGGGCGCTTGACTGCTTCGACAGTGAAACAGCACAGGAGGGGAATGCACCGTCCGCTCGCCGGCTGGGGGAAGCGCTGGCTGCGGTCATGCGATGTGCCAGATGAGTTGCATGCCAGCAAGCAAGGTGACAAAGGTCACCACCGTCATGCCGGCGCCCACCAACCAAAAATCCTTCGGTGTATAGTTGCCCGGCCCCATCATCAGGATGTTGACCGGATGGGCGATGGGCGTCAGGAAGGCCGCTGAGCAGGCAATGGCGACCGCGACGGCCGCAGCCTGGGCATTCACACCGCTGTGTAGCGCGGCGGTGACGGCAATGGGGCCGATGAGCAGGGCGGCAACCTGGCCGCCGATGACTTGAGTGACGAGCACCGTCACAATAAAGAGCCCGGCAATCAGGGCCAGGGGCCCATAGGGCGCGATCATGGTGACGATCGCCTGGCCGATCTGTGCGGCCAGACCGCTGTTGATCATCGCGATGCTCAGGGGCAACATCCCTGCAATGAGAAAAATGACGCGCCAGCTGATGCCCCGGTAGGCCTCATCCAGACTGATGCAGCCGGTCAACGCCATGGCCGCCACCCCCATCATCATGGCTTCGGCCGTGGGAATGACTTCCACAATCGAGGCTACCAGCACCAACAGGGTGATGGCCAGCGCCCAACCAGCCTTTTGGGGCAAGGGAGGGCGCGCGGTGTGGGTGCTTTGCAGGACCAGGTAATCGCGCTCCTTGGTCAGCTCGGCGATGTGCGCAGGTCTGCCAACCATGAGCAGGGCGTCACCCGGCTCCAGGTGAATATTGCCCACATCGTTGCGAAAGCTGAGCCCCTCGCGCCAGAGGGCAACCCCCGTCAGGTGATATTTGTTGCGGAATTGCAGTTCGGCCAGTGATTTGCCCAGGACATTGGACCGCGGTGGAATGATCACTTCCGCCAAGTCAACGAAATAGTTCTGGTCGCGACCATTGCGGCCATTCGGCCGCCCGATCTCCACGCCCCAGCCGGCCATACGGTCGACATTCTCTTCCCAACCTAACACTACGAGATAGTCGCTGGCCTGAATCACCTCCCGCGGAGATGGGGTCAAGATGGCCTGGTGGCCGCGCCAGATTGCCACAACGGTCAGGCCGAGCTCCTCCCCGATCTTGCTGTTTTCCAGGGAGATGCCCACCAGAGGGGAGTCGGGACAGACGCGGATCTCCCAGAGCTGGTCCTCCAGCTGATACAGCTCTGTCAGCCGCCGTGAGAGCAGATAAGGGCTAGCCGTCTGCCCTACGCTCTGCCGGCTGGGTAACAGCCGGCGACCTATCAAGACCATGAAGATGAGGGAGGCCATCACAATGAGCCCACCAGTCGGCAAGAAATCAAGCATACCCAGCGGTTGCTGCCCTTGGTCACGCAGGATGCTGCTCAAGATAATGTTGGCCGTCGTGAAATAGGTCGCCATGCCGCCCACCAGGGTGCCAAAGGAAAGGGGGATGAGGAGCTTCGAAGGCGGCACATTGGACTCGCGCCCCACCTGTACCGTCGCCGGCAACAGGACCGCGCCAGCCGCCACGTTGTTCATAATCAGGGACAGACCTGCACCAACCGCCATGAAGAGGAGGATCAGGCGTACTTCTGAGCCGCCACCCATCTCGCGCATGCGGTCGGCAATCCACTGGACAACCCCGGTGTCTTCCAGCGCCTGGGTGATGATGAACAACCCAATGATGGTGATGACGACAGAACGGCTGAAACCGGAAAAGGTCTCCTGTACGGTAACAATCCCAGTCATGGGTAGCACAGCCAACACCAAAATCGCAGTAAGATCCGCGCGCAGCAGGTCAAAGACAATGATGATCAGCGTGACGACAATGATAGCAATCAAGAGCCATTGCTCAAGAGTCAACATGACAAGGGGCGATCCTTTCACATGTCGGGCACGACAGATTTGCCGTGCCGGTGTGTTTGCGGTTCCTAGACCCAATCTTCAATCATAGATTAAGGTGGTCCTGATTGAAAAGTCTTTGACCACTTTCTGCACGCATTGCCCGGCGGCTGCCTGCACGACTAGGATATTTGAGCGCCAGATCATCGCCTCTTTTGAAGCAGACCGCATCCCTCGCTATACTGGACTCCGGGGAACCCCTTTGTGGCAGGATAGATTTGTGTCCAGGAGCTGTGACCTACATGGAACAGACCAAACGAAATCTGGCGCGACAAGCTGCCGCCGCGATTCATGAAGCGTTCAACGACTATCATGAGGCGTTCAAGGCCATTGCCCGCCGTGCCCAGCAACGCTTTGAGCGCCGGGAATGGGCCATGTGGCAGGCAGACGCAGTGGAACGGTTGGAGCTGCGCGAACAGGTTGTGCAGCGCCTGGTCAGTGGGTTGCGCACGATGCTCGGCGATCGCGCGGGCAGCCGCGAGCTCTGGCTGGATATCAAGAGCGCCTATGCGCGCACGATCAGCCAGCGCAAGGATGTGGAGCTGGCTGAAACCTTCTACAACTCGGTCACGCGGCGGATGCTCACGACGGTGGGCGTGGAGCCCGCATTGGAATTCGTCTGGTTTGGCGCCACAACGTTGCCCACCGGCGAATCGCCCATTCTGCGCGTCTATGTGCAGGTGAGCTCGCTACAGGCCATGGTCCAGTCGATCTTGATGGACTACGGTTTCCACGTGCCCTATGTCGATGTTGCAGGCGACGCCAGACGCGTGGCAGGTGTAATGGCGTCGCACCTGAAGGCAACGTGGGATGCGGCCGACTTTGACTGCGTGGAGATGCTGAAAGCAGTCTTTTACCGGAACAAGGGAGCCTACCTGGTGGGGCGGGTGCGCAAGCGCAACCGCGTCATTCCCATCATTCTGCCGCTGCTCAACACAGAAGACGGCATTGTCGTGGACACGGTTCTGCTGACGGAAGATGAAGCCAGTGTGGTATTCAGTTTTACCCGCTCCTATTTTCACGTGGAGGCTGATATTCCCGGCGACGTGGTGGGCTTTCTGAAGAGCATTCTGCCGCTGAAACCGGTCGCTGAGCTGTACATTGCCATCGGCTACAACAAACACGGCAAAACTGAGCGTTACCGCGCCCTGTACCGCCATCTCGCCAATTCGACGGACAAGTTCGAGATCGCGCGCGGCGCCAAGGGTATGGTCATGACTGTCTTTACGTTGCCCTCCTACGACATGGTCTTCAAGGTGATCAAGGATCGCTTCGCCTATCCCAAAACCTCGACGCGGGCGCAAGTCATGGACCGCTACAAGCTGGTTTTTCGCCATGACCGTGTCGGGCGCATGGTCGATGCCCAGGAATTCGAGTACCTGACTTTTAGCCGTGACCGGTTTGCTCCCGATCTCTTGGAGGAATTGCTTGGGGTGGCGGCTCAGACAGTAAGCCTTATTGACGACAAAGTCGTGATCAAACACCTCTATACAGAACGTCGCCTCTATCCGTTGGATCTGTATATCAAGGAAATGAGCCCTGAGGCGGCCAAGGCCGCGGTGATCGACTACGGCAACGCCATCGTGGACCTGGCTGCGGCCAACATCTTTCCCGGCGATCTCTTCATCAAGAATTTTGGCGTCACGCGCCACGGCCGGGTCGTCTTCTATGACTACGACGAGCTCTGTCTGCTTACGGAGTGTAACTTTCGCAAGATGCCTGCAGCCCGCGACTATGACGACGAGATTGCGGCGCATCCGTGGTTCTCTGTGGCTGACAACGATATTTTTCCTGAAGAATTTCGCCGTTTTCTCTGGTTCCCGTCCCCGCTGCGGGAAGTGATGGAAGCGCACCATGGTCGTCTGTTTACGGTCGAGTACTGGCGCCAGCTTCAGGAACGCAACCGTGCCGGCGAGTTGCTGGATTTCTTTCCTTACGATCAGAATAAACGGTTCACGCGCAATGGCGGCGACGTAGCGGGATAGCAGCCCACGCGGCGACGCACCTCCTCATAGTTGCCACCCCTTCTACCCGGCGCAATTCTGGGTTGCCTCACCAGAACCTACGAAAATGTAAGGGAACTCAAGTCATAGCGCCGCAGCCCTTGATCAAACTGACGATGATTATGGCGATCGATCAGGCTATCCTGTAGACATCCTCCGACACGCGCCACATGAACGCACTTGCCACAAGCGGAAATCGTCTCCCTCGCTACTTTTCCACCTTGGCTCTGCCGGCGTGGCTACCCCCATCGTAATCGGTACTAGGGTCAAGGAGTCTCACCCTGCAAATAAGGAGTACAACCATGACTGCGTTGCGCGCGGGTACGGGCAATCGACGCGCTGTTCGATTGTGGCGCCTGCTGTTGGTGATTGCGCTATTGCTGGCAAGTGCGCCGGCTGGCAGAGCCGCTGCGCCTCCAGCTCACACCGTTCAACCACTCCTGCTCGAGTTGGCCGCAGCACGGCCCGACGCCTCCGTCAGCGTCATCGTCCAGAAGCTGACAACTAAAAACCAGATCGAACAACTGGTCAGCACGTTGGGCGGCATCGTGACCAGAGACCTGCGCTTCATCAATGCGTTCGCCGCCGAACTTCCTGCGGGCGCGATCCCGCAGCTGGCAGCCGCAGATGGCATCCGGTGGGTATCTCTCAACGCGCCTGTGCATGAGATGCAGACCAACGAAGTGGGCGATGCCTATATCTTCACAACATGGGCGACAAGGCTGGGTCAGGAGGGCAGAACAGAGTTTGCCGAAAGCCATAAGCTCGTAGATTCATCCGCTGGGCCGAACGGGCACTACGCTTTTGGCAGCGATCACAAAGCCTATGTCAGCGGCTTTGCGCCGCAGATTGTGCCTGAGCACAGCATAGTCAAAGTTGAAGTCGTGCTCTTTGGATTCGCCGCAGTCCCGCTGCGGGATGGCGATGAGACCGAGATTACCGTCTATTTTGACGAGGACGGAGATGGCGACAGCGACTCCGACGGGAAGATGAAGTTCGGCCCCCGTGTATTTGACGCACACGCCGGCGCCGCCAATGCGGGGCCCATCTACATTGATGTTACCCAGACAAGCGCCGACTGGGACTGGACAGACCTGACCAATGGCCTCGAGATCAAGGTTGATCAGAGCGATTTCGAGAGCAAGCATTATGTTCACTACGACGCGGTCGGCCTGCGTGTGACCAGTGTCTACAGCCCGGTCTTCACCACATGGGCAAGCGCGCTCGGCACGAAGGTGACTAGCACATTCTCCCTACCCGAGTCCATCATCGACGCGCCGGTCGGACCGGCAGGCACGTCGGGTACGGGAGCCGTACCAAGATCAGCCTTGCCGGATTCGAACCTGAGATCACTCCTGGCTATGTAATCCGTAAGGTGGAAGTGCTTGTCAACGGATATGCGAACCGCCCCTTTGACAAGCGCGTCAAGTTCCAGCTCTTCATAAACAACAAAGATGCCGGCAAGTTCGAGCCCAGGGGATGGATCTTTTCGAACAATATTGGGATCTCCAATTCAGGCTCGATCTATGTTGATATCACGGGCGATCGCAAGTGGCAGTGGGGAGATTTCGAGCAAGACTTCCAGCTTGTCATTGACCAGGGTGATCTGGATAACGCTGATATCGTCTACTATGACGCCGTCGGTCTCCGCGTGACGACAAAACCCGGTATCGATCTCACAGGTAATGCACCCGATGGCGACTTGTCGCCCGATACGGCCATTGACCCATCCCAACAGGTCAATGTCTACAACAAGGTCATTGGCGCCGAGCTGCTGTGGAACGAGAATAGAAAGCTGCAAGGCAAGGACATTGGAGTCGCAGTCGTCGACAGCGGTGTATACAAGACCGGCGATCTGTCCGGAGCAAAGGTCATCGGAGTCAACTTCAACAGGGGCTACCATGACTCAAAGGATCGATATGGCCATGGCACCTTTGTTGCCAGTGTCATCGCAGGCAGTGGTAAGAAGTCCAGCGGGCGCCATATTGGCGTCGCGCCCAAGGCGCGTGTCCTCAACGTGCGCGTCAGCGACGACATGGGCAGCGCCACCGAAGCCGATGTCGTTGCGGGCCTGCAGTGGGTTTACGAGAACAAAGACAAGTACAACATCCGTGTCGTCAATCTCTCGCTGAACGCGAGCGTGGCCGATTCGTACCTCACGAGCCCGCTGTGTGCAGCAGTGGAGATGTTGTGGCTGAGGGGGATTGTCGTTGTAGTTTCGGCCGGCAACAACGGTACGGCGACTCTCTTCCCACCTGCAAATGACCCCTTTGTGATCACCGTCGGGGCCACGGATGATAGGGGTACCGCCTCGTTGATCGACGACGTTGTGGCGAGTTTTTCGGCTTATGGCTTGACCGAGGCTGGTTATGCCAAGCCGGACCTGGTGGCTCCCGGTCGCAACATCATCGCCTTTACGCCTGGCAACAAGGACCTGACTATCGGTGTAAGGCATCCCAGCCACCGCATAAACAAAAACTATTTCCGTATGTCAGGTACCTCCATGTCCGCGCCTATGGTTACGGGCGCAGTGGCGTTGTTGCTGCAGGCTGATCCCACGCTTACCCCTGACCAGGTGAAGCACCGGCTACTGGCAACTGCAAACAAGAACTGGCCTGGCTATGATCCGCTTCGGGCTGGCGCCGGCTATTTGGATATCTACAGCGCCGTGTACACGCCCACCTATGAGCGCGCCAATGCCGGCGTGCCCGTGAGCCGGCTGTTATGGGAGAGCATGGCTGGTACAGCGTGGAGCTCGGTCAACTGGAACTCAGTCAACTGGAACTCGGTCAACTGGAACTCGGTCAACTGGAATAGCGACTACTGGGAAGACGACATGGTTGGCGGCGCAAGCTATGACAGGCTGCTTGACCTACTGGCCGACGAACCGTTCGATCCATCCACGAACAGCAGCGAAAACCTGCTCTATTTGCCGGTCGTAACACGCTAGCAAAGGGGGTCACGGACAGGTGTATACAGGATAGCCGTCGCGATGAAATCAATGTCACCCATTGCCCGGGCCTACATCATAAGTGTAAGCTT
>JACFMY010000162.1 GCA_019455155.1 Caldilineaceae bacterium
AGCGCACGGGATCAGGACAACCCCACCTGCGGCCAGGATGTCGGCTGGATGCAGCCCCACCGCTGCGCTTGGGCTGTCGCGCGAGATTGAATAGCTGAAGGCCTGTACATCCACCGGGGGTATGTTTACGGCGGCCGGCTCCTGCGCCGTGCGGGCAGCAACGAGCAGGAGCGCCAGGCCGAGTACCCCCCGGAGCATGTAGCGCCCAAGTTTAGGAGTGATCATGGTCACATCTCACTGGGCTGGCGGCCATTTGCCGACAAAGACGCGCGTCGGTATGACCTGCTCAACATCCAGGCTTTCGCCTTCGCCTACACCAATGTCGATACAGTCACCTGCATTCCACCACCACCACCAGTAGCCCCAACCACACCAGTAGGGGAACCAATAGACCATGGCTTGCTGCACCGCCGCCTTGTCGGCGCCGGACGCGATCCATCGCTGGCTCTCCCAGGTGCGGAAGTGGTCGTGGATATCAACGTCGTAGTTCTGCGGCGTGACCAGGGCAATGTCATACCAGCGGCCGGCGATCCAGGGATAACGCACCGCTACAGCGACAGCCGTTCCGCCCCGCGGGTCGTTATCAGTGCTCCCTTTGTTGCTGACCAGCAGATAGTCCACTGACATGGCCGTGGTCGAGATCTTGTCGCAGCGGCCGACCAGGGCAACAAGCGCCGGCGGCGCTTCAGCGGTCGTATCGGCCACATTGGTAGGATCTAACTTTCTGCCCTGATTCAACGCCTGCAGCGTCAGGTTGGCTTCCTGGCCGGTGCCCATGTCGCGCGCCACATCGGCCGCCAGTGCATCGTACAACATGCCCCGGCAGTCGATGTTGGTTTGGGGATCGATGGTGAGGATGCGCTGGTAGGCGTACCCAAGGCGCCAGGGCAGCGGCCACCACCACCACCACCACCAAGATTGAAAATGGATGTCCTTCTTCAACACCTCCGAGCTGCGCACATATTCGGCCGTGACATCCAGGACGCCCTGACGCCGGATGGGCGTGCCAGGCACGGCCTGGAAGCCGACGCCAATGACAACGAACCCCTCAACCGTGGCGCCAAGTCCATAGGTGCCTGCAAAGGTCGCAGCGGCGTTGCCAGTTAGGAGCTTGGCGATGTCGTCACAATCGATGCGGAAGGCATAATCGGAGTTGAGCGTTACCCTGTACCACTTGCCTGGCGCGGTCCCCTGGGGAATCTGGCCAAAGTTCTGCACAGGCGCCACAACCGCCTTCTTGTAGAGCTCGACGGGATACCCGTTAGGATTGTGGACGAGGACATCGGTCTTCTGTTGAACGATGGGCGCCTTGAGGCCATAGTGAAACTGGCCTGGGGGAAGGGCTTCCGTACAGACAAACTTTGCGGCATAGGAGTAGATGAACGCCTCCCCGGCGGCCGCGGCGTCAGGAGCGACATCCTGCTGTGGCGCTACCTCAACCGTGGTCTGCCCTGCCATGACGTCCGGCGGGGACACGCTGGAAAGCACCCCGGGCGGCCAGGCGCTGGCCAGCAAGCCAGCGAGGAGCAAGATCACAAGCCAACGTTTGACGATATATCTTGCCAGGTGCATGAGTTTCACCTCCCTTGTTACAGGCCCAACACAGAACGGACATCACTGCTTGCACTGCAACGAAGCGCTGTTGGCAACCTACCAGTCACGCTCATCTGCACTGTGTTGGTCGCCTGTGTTCAGGCGAACCGTGCCTGACGGCAACGGGAGGACGAAAATGCACTGCTGATTGGGCTGTGTGGCACGGCAACAACTGCACTGGATTCCGGCGACCACCACAAAAGCAACCGACTCACACGAGAATCACGAAGTAAGCGAGGATGCAGGGAACGAATCAAACTCGGAACAAGATGGGGTGCGCGATCAATATAGATCACGCTACGGGGCACGTCAATGTTCAGTTTTGAAGTAGGTCGGCGGCAGGGCAGAGCAAGCAATCACGCTCACACTGGCGTTCTGTTGGCGCCTTCGAGGTTTGGGCGTACAATTCCTTGCTATGTAGCCGGAGGCTGGCGCCGGCCCACAAACCCATACCCGCAATCTCGCCGGGCACCGCTTGTTTGCCTGCACCAATCAAAGTAGGAGATAGTACCTATGCAGACCGACCTACGTGGTCGCGATTTCATTAGCGACATGGACTTTAGCAAAGAGGAGGTAGAGACCGTCCTCGATGTGGCTTTCAAACTCAAACGCGACCGGGCGCTGGGGATTCCTCACCCGCTGTTGCGCGACAAGACGCTGGCCCTGCTCTTTTTCTTTACCAGCACGCGGACGCGTTCCAGCTTCGAAGTCGGCATGGCGCAACTGGGCGGCCACGCGGCCTTTGTCGATTCGCAGACTACCCAAATCAGCCATGGCGACACAGCCAAGGAGATTGGCGAGATTTACGGCCGTTACTATGACGGCATTGCCATCCGCCAGTGCGACTGGGATTTTGGCAACCAATACATCAACGAAGTAGCCAGGGCCAGCCGCGTGCCAGTGCTCAATATGCAGTGCGATATTTACCATCCCTTCCAGATCCTGGCCGATCTCATGACCATCATCGAGAAGGTAGGTGACCCGCGCGGCAAGACCATCAATGTGAGTTGGGCCTACGCCAGCAGCTACCAGAAGCCCATCTCGGTGCCCCAGAGCTTGATCCTGCAGATGACCCGTTTTGGCATGAATGTACGCCTAACCCATCCGCCGGAATACAAGCTCATGCCCGATATCGTCCAACAGGCCCAGGACAATGTCAGGCAACATGGCGGCAGCTTCGAAATTCTGGACGATTTCGATGCCGGCTTCAAAGATGCGGATATCGTCTATCCCAAGAGCTGGGGCGCACTGCTGACCACATCCGACAATGCGGAAAGCGCTGCTATCGGCAAGAAATACACCAATTGGATCACAGACGAGCGCCGCATGGCCCTGGCCATGCCCAACGCCATCTATATGCACTGCCTACCGGCCGACCGCAACATTGAGGTGACCGATGGCGTTATCGACGGTCCCAACTCGGTCGTCTATGACGAGGCCGAAAACCGCCTCCATGTGCAAAAGGCGGTGATGGCGCTGACGATGCGCTAGACAGCGCCAGCGGCAAACGGAACGGTGTGAGGTTGGCTCGCCCGATCGAATGCTACCATTCAATCCGGCCAACCTCACAGTTCCCCCTGTCAAGCCAAGACCCAACGGTTCATCCACTCCAGTAGGGCCTCATTCTGGGCGCGGCGCGTCGCTGGCGTGCCGGCAATCGCGCCGGCATGGGAACTGCCGGGCAGCCGGATCATTTCCACCACACAGCCGTTGGCCTTCAGCACGGTGTAGAACTGCTCTGACTGTTCAGCCGGGCAGCGCCAGTCGTGCTCGCCCTGGATGAGGAGGGTTGGCGTCCGGCAGCGATGCGCGTAGGTGATGGGGGAGCAGCGCGCGTAGACCTCAGGAATTTCGTGGGGATGACCTCCCAGCTGCTCCACGCTGAACCAGACCCCAATATCGCTCACGCCATAGAAGCTCAGCCAGTTGGTCACGGGATTCTCGGGCACCGCGGCCCGAAAGCGATCGGTTTGCCCGACAATCCAACAGGTAAGGTTGCCGCCACCGGAAAGGCCGCAAACACCCAGACGATCGGGATCGGCCAGACCCCGCGCGATGGCCGCGTCAACGCCGGCCATCAGGTCTGTAGAATCCAGATCCCCCCACGCTCCCTTAATCGCTGTGGAAAACTCATCGCCGTAGCCGGTCGAAGCTCTGTGATTGACCAACAGGACCGCATAGCCCGCGCCGGCAAGCATCTGCATATCGCCGTGGAAGGAAGCGCCGAAGGCCTGGTGCGGCCCGCCATGAATGTAGAGGACAGTAGGGTACGGCGCTGCGCCTGTTGGCGGGATAAGTAGCCAGCCTTCCACCTGTACGCCATCCCGTCCCGCGAAAAGTAGATGCTCAACGGCAGGCAGTGCACGTTCTGCCAGCAGTGCGGCGTTCAGCTGTGTGAGTTGCTGTTCCTGGCTATGGCCGGTAGAAACCATGTACAGATCAAGCGGCGCCTGAAAATCGGTGGCGGCATAGAGCAGCTGCGTACCGTCAAGGCTCATATCGAGCAGATAGCAGGCCTGTTCACCCGTAACCAGCGGCCGGCACGACTCTTCACCCTCCAGGGCAATGGCATAGAGATTCACGGATCCGCCGGCCTGTACCTGAACAAACGCATCTTTGCCGTCAGCTCCTATGAACAGCTTAGGGGTGATACGTACGATCTGGGTCGGCAGATCGCCCTGGAATTTACCGCCCACACCAACAACCAGGCCCATGCTGCGATTCTCCAGGCGCCCATTCGCGGCAAGGTCAAACACCCATAGGTCGCTCTTGCTGCCGATAGGGCGCTCTGACGGCGTGCCCACAATGGCGATCCGGCGGCCATCAGGCAACCAGCAAGCCGCAGACAGGTTAAAGTCGTCGCCCACTAGCACACGCCTGTTGCCATGGAGATCCACCACGCATAGGTGTGGCGACAGGCTGCGCATGCTATCTGGCCGCTGCGCGGCAAGATAGAGGAGCGACGTCCCATCTGGGGACCAGCGGGGCGCCATGTTATTGGCACCATCAGCAGTAAGCTGCCGAGGCGCACCGCCTGTGACATCCACCACAAAGATGGCCTGCGCCACGCGGTCCAGGTATCCCAGCGCGTCAAAACGGTAGACAGCGCGCTGAATGCGATAGGGACGCCCGTCAGGGACAAGCTGGTCGGGTGCAGGCCCGGCCGAAAAGGCGATGCGAGCGCCGTCAGGCGACCAAACCGGCCCGCCGGTTACGCCTTGGGGCAGAGCGGTAAGGGGCCATGCCTCGCCGCTACCCATAGGTAGAAGATAGATTTGTGCCTTGCCGCTACGGGTGGAGAGGAAGGCCACTGTGCGGCCATCGGGTGACCATTGGGGCTCGGTATCCTTGTGCTTGCCAAAGGTCAGCTGGCGGCTCTCCCCTGTGGAGATCTCCTGTAGCCAGAGATGGCAATAGTCGGCGTCATCGCCCTGGTCATAGCTGGTAACTGCATAGACCACGCGCCGGCCGTCCGGCGACAGTGCGGCCGAGTCGGGCAGATGCAGGCGGAAGAGATCGTCCGGCTGGAAGGGCGTCGGCGTTGGAACAGCGGTCATGTGAGGCTCCTTTGGTTGTTGAATCCGGAGTTGCAGCGGTCAAGCATGGCGGGACACGGCGCTTCAACGCCGGGATGTACCGGGCGTAATGAGCGCCTACCTCATTTCACATATCGCGTGTGGCTAGGTTACAGAATTATTGTGACTTCTATTCCATGATTATTCGCGTTTTTTGGCAAACCTGCGGTATGCCGGAAATGGAATCTGGCCAGCGAACGACCGCAGAGAATGGAGAACAAGCAATGAAACTAGAGAACCCATTCGCCCGTGTGGAGCGGCTCAAGCGGGTCAAGAATGTGCCGAAGGAAAGTCAGGGGGATCGCGTTCCACCCGGGCAGTTCCTTACCGAGCGCTTTCCGGTCCTGCATTACGGCACCACACCCCATTACAGCACCCTTGACAACTGGACGTTACGCGTCTTTGGTCTTGTAAAAGAGGAAACGGTCTTCACGTGGGAGGAGCTCATGCAGCTGCCTCGCAAGAAACAGACCGTCGATATCCATTGTGTGACTCGCTGGAGCAAGCTAGACACGACCTGGACGGGCATTCCCTGGCGCGAATTCATCCGCCACTTCGAGGTCTTGCCATCGGCGACGCACGTCATGGTTCACTGCGAGCAGAACTTCACGACGAATATCGGCCTGGACGTGCTTGACGACGACGACACCATGCTGGCGTTCGAATATGATGGCAAGCCGCTGGAGCCAGACCATGGCTATCCGTTACGCCTGCTGGTGCCCAAGAAGTATTTCTGGAAGAGCGCAAAGTGGGTGCGGGGTATCGAATTCATATACGGTGACCGCCCGGGCTTCTGGGAGCGAGCAGGCTACCACATGGAAGGCGATCCCTGGAAGGAAGAACGGTTTGGATGGTGAAAGAGCCGGGACAGGAGTCCGCCTGCAAACGCAATGACGCCCCAGCGGCGCTGGCAAAACCGGTAGGATACTGCCCTGACCCGCGATTGGGGTCGATGGTCTGCCCCTGGTCCCTGGCACATACGCAAAAATAGAGAATGTGGCACCGCTCCCCCGATACAGTGCCACATTCTCGTTTATGGGTAGGTGACTGGCATGGAGACCGGTCACCGATCCATCATATGGGAGGCCATCGCCCGTTCACTTGGGCAGGCCAGGAACGTATCCTCAGTTAGCCCCTGTCCATAGTTGGCCGCAGGCTTGCTATGGCCGTGTACACGACCACATCTAACCTTAGAAACAGTCTAGTGCAGAGAACGCGATCCGAGTATCGGACGGTTTCGGTCCTTCGGTTAGGAAATTTACCGTACCTGCAATCGGTATTTGTCCTACAATAATGGACCTATCCAGAGCAGAGCTACGTTCGCGAGAAGAGGCGATCTGCCGGGCAAGGCCTCGACATCGGAAAAGGAAAACCGTCACGAGCACACCAAGCTGCGCGGGCTTCCTACAGGGATCTGGGAAGTAGGGTCTGCACCAGGCTGGATGGCCGGGAGAACTAGGAAAGAGGGGGATCCTTAGGCAGGTGGGAAGAACGGGAGATGACGTCCGATCCACGGAAGTCGCCGTCAGAACAGGCACGGGCTAGATACATCTCTCCCCGGGCGACGGTTTGGATGGCCAGCCCGAGCTCCTCGACAATATGTGCTCGAGTCACATAGCCCCGCGCGCCGGAGCGGAAGGCCAGCTGCGCATACCCAGGGGCGGTCTCTCCGCCCACAACGATCACAGCTGCCTTGGGATTTGCCTGGCGCATGGCCTGAATCGAGCCAAGATTGCGCGCGGACAGCTGGCAAGTGCTCAGGATTACGACATCGATCTGTTCCCGGTGAATACGAACGCAAGCATAGGCTGAATTGGGCACGCCGCCCATCACTGCGACACCCGGCAGTTCACCAAGCAGATCAAGCAGACTCTGCCGGAGCACATCATATACTTCCACCACGAGAACCCGTACCACAGCCGGCACCTCTTTATCATGAGATGGATACACTATGCCAAACTGAGATCGCCACATAATAGCGTTCTTGGTTGAGCAGGTATCGGTCAAAAAAACGGCTCTTCATCACAGTGTAGTGCGGAATGAGCCGACAGCAATCGGCGAAATGCTGGTTGTCATATCAGCGGAACGGTTTGTACGATGCCCGAGTTTGTCCTACAGAGGTAGTTACCAGACCTGTAAGCAGATCCCGGTGAGGACGGATCGCTTGCAGATCATGGCGACCGCTTACATGGGGCTGCTACAGGCAGATCGGGCAGGAGATCTCCGCAGGCTGCCTAAGTGAGCTTGATCAGACCAGGCCTTCCCGAACAGCGTACTGCATGATCTCGGCATTGTTGCGCAGGCCTAGCTTGGTCAGGATGCGCGTGCGGTAGGTGCTCACAGTCTTGACGCTTAGGGATAGCTCAGCGGCTATCTCACTGTTCGTTTGACCTGACGCAATCATGCGCATGACCTGGTATTCACGATCGGAGAGGACTTCGTGGGCTGGGCGGGACGAGTCGACGCCGAGGTATTGTACCAGCTTCTCAGCCAGTGATATGGTCACATACCGGCCACCTTGGGCAATCTTGCGAATGGCGGTAATCAGCTCTTCCGAGGCACTGTCCTTGGTCAAATAACCGGCCGCGCCCGCCTTGAGGAAGCGGACCGCGTATTGCTCTTCCGGATACATGGTCAAGACGAGCACGCTTAGATCGGGTTGCTCTTGCCTGAGCATATGGATCGCGTCCAGCCCATCCATTCCTGGCATGGCGACGTCAAGCAGGACCAGGTCAAAGTGCCGGGCGCGTACCTTTTCTATCGCTTGCTGACCATCCTGTGCCTCATCGGCCGCGACGATGTCATCGGTATCCTCGAGAATTTGACGCAGGCCCTGACGCATAAGTTGATGATCGTCGACAATCAGAACTTCGATCATGTAAAGGGTCTCTCCTGCAGGTGGTCCAGAGCCACGGAAGCCTCCACAACCGTGCCCTGACCCGGCTCCGAGCGAATATCGAGGGTCCCGTGCCATGGATAAAGGCGCTCGCGCATGCCGAGGAGCCCTAGTGACCTGGTACTTGTCAGGTGGTACCGCTGCATGCCAATCCCATTATCGCGCACAGACAACCGGATCGCATCGGTCTCCCTGCTCAGCTGGATTTCCACCTCAGTCGCCTGCGCGTGGCGAGCCACATTGGTCAGTGCCTCCTGAAAGATGCGATAGAGGGCAGTTGACAGGGTCGCGTTCAGCTGATGGTCCTCGCCAATGCTGACATCTACCGTACAGACGATTCCCGTGCGTTTTTCGAACTCATGAGCCTGCCATTCGATGGCAGCCGCCAGACCCAGATCGTCGAGCATGCCGGGTCTCAGCTCGGACGAGATGCGTTGGACCGACCGGATGGCATCGGAGAGCAGGTCAAGCATGACCGTCGTTTTGTGCTGTAGCTGGAGGTCATCGCTAGGTAGGCGCTTGCCCAACCAGGCCACATCGATCTTGAGGGCCGACAACAACTGCCCCAGCTGGTCATGAATCTCGCGGGAAATGCGCACGCGCTCCTCCTCGCGCACCTGCTCCAGCCGGTGGGTTAGGGCGCGCAGCTGGCCCAATGTCTGGTGCAGCCTGTTTTCGACCCGTTTGCGCTCAGAAATGTCCACGAACATGCCCCGCGTGCCGATTACAGTGCCCACTGCATCGGTCTCCGGACTGGTTCGTAGCAGCGTCTCAACGACGCGGTTGTCGCGTGTGAGGAGCTGGCGCTCCTCGATGCCAAAGACACCGTCCAGCGCGCGTTGGTAGCCTCCTAAAAAAAGCTGGTGCCGGGACTTGGCCGTGTAGAAGTCGGCCAGCGGGCGGCCTATGACCTCGTTGCGCGCGTAGCCGAGTGTGTCGAGAAAGAGCTGGTTGCAGTCCGTCACCAGCGGGGCACCGGTGGGACCTCCTGTGAGCACATACATAACAGGCGCGTCTTCGAAGAGATGGCGATAGCGCTCCTCGGCCCGGCGTAGCGCAGTTTCGGCCTTGACGCGTTCGGTAATATCGCGCAGGAAAGAATAAGTGCTGATGAACTGCCCATCCTCGAAGTTGGCGATGACCGTTCCTTCAAGCGAAATAAGTTCGCCGCCTTTGGTCACGAAGGTAATCGTAACAGGCGCCTGGGGAAGGCCAGCCTTCAAATCGGAGAAGAGCCGCTCGCAGTATGCGTGTTCATCTGGGTGTACAACATCCCAGAGACGAAGGTGCGCCAGGTCGGCCCCCTGATATCCAAACCGGTCGAACCAGGCGCGGTTGACAAACAGGAACGAGCCGTCTGGGGCCACACTTTGGATGATGTCGTGGGTGGTCTCCACCAACTCTCGATAGCGGTTCTCACTCGCTTCAAGGGCCAAATGCGCCAGCCGGCTTGCCGTGACGTCGCGATTCACGGCTACGGCCCCGATGACCTTGCCACTATGGTCGGATACCGCCGCCACCGAGGACCATACGTACAGAGACGAACCGTTCTTGTGATACTGAATCACTTCACCGCGCCAGGAACCATGTTGGCGGAAGTGCTGAACCGCCTCCTGAGCATCGGTCTCGACGTACTCGGTTCGTAGCAAATCGCCCACGGGCGTACCTTGTGCCTCATCCAGGCTATAACCGTACAGCTCCGTGGCCGCCTGATTCCAGCTCCGGATACGAAAGTCTAGATCCGTCGAAATCACCGCGTCTGACACATTGTCCAAGAGACCGGCCAAATAGACGAGCTGTCGTTCTGTCTCTTTCCGGGTCGTCACGTCGCGCACAATGACCATGTAGTCGTTCTCGCCACTGATAATGACGCGTGCTTCATAGGCCCGCACGCGACCGGCCATCTCCAGCTCGTAGTCGAGTGTCTGCAGCTTGCCGCTGCGCCGCGCCTCAGCCATAGTGCCGGCCAGTTGCCGGGCAGTGGGCGCAGGCATTACGTCCGCCGCTTTCTTGCCCAAAAATTGCCCGGCCGGTAGATAAAGCTCCACAGTGTCCACTGGCCGAAAGTCAAGAAATGTGCCGTCATCGGCAATGCGGAAAATCAGATCGGGAATGGCGTTCAGGATAGCGCGATTTCTTGTTTCGCTGGCCCGCAACGCCGCCTCAATATCCAGCCGTTCTGCAATCTGCTCCTCCAATGCCTGGGTTCTGTTACGCACACGCTCTTCCAGCGACTGGTTCAGCGCGTGCAGGGCCTGTTCCACCATGTGGCGCTCTGTGATATCGTGGAGCACGATGACGGAACCCAACGGCTTGCGCAACACGGCCCCAAGTGGAGCGACCTCCAATTCAAAGACACGCTCGCCCTGGCTGGTGGTTCTCTTCAGGAGCGGCGGTGGTTGATCCGCGCGATAGTGCTCGACAAGCCCCATCACATCGGGCAGCAGCGAACGTAGCGGTTGGCCAATCAGCTCTGCCAACGGCTGCGCAAAAAGCCGTTGCGCCGCGGCATTCAACTCTGCAAGACGGTCCCTGTCATCACCAATGATCACGGCATCTGACAGACCGGCCACGACAGCATGATAGGCGACGGGCATGATGTCGAGCATGCGAAAGTTGAGCACACCTACTGTGTAGACAAGGCCGCCGAATGCAAACGCAATGGGCGTCAGATCAAGGTCTATGGGCGCCTGCCCAGGGATTACATAGATGACGTTGGCCACCCAGACAGGCAACATACCCACCAATAATGCCACAGCCTGCCTTCGCACCTGCCCGCGGCTGCTGCCCAAGAACGGAACCACCACAATGACACCAACGAATAAGAGCAAATAGGTGTAGGCGGCAAAGACCCAAAACCAGGTGCCATGCTCCACTGTGAGGGAACCGAAGCCACCATGTGTCGGATCGATCATAACCTCACGCCAGATCAGCTCGTGCACCTCGTTGGTCCACGCCAACACCAGCGTAATGGCTGGAATGATCCACAGAATCACTGTCCTCGCCCGCATCACGAGAGCTTCCTGGCCCGAATAGCTCAGCACGAAAAGGAACCAGGCTGGGGCCAGCACCGGTATGCCGATATATTCGATTTTGGCCCAGGTAATCTTCTCCACGGGCAAGGGCGCCATCAGTTCCATAGCATAGGCGCCGGACCACACAGCTGTGGCTGCCATCGCCAGGGCAAGCCACCAAACACCTGGCGCCGTACGGCGGTTCAGAATCAGAAAGAGGGTGAGTAAGGCTGCGGTGACCGCGGCAAGCAATACCGAGAAGAGGATTGTATAGTTGGCGGGCGTCATGGTTGTGGTTGCGTACCCGCCAGGCGGTACGTATAACTCATTCTGCACCTCGTAAGGTCATACACCGGCACACGGACTATCGTAAGGTAAATCGAGACATTCTTATCCTAGATTCTCAATCATTTCTATCTGTGCCGGCCAACCATTATTTGCTACTATACCAGTCGTCGACCTTAGTGTACGTAAATTCCCCCGGGAGTCTAATTGATGTTGAGCAAAGCCGACATCCATATTCATACCACATGCAGCGACGGTCTGGCCACACCAGAAGAGCTAGTGGACTACATAGTCGCAAATAGTGATCTACGCGTGATTGCAGTTACTGACCACGACACGACAGCAGGTGGGTATGCTGCCCAGCAACACGCCCTCCGGCTGGGTTACCATCTCGATGTGATTATCGGCCAGGAAGTAACGACCGATGAAGGTGATATACTGGCACTGTTTGTGCAGGCAACCTTGCCCACATTTCGAAGCGCACGCGCGGCCATAGAAGCCATTCACCATCAGGGTGGGCTGGCAATCGCTCCTTCTCCCTATAGCGCGTGGGATTCGCTGGGACATATTGTTGGTCTGGGATCGCGCATTGTCCAGCTTCCACTGGATGGCGTCGAAGTACGGCATGGCTTTCCAGCCAACTTCATGAACGCCCACAACATGGCCCGGCACTACAGGCATTGGTGCCGGCTCCTGCCAGAACTTGGTGGCAGCGATTCACACTCCCTTTTCACCGTCGGTCAAGTCTTCACCTGGTTTCCTGGCCGCAGCGCCAAAGATTTGCGTGCCGCAGTTGCGCGCGGCGTAACATGGGCCGGGGGACCGGCATGGAAACTTACGTGCATGGCACAGCGGGCTGCCCCCATGCACCCGCGCAGTTATTACGTGGGACGCAGCACGCGGGCCCCTTATGCAGACGGTTTGTCGGGCTAAAAGCCGTTTCCGGAGTGGGCATCACGGGTAGCTATGCTTCACCACGACGACTGACGAACAGCCCTTCCCACAACCGGAATGAGGCCGCCTCACCATCGAAATCGGGCGCCAGGAAGACGGCAGCCGGCCCGGTCGCCTCGCTAAGCAGCGCGCGCAGATAACGTCGCATAAGCGAATCATGGCGAGCCGCCCACGCGGCCAGATCGACGCGCTTCTGCAGCATTTCCTCACGCACGGTGATCAGACCATGGCTCTGGATCACCGTGCGCCATTCTTCCATGCTCAGGCAGCGCCCGTGACTGGGATCGCGGAACTTCTCAAAGGCATTGATGTAATCGCCGGCCGCACCGTCCGGTACAATGTTATCGACAAGCGCAAACAAGCCGCCTGGCTTGAGCACACGGGCGACGGAACGGACAAACGCGTGAATATCCTCAAAATGATGGGGAGCAATGCGGCAGGTGACAAGGTCGAAGCTGGCATCGGCATAGGGCAGCCGCTCGGCCTCGGCATATTCGACGACTAGATTCTGAAGCCCGCGTTGTGCAGCCTGTTCGGCAGTCACCTGCAACATCTCTCGAGTCACGTCAGTTGCCCAGACCTGACGTACAAGCGGTGCAAAGGCAAAAGCCGTGTGACCGGCGCCTGTGGCCACGTCCAGCACCGTCCAATCTGGCTGCGGCGTAGTTAGCTCCACCAAGCGCGCCAGGCTGGCGCCCTTGGCGTGCGTGACGCTTGTGACATAGGTGGCGGCGTGGGCGCCGAATTGCTGCTGAACCAGTGACTTTTCCATTGTGATTGCCTTCTGCGGTGTGTAGCCAACGTACGGTTGAACTGCGGCGCCTGCCTTTTGCCACGGCTAGATCAGGGCAGCCTTGTAGGCTGGATCGGTGACTTGATAGAGCCAAACCCGCACGCCGTTGGGATCGTCAATCCCGAAAGCCCGGTCGCCCCAGGGATTGTCCACAATTTCGCGTGCAATGGGGACCCCCGCGTCCTCAAGCCGGCGATAGACTGCGTC
>JACFMY010000163.1 GCA_019455155.1 Caldilineaceae bacterium
CTGTCGGTGATCCAGCAGGGCATCACGCTCATAACCGAGCAGCTGCAAGCCCGCGTGATTGACATAAATGGATTCTGGCGTTGCGAAATCGAAGATATAGACGAAGGCAGGCAGCATGTCATAAGGTGCGATCTGCATGTCTGGCGTCTGCGCAGTGGGTTGTGTATCGGCCGGGGCAATCTGTGGACTGGCCGGGCCGGCGGAGCAATCAACAATCTGCGGGGCTTCCGTTGTTTGCGGGCTCCGGCTCATTCTTGGCACCTCCCGGGCATGACTAAAAATATCTCGATCTGCAATCGAGACAACGACCGGCGGGAAATGCAGCCATCAGGGCTGCGAACGACAGCCCGGGTGAAACGCACCACGATATTGGACCGTGTCTATTATATTGCATTTCCTCGGCTGCCGCGTACGCCATCTGTCCTATTTTTCACAGACACGATCGTCGAACAGTAACGCATATGTATGAGTGACGCGCAGGCAGCATGAAGCAGGAGACATGAGGCGAATACGAAGCGAATATCCCTTTGTCGCTCGGGAGGTGTACCTTCTATATCTGTTCTATACCTTGATGTGGCGGGTCAGGCGAATTCGGGCCAGCGTTTGAAGCGCTCCCACGCTTTTTCTTCCAGCTCGGCCCGGTGGTCAGGATGGGCGATGTCGATGAGCGCCCGCGCGCGCTGGCGCAGATTCTTTCCGTAGAGGTAGGCGATGCCATATTCAGTGACCACATAGTGGACGTGGGCGCGCGTGGTGACGACGCCTGTGCCCAGCCGCAGATAGGGCACGATGCGGGAGATACCCTTGCTGGTGCTGGAGGGCAGGGCGATGATCGGCTTGCCCCCTTCGGAGAGCGCGGCGCCGCGCACAAAGTCCATCTGGCCGCCTACGCCCGAATATTGGCGGGTGCCCATGGAATCCGCGCCAACCTGGCCGGTCAGGTCCACCTCGATGGCACTGTTGATGGCCGTGACCTTGGGATTGCGCCGGATCACGGCCGTGTCGTTGACATAGGCAACGTCCAGGAGCACGACCTGGGGATTGTCGTCGATGTAGTCGTAGAGGCGCCGGGTGCCCATGGCAAAGGCGCTGACCACCTTGCCCGGATGGATGCGCTTGTTTTCGTTGTTGACGACACCTTTTTCAATCAGCGGGAGCGCGCCGTCGGAGAACATCTCTGTGTGGATGCCCAGGTTCTTGTGGTTGCTGAGTGCGGCCAGCACGGCGTTGGGAATGGCGCCGATGCCCATCTGGAGCGTGGCGCCGTCCTCCACCAGCTCGGCCACATGGCGCCCAATGGCCAGCTCGCTTTCCCCTGGCTCGCCCGGCTCGATCTCCGGTAGCGGATCGTCGACGACCACGGCGCTGTCGATGTTGCTGATGTGGATCAGGCCGTCGCCATGGGTACGGGGCATATTGGGGTTGATCTGGGCAATGACATGCTTGGCTGTCTGGATCGCAGCCCGCGAGGCATCGACGGAGATACCCAATGAGCAGAAGCCGTGGCGATCGGGCGGCGAAACCTGCACCAGGGCCACATCCAGCGGCATGATGCCCTTGCGGAAGAGACTAGGTACCTCGCTTAAGAAAACCGGCACGTAGTCCGCCACGCCTTCATTGACCGCCTCACGCACATTTGCTCCGACAAAGAGACAGTTGGTCCGGAAACTGTAGGCATATTCGCGGGCCGCGTAGGGAGCCGGTCCCTCGGTATGAAGATGCACAATCTCCACATCCCGAAGCTCATCGGCGCGGGCGGTCATGGCCAGCACGAGCTGGTGAGGCGCTGCGGCCGCGCTGTGAATGAAGACCCGGTCGCCCGATTTGATGATTTTGACTGCTTGTTCAGCGCTTGTGATTCTCATGGCTCGCTCTCATCATCACGCGTCTATCATGCAGCGCCTGGGCGAGGGCATCCGGCTGGTTGTCGCGGACGAGAGGGCAAGCAGGGATGTGCCCTGCCAATGTCCTGTACTTGGTCCCCAACGGCAACTCAACCCGGCTCGAGGCCGGCCGCTCCCAGTGCATCGCTTACGATTAACTGTGCCTCTTCTTGAATCTGGCGCAGATGCTCAGGACTCTTGAAGCTCTCCGCGTAGATCTTGTAGACGTCCTCGGTGCCCGACGGCCGGGCGGCAAACCAGCCATTGGCAGCGACCACCTTCAGCCCGCCAATGGGGGCGTCGTTGGCTGGCGCCCGTGTGAGTCGCGCCACGATGGGCTCGCCAGCCAGCTGCTGGGCCGCCACCTTGTCGGGCGCCAGGTTGGCGAGCACGGCCTTTTGGGCGCGGGTGGCTGGCGCGTCGGTACGCGCATAGAACGCGTGACCAAAACGCTCTTCCAGTGCCTGATAGTGCTCGCCTGGATCTTTGCCGGTGACCGCCGTTATCTCCGCCGCCAGCAGATCCATGATGATGCCGTCTTTGTCCGTCGTCCAGACCGTGCCCTCGCGCCGGAGGAAGGAGGCGCCTGCGCTCTCTTCGCCGCCAAAGCCGTAAGCGCCAGAGAGGAGACCGTCCACAAACCACTTGAAGCCCACCGGCACCTCGGCTAGACGGCGACCCAAATGCGCGCTGACCCGGTCGATCATGGAGCTGGAGACGAGGGTTTTGCCGATGGCGGCCTCTGCGCTCCAGCCGCTGCGATGTTGGAAAAGATACCAGATGGCAACGGCCAAATAATGGTTCGGGTTCATGAGACCCGCGCTCCGGGTCACGATGCCGTGACGGTCCGCGTCGGGATCGTTGCCAAAGGCAATGTCAAAGCGATCCTTGAGCCCAATGAGGCTGGCCATGGCGTAGGGCGACGAGCAGTCCATGCGGAGCTTGCCGTCGTGGTCGACGGTCATGAAACCAAAGGTCGGGTCCACGGCCGTGTTCACAACCTCGAGATGCAGCTTATAGGTCTCGGCTATGGGCGCCCAGAAGCCAATGCTGGAGCCGCCCATGGGATCGACGCCTATGGTTAGCCCCGCGGCTGCGATGGCCTCAAGGTCCAGGATATTCTTCAGATCAGCGACATAGTCACGGACAAAGTCATATTCGTGGGTGGTCGCGGCGGCGCGCGCTTGCGCCCAGGGCAGGCGTTTGACTTCCTTCAGGCCGTTGCGCAACAGATCATTGGCGCGTTTTTCGATCAGCCTGGTGACGCCGGTGTCGGCCGGGCCGCCGCTGGGCGGATTGTATTTGAAGCCGCCGTCTTCGGCCGGGTTGTGGGAAGGCGTGATGACAATGCCGTCGGCGTGGTGGGCCTGGCGCCCCAGGTTATGGGTCAAGATGGCATGGGAGATGACAGGGGTTGGCGTGTAGCCCAATCCCGTCTGCATGATGGTCTCGACATCGTTGGCCGCGAGCACCTCAACCGCGCTCACCAGGGCCGGCTCGGAGAGGGCGTGGGTATCCATGCCGATAAAGAGCGGCCCGTCGATGCCCTGACCGCGGCGGTAATCGCAGATGGCCTGGGTGATGGCGAGGATATGTTGCTCGTTGAAAGAGTTGCGCAGGGATGAACCGCGGTGTCCTGACGTGCCAAAGGCGACCTGGTGGGCGAGATTGTCCGGGTCAGGGGTATGCGTATAGTAGGCTGAGACAAGTCGCGGTATGTTTGACAGCAGCTCTCGCGGGGCCGGTTTCCCAGCTAGGGGATGCAGTGCCATGCCTGGTTTCTCCTTTGATCATGCTAAGCAATATGGTGCGGGAAGTGCCACAGGCTGTCATGTGACACGTGTCCCGTGTTTGACCATGCGGTGTCACATGACAGGGGGAATTGAGCAGCGGCCGGTACGGCACGGCGGCGCCATGACGCCAGCGATCGCTAGGCTGGCTCGGATTGCTTTGTGCGGCTAAGGGGTGGCCGTTCTGCGCCTACCAGTCGCCGGCGTATTCCACCGCGTAAGGTTTGGCCTTCTGCGCGTTGTACAGATAGAGCAATTCATTCAGCTGGCGGATGTGCAGGCAGTCGTGAGCGACCCAGGCGGCCAGCAGGTCGCCGGCGCGCATGGTGCCCATGACCGGGTGCACCTTGGCCGTCGTCAGGTCGGGGTGATGGAGCGAACGTAGCCATGCCAGGGAGTTTTCACGTTCCGCGTGGAAGTTCTGCAGCGACTCGGCCAGATCCCGTTCATTGTAGCGCCGCGCGGTGACCCAGCCTGCCGGGTCGATGGGGGGCCAATCGGCCTGCGGCTGGCGCAGGGTCAGCTCCAGGCGCTGGCGAAAGTCCTCCCGTTCTTCGTCGTAGAGGTGGTTGATCACCTCGAGAATGGACCATTCGCCGGGCGTTGGCTTCCACCGCGCCTGCTCATCGTCGACGCCGGCGGCAAGCGCCTGAATGGCTCGCTCCTGGTGGAGGAGCCGGTTGATGGCAAACAGGACAGTCATGGGCATCTCCTCTCTGAAAGATGGGTTGTTGTGCGCCATAACAGGGGCAGGCTGCCAGGACTGAATCAACTGCCGCGCACGCGTCCGAGCAGGTACCGGTGATGGGCCCAGACCGATTTGACCTGCCAGGGCAGCGGCGCCTGGTCCAGCCAGGCATATTTCATGACCCGCGCCCGCAGATCCGGCTCCTCACCCATGTAATAGGCCATCGTGCTCCAGTGCCAGCCGTCGCCCGTGAACTGGGCTTCCAGTTGGCGGCTACGGATACCCAGCCGCTTGAGCACCTCGTTGGCGGGCATGACCGTATCGGGCCAGGGCGGCACATCCAGCACCCCCTGGTCGATGATCTCTACCCCCTCCGCCTCGAGGATGCGCTGGATGCGGGCCATGTCGGTCCATGATTCGTCATGGGTGGCGAAGAACTCGCGGTCGATGACGAGCTTGCGCATCCAATAGCCCACCTGGATGTTGTTGGGCATGGCCACAAAGACCAGGTTGCGGCTGGTGCGGGCCAGCTCGCGCAGGAGGCCCGCCGGGTCGCTTATGTACCAGAGCGCGGCCCATTCCCACGTCAGGTCAAAGCTGCGGTCCGCAAAGGGTAGCTTACCCCAGCTCTGCGGGTCGACACAGACCAGCTTGACCGGCAGCTGCAGATCCTCTGCCCAGATGCGCTGCACCCCCTGCAGCCGTGCCGGGGTATCGTCCACCATGGTAATCTGGACACCCTCTTGCGCCAGGATCACATCGTTGATGCCCGAGACGCCGGCCATGCCATAGAGCGGCGCTTCCAGGACTGATTGCAGCCTGTAGCGCCGGTACAGGCCGGCCAGAAAGTCGTTCAAGACAAAGCGCTCGTAGACGAGCCCGAGCCCTTCGTTATAGTCAGTAAGATACTTCTGCCAGGTGTTATTTGTCATCAGAATATTTGGCGTTGCGGTGCGTAGGGTCGCTCCGGTAGGGATGGATGTCCAGGGCGCGCTTGGCGGCCTCCTGCCGGCTCGTTACAATCGCCGGCAGCCAAACCGAATTTACGCCAGCTTCAACGCACCTTGTTTCACCTTGACCACTTCACCGATCATTTCCTCTACTGAGCGGCGGCCGGCATCGCTGACGGCGCCCAGCATCTGCATGAGCTCCTGTACGCGCGCTTCACCGTCGAGCGCGCGTACGACGGTGCGGGTGCGCTCTTCGCCGTCGGTGTCCAACACGTGTTTGGTGACGGTGAAATGGAGATCGCCGAAGACAGCCAGCTGGGGCAGGTGCGTAATGCAGAGAACCTGATGGCTGGGCAGTGGATGGCCAGCCGGGGTGGTCTCGGTGTGGAGGCCCGTCAGCCCCCAGAGCTTTTGCCCAACAATGGCGCCGACGCGGCCGCCGATCCCCTGGTCGATCTCGTCGAAGATGAGGGTCGGGGTGGCGTCGGCGTGGGCCAGGGTGCTCTTGAGGGCGAGCATGAGGCGCGCGGTTTCACCCCCTGAGGCGACGCGGGCCATGGGTTTGAGGGGCTCACCGGGATTGGCGCTAATGAGAAACTCAACCTGATCGATGCCGGTGGCATCAAACGCTACCCGCCGCCCGTCGGGCAGGATCGCGCCGTCCTCACGAGGCGTCTGCTGCACATCCACGCCGAAGCGTGCGCGGCTCATCTTCAGATCCGCCAGCTCCATCTCTACCTGGCGCGCCAGCTCCTGGCCCGCGTGGCGGCGCTTGTCGCTCAGCTCGGCGCCAAGCGTGCCAATCTGGCGCAACAGCTGTTCCTCCTGCCGTTCCAGGTCCGCGGTCTTGACCTCCCAATTGCTGAGCTCCTCAAGCTCGGCCTGGGCGCGGGCCCCATAGGCATTGATCTGCTCGATGGTGTCGCCATATTTGCGCTTCAAGTTGGCGATGAGCTCGACCCGTTCTTCAACCTCCAGCAGGCGTTCCGGGTTGTACTCCAGCTCGTCGGCGTAGTCGTAGAGCGTGCGGGCCAGGTCGCCCAGCTGCTCCAGGAGCGCCTGCGCTTCGTCGGCTGTGGCCTGCAGGTCGGGATCGATACGGGCCAGCTTCTCGACCCGGCCGACCGCTTCGCTTACCATGTCCACCGCGCTGGGCAGCTCGCCGTCCCCCTGGCTCAAGATCGTGGCCGCGGCCTGCGCCAGGGTCGTAAGCGCCTCCGCGTTGCTCAGGCGGCGGCGCTCAGATTCCAGCTCCACGTCCTCGCCGTGGCGCAGCTGGGCCGTCACGATCTCTTCGACCTGGAAGCTCAGCAGGTCAAGCCGTTGGGCGATGGTGCGCGCGTCCTGGCGGAGACGCTTGAGCTCGTCTCGCACCCGGCGCAGCTCGGTAACTCGCCTGGCCAGCTGCTCTCGCAGCGGGAGCAGACCGGCATAGCGGTCCAGCAGGTGGACGTGTGTTCTGGGCTTGAGCAGCCCCAGGTGCTCGCCCTGGCCATGAATGTCGATGAGCGCGGCCGCCACGTCGGATAGAATCTGTAGGCTGACGGCCCGGCCGTTGACGCGGCAGACGTTGCGACCGTTGAGACGCACTTCGCGGCTGAGCACGATCCACTCGGGGTTATCTGGGTCATCGAGGGCCTGCGCGTCCAACAGGGCCCGCAGTTCACCCGCGCGTTCGGCATCGTCGGGCAGGGTGAAGGTAGCCTCGATCTCCGCCGTATCGGTGCCCGAGCGGACGGAATCGGAGGTTGCCCGGTCGCCCAAGAGGAGACCTACCGCGTCGATGATGATCGACTTGCCAGCGCCGGTCTCGCCGGTCAGGATGTTCAGACCGGGGCCAAATGTCAGAAACAGCTGGTCGATGATGGCAAAATTGCGGATGCGCAGCTCGGTCAACATATGCGCGTAATTGTAGCACAAGTGGTCGATTCAATTGAACGTTTGACAAGCCATTTTTAGCAAAAAACGGGTGCGAGGTACTGATCTTTCTGGAAGCGGTGGGGAGCCAGGTGCTCGACCGCACAACGCGTAACCGCTTCCAGGAAGCTGGTCCCGGCATGAATTGGTTCCGGTCCGTATAGCTGGCTACTTGCACGGCTGTGCTTGCGTGTTATAATGCCAGAAGATACTGTATCGGTTCTACATACCGCTAGGCCGATCATCCCGTTTCAAGGAGAGGTGATATGCCATTCAATCTGGGTCCTCTTGAGCTGACGCTGATCCTCGTGATCGTTGCGATGCTGTTTGGCGTTGGTAAGCTGCCGGAGGTATTCGGCGCAGTTGGCAAAGGTGTACGTGAGTTCCGCAAGGAAGCTGGCGTAGACGGTCAGAAGGCAGGCGCCAACGAGAGCAACGCGGCGAATTCGACGGCCGCGTCCAAGACCGACGTACCGTCCTCCTAGATGCAAGGTAGCCGGCGGTTGAACTGCAGCCCCTGCCGGCGTCGAACATCCGGAAGCGATGATCCGTAACCGAACAGTCGTGTATATGTAGAGTCTGCGGTGCTGCCTGCCGTCGCTGAATGGCGCAGCCCGCTGTCTGGTTCAATAAATCAGGGCCCGGCGGCGCTCTCTGGGTAGCCGTCCGGGTTTTTTATTGGTAAGTCTGGACGAATTGATCTTTTCATGTTTTGGCTGCGTTTTGGCGCCACGGCCATCCTGGTGAGCGCTGTCTATTTCGCTCAGTACATATTCGACCATGGCACTTTGAGCGAATTCTTCCCAGAGTGGCTGCTGGCTCGGGTACCCTGGTTTGTTCATCTAACGCTCTGGCGCCCTGACGATCTACACACGCTTGCGCTCTGGACCGCCACGATCTCCGCCCTGTTGTTCGGCCTCGTCGTCCCCGCCTGGCCCCCCATACGGCAAAACCGCAACCACAACAACGAAAATGCGCGCCTGGTTGGCGCAACCATGGGGCGCGCCCGCCTGGCGCGCTGGCGCCCGTATGCCTTGACCGCGGCCCTGGGGCTGGCGCCCGCGCTCGGCTTGCTGCTGGCCGCCGGCTTCCGTGAGGCGCCGTGGATGGGGCCGGCCTGGCTCGTGGCGGTTGTCCTCTATCTTGGCGCCGCCACTAGCGGGCGAGTGGTGAAGACCTCCCAGCGCGTCTATGAGGTGGTGCATCCGGAACAGGGGTGGCGGCCGCTGCTGGTTGTGCTGGCCGTTGTAGGGCTCAGCCTGGGCTGGGACTGGACGCTGCTGCCCATCCGCATCGACGAGTCGGTGGCGCGCTTTGGCCTGCAGGCCCAGACATGGCTTGAGCAAGGCATGCCCACCTTGTTCCAAGTGGGCGAGACCGGCGCCCCCGCCATTGCCTATCTGCCGCTCATGGCGGCCATGGCCCTGCTACGGGACGCGTTGGCCGCCAATCAGGTGGTTGGCATGGTGGCCGGCCTGGCTACTGTCCTGGCCGCGTGGCTGGTTGGCTGCGAGCTTTTCCGGCGCCGCCCCGAGATCGCCCTGCATGGCCGCCTGCGCCAGGACGATGGCCGCCGCGTCGCGCTGTTGGGTGCGGCCCTCACCGGCGTTGGCGTGGCGATGCTTCATTTTGGGCGGATGGCGCCGTTGCTGCCGGCGACCGCGGCCGGAACCGTTGCCGCGTGGATGTTGTTGCGTGGGCTGCGCCGGGGCGGGCCCGGTTGGCTGGCAGCTGCCGGCGTGGTCACCGGGTTGGCTGTGCTACTCGATCGCAGCGGACTGATCTTTCCAGTGCTGTTGGCGCTCTGGTGGCTCGGGCTGCCGGTGCTACAACGTGCACAGTCCCGGCAGCTCCATCGGCTGGCCGGGCTGGCATGGTGGGGAGGCGGTCTGTTGGTGACGCTGGCCCCGCTGCTGGGTCTTTGGCTGCGTGTGCCCGGCGCGTTCAACGCGTATTGGTCTGGCGCGGGGCTGCTGCTCTTTACCGCGCCGCCGGCCACTGTCGACCTCTGGGCCAACATCCAGGCTTCCACTGCGACGCTCATCTGGTTGGGTGACAACAGCCGCGTCTTTGGCTATCCGGGACCGCTCCTCCATCCCCTCTTTGCGCCCCTTTTTATGCTGGCAGCCGGCGTCCTGGTGGTGAATCTGGACCGGGTGGTGGGCTGGTGTCTGCTTACCTGGCTGGGGGTGACCATTGTCATGAGCGCGTCCATGAATGGGTTGGCGCCTGCGTGGCCGACGCTGCTGCCGCTACTGCCGGCGGTGGGCCTGGCCATGGCATTGGGCCTCGACCGTCTGCGCCTGATTGTGGTGGACACCCTGGGGCCGTGGACGGCGCTCTCTTCCAGCTATGTGGCCGTGGCCCTGGTGACGGTCGCGTTGCTCTCGGGCTGGCTTGCCTACAGCGAGTATGCCCGGCTGGATTTGGATATGGCTAGCCTGATAGGCCGTGAGCTGCGTGCGGCGCAACCTGGAGAGGCCGTGGTGCAGGTCGCGGCCTTCCCGGAGTCGTTCGTGCAGGCGGACAACCCTGTGGTGCGCTTCATAGCCGGGGAGGACGAGGCGGCCACTCTAACCAGCGTGACTGCCGATGCTCTGCCCGAATTGCAAGCTGCCCGGGCGCGGCTGTTGGTGTTGCCGGCAGATAGCGTCGCGGTGGCGGCGGTGCAGGCGCAGTATCCCCAGGCGCGGCTCGAGACCGTGCGCGATCTCCACGGCAATCCCCTCCTCTATCGCTTTCTGGTCTTCTAGAGGTCTGTCAATCGTCATTCTTAAGCCATTCTGTAGTAACGAATTTATTCGTTCTTCACCTGTCCACAGCCGTTCCCACGCCATCACAGGCACGGACACCTGAATGGGTGGCCCCGACCCCACTACGTTTTTGTGCACTCTCCCGGTTGTTGATATACTTGGGAATGCTTTTGCCGTCGGGCAGCGAACGCGGATCACGGCGTTGAAACGCTGTGATGAATAGACCAACATCCTTCCAGGTGAGGGGTAACCAATGAATCTTACAACCTTTATGATGGTAGCTATGGACATCGTAGCTATTGTGTTGATCTCCGTCGTCGTCATTCAGGGCCAGACCGGCGCGGGGTTGGGCGCGGTCTTTGGCGGCAGCGACATTTACCGGACCCGTCGCGGGATTGAGAAGACACTGTGGCAGCTTACCTTTATCCTGACGGCTGTCTTCCTGCTGATTGCCCTCGTTACTGTCATGATTAGCTAACGTTACGGAACCTTTTCCTGGAGGGCGGGCTACCGCTCTACGGTGATCGTACCGGGACCGACACCTCACCTGATGCAAAACCCACAACTTCATCGGAGCCAAACGATCAGCGGGCCGTCGCCGGCGGAATCGCTCGGCCGGCATATGCGCTGGCTTGTGCTCGTGGCGTTGATCGGCGTGAGCACTCTGCTTGCCCTCTTGGGGTACGCCACTTACACCGTACCGACCGTCTTGGTGCCCGACCGCGGCGGTATCTTCCGCGAGGGCGTGGCCGGTACCCCCCAGTATTTGAGCCCCATTTGGTGCCAAAGCGACGACGTTGACCGGGATCTGTGCGCCCTCGTCTATCGCGGGCTGACGCGCATGGACAAGAACGGCCGCGTGGTGCCCGATCTGGCCGAGGGCTGGGTTGTGGTTGACGACCGCACCTACCTCTTCGGCGTCAAGCCCAATCAGTTCTGGCACGACGGCCGCAAGGTCACCGCCGAAGATGTCCTCTTTACAATTGGCGTGCTGCAGGATCCCTCGCTGCTCGATATTCCGGGCCTGCCGGGTCTGTGGCGCAATATCCAGGTGGAGCAGCTTGACGAGCTGACGGTGCGATTTACGCTGCCACAGCCATTTGCCCCGTTTTTGGACTACACGACGGTGGGCCTGCTGCCCAAGCATATTTACGGGGAGGTCCCGCCCAAGGAGCTGGTGACCCGGCCGCTGACCGAGAATCCGGTGGGTTCCGGTCCCATGCGCGTGGCCGAGGTGATGCCTGACCACATTCGCCTGGAGCCGAGCGCGTTCTACGGCGGCGCCACGCCCTACATTTCGGCGCTGGAGTTCCGTTTCTACCCTGACTATCCGAGTGTCCTGGCCGCGTTTGAAGCGCAGGAGATCGATGGCATCAGCCGCATCCTGCCCACTGACATCAAATCTGCGGCCGCGCGTGAGGATCTCCAGCTCTTCTCGTCCGTCGAGTCAGGCTACGAGGATGTGTTGTTGAATCTGAACAACCCCAACGTGGCCTTCTTCCAGGACACCAAGGTGCGGCAGGCGCTGCTCTACGGTTTGGACCGCGAGGCGGTGGTGCGCACGGCGCTGGCCGGACAGGGGATTGTCGCGCACAGCGTGCTCTCGCCCGAAAACTGGGCCTACAACGAGGAGGTCACCATCTATCCGTACGATCCGGACCGGGCGCGGCAGCTGCTCGATGAGGCGGGCTGGGTCGACAATGACGGCGACGGTGTGCGTGACAAGGACGGCCTACCGCTGGCTTTTGTGCTGCTGGTCAAGGATGACAATATTCACCAGCAGACGGGCGAGCTCATTGCCCAGGATTGGGCGGCGTTGGGCGTGCGCGCGCTGATCCAGCCGGTCTCGTTCAGCGGGCTGGTCACGGAGTTCCTGGCGCCACGCACCTTCGATGCGGCCCTGACGGACTGGGGCCAGATCGGCGATCCGGATCCCTATCCTCAGTGGCACAGCAGCCAGATCGTGGCGGGAGGTCAGAACTATTCTGGCTGGCAGAACGCGGAGGCGGACCAGCTCATGGAGGCGGCGCGGGCCGCCACGAACGAAGACGCACGTCGCCAGCTATATGCTGACTTTCAGGCCATCTTTGCCCAGGAGCTGCCGGCCCTGCCGCTCTTTCACCCGGTCTACACCTATGGGGTGAGCACGCGCGTGCACAATGTGCAGATCGGAGCCCTGAACACGCCGGCGGAACGCTTTGGCAGTTTCCCGAGTTGGTACATCGATTCGCGGCGGGTACCGGCGAACCAGGTACCGGGCGATGTACCGCCCACACCACCGGGCGCGGCGCCGGCAACCGATGCCACGAATTGAGCCTGAATGATTTGACAGCCCAATATCGCCGTGCTATATTTACCGGCACTGGTGCAGCATGCCGCAGTGGCGGAACTGGCAGACGCGCTACGTTCAGGGCGTAGTGGGAGTAGCTCCCATGGGGGTTCAAGTCCCTCCTGCGGCACCACAGAGAGAAGAGGAGACCTACTTTGGGTTTCCTCTTTTTTTGCCGAAAAATGCCGTCATATTTCGTTGCGCATTGCAGATAATGTGAAGATCGCGATTGATTTTGTTGTGGCACTCGTGATACACTGGGGCTCAGATTATGACGACATCAACGCCGCCTTCCCCACCGTTATATGAGGAGCCAGCCAATCAGGGGCGCAACATGCGGCTGCTGATTGTGTTGTTGGTCGGTTTGTGTGCGCTGTTTGTGATTGGCTATCTACAGCGGCTGGCTGTGCGCGAGGGGGTTCAGCAGGAGATTGCTGGGGCGGAGGCGCAGGTCGCTTCTGCGCGGCAGCGGCAGGCGGAGCTGATGGAGAAGTTGACGGAGTCGGAGAACCCGTACCTGGTGGCGCAGCTTGCGCGTGACAGCATTGGCATGGTGCAGGAGGGTGACCAGCCCATTGTGGTGCTGGCGCCGGCGCCTACGCCGGAGCCGGTGGTAACGCCGGCGCCTGTGGAGGTCGTGGCGCCGGTTGCGCGGCCGGTCTGGCGCCAGTGGCTTGAGCTGTTGGCGCCGGTGGAGGGCGGGTTGCCGTAGGGGAGAGGCGGCGCGGCTGTGGAGTTCGAAATCAGCAAGGGTCGCCGCGATTTGACCCATAGGTATGGCTGTGGTATTCTATAGAACAATGTGACGCGGGGTGGAGCAGCGGTAGCTCGTTGGGCTCATAACCCAAAGGTCGTAGGTTCGATTCCTACCCCCGCTACCTTGAGGCCGCCGGTGAGCAACCGGCGGCTTCTAAATGGCGATGTAGCTCAGACGGTTAGAGCGAGGGCTTCATAATCCCTAGGTCCCGTGTTCAAGTCACGGCATCGCCACTACCACAACATA
>JACFMY010000164.1:0-5164 GCA_019455155.1 Caldilineaceae bacterium
TTCGGCTGGATCGGCGTCTTTGGCATGGATGGCCACGGCCCATCCTTTGTCTTCCAGGTAGAAGCCCTTTCTGCCCTGCAGGAGCTCCGACCACGACGCTTTGACCTGTGCCAGCGGCGGCCTCACCTCGTCGTAGGACAGGCGATGGTGGCTGGCGCCATCTGGCAGCTGCAGCTCCACGCCATAGGTGCCCGCCAGCAAGATACCCGCAACAGGAACCAGGCGTTGGATATGGGCCAGCCGCCGGCCGCTGATGATGGCGACACGGATGTGGGGCAGATCGACCAGGCGTTGGAGCAGATCGACCAGCTCAGGGTCAGGCAGCACGTGGTCGGGCGTGGGCGCAAAATCGGCCAATGTGCCGTCATAGTCCAGGAAGAGCAACAGCCGCGGGGCTGCACCAACCCGTTCCATGATTTCGGCGTCAAAGCAATCAATCACGCGGCTTCTCCAGATCCTAGCAGGGGCTTGAAGTCATGCTCAAAGATAGCGTCCCATGTATAGCGCTGGCGCACGCGGCGGCGTAGCCGGTAGCCGCGATCCGCCGCCACCAGTTCCCGAATCTGTTGCGCGACCCGATCAGGGGCGTCATCTGCGTTGAGAAGCAGCGCCGCGTCGTGCGCCAGCTCCACCGCAGCAGGAACGGCCCTGCTGGCCACAACAGGTATCCCCGCCAGACCGGCTTCCAGCACCGGCATGCCGAAGCCTTCACGGTGGCTGGGCATAAAGAGGAGATCGGCCACGCGGTAGAGATCGCCGACTACGCTGGCCGGTATGCGGTGGGGCGCGGCGGGATCGGGGCCACTCTCGAAGACAAAGCGCATCTCCTGCTCGACGCCCAATGCGGCGCGCTGTGCCTGCAGCGTATGGTAGTAGCCCATGCTCTTCTCGTCGTGGGGATCGGGCGGACCGGTAAGCACGAGCAACGGGCGCACTCCCTGGTGCTTCAGCGCCGCCACCACCTGTAGAGCAAACTCAACGTTTTTGGCTGTCGTCACCCGGACGGGCATCAGCATGATCAGATCGGCGTCAAAGAGACGCAGCCGATGGATGAGCGCCGCGCCCTCAGCCGAGAGGCCGAGGAGCGCGGTGGGGTCTACACCGTTGTAGATCACACGCACCTGGTCCCTGGGGCAGCCCAGCAGTTGGGCCAATGCACGCTGCCGCTCCTCGGAGACGGTGACATAAGTCAGGTCCGGCCGGTAGGTACGCAGGAAATCCCATGGATAACCAGGTCTGACCTTGGCGCGCGAGTTGGGGCTGGTCCAGGTGAAGTCGTGGCACCAGGCAACGGTTTTGCCTGGCAACCCTGCGTCAAAGAGATCGAAAAGGGCAGCCGTCAAGGGCAGGTTGAAGTGTTTCGTCAGGATATTGTGAACGATGATGGTGTCGAAGCCAGGCAGAACAGCGGCCAGCTGGTGCACCAGGCGCTCCTTAAGGGGCTGAAACGCGGGCGGCACGCTGCCCTGCTCAAGCTCCGCGCTCGTCGCCAAGACCTCGGGATGCTGCGTATCCATGGCCGGAATGGAGAGAAGCTCCACACCGGCAGGCAGGACATCACGCTCCCCGCGGCCAGCCACCACTGTAACTGCATAGCCCATCTGCACCAACAGCTGGGCATGGGCATCGATGACGGCTTCCACACCGCCGACTACGGGCGAGGCGCTATAGTGGAGAATGGCGATTTTGGCGTGTGGCATGAGAACGGTCTGCTAGGGCGGATGGCTACAAGATAGGGATAGGTGCCGGCTAGGTCAGTTTTTCCACAGCATCCAGCTGTTGGCAGAGCCACCAGCCGATATCCTCGCGTTCGATGAGCGACCGCAACAAGGCGGCGCGGCGCTGCTTTTCCTCCTCTGGCAGCGTCAGTGCCTGGTGGAGGGCGTGGCCGGTCGCATGGACATCACAGGGTGAAATAACGATGGAGCCGGCCTGAAGTTGCTCGCGGGCGCCGGTGCGTTCGGACAAGACAAGCTGGCCGTTGCGTTCGTTGACAATCGGTCCTTCCTTGGCGACAAGGTTCATCCCGTCGGCGATGGAGTTGACCAGCAGCACGTCGTAGCACTTCATGGCCGCCACTGCCCGGGCATAGTCCTCACCGAGCAACACGCGCACCGGCTCCCAGTCCCGGCTGCCATAGGTAGCGTTGATGCGCCCGACCGCGGCCATCACTTCGTCCAGGTAATCCCGGTATTGGTGAAGGTCCATGCGGGAAGGGACAAGAATGGCGACAAAGATGACCCGGCCCCGGTGCTCAGGAAAGAGCTCGAGCATTTCCTCAAAGGCCTGGAAGCCGCGCACGACATTCTTGCTGGGCTCTATGCGTTCGATACGCAGAATCAGGCGACGACCTTCCAGGCGGGCCTCGAACTCCGTTTTGAGATCGCGGACTTCAGGGGAGGCGGCCAGGCGTCGCAGCGCATCCATATCGATAGAGATGGGAAATGCCCGCACGTGGGTTGCGTGATTGCGATACCAGATACGTCCCTGTCTGTAGCGAACGCTGGCGCGGGTGAGATGGCGTTGGCAGGTACGGAGAAAGTTCAACACATCGTCATGGGTCTGAAAGCCGAGCAGGTCCGCGCCCAGCAATCCCTCCAGGATCGGGATCCGCATCCCGGGGGGCAGGATCGACCAGTAGTCCGGACCGGGCCAGGGAATGTGGACGAAATGCAAGAGTGTGGGCCGGTTACTGGGGCGCATCTGTTGGCGAACCAGGCGCGGGACGAGATAGAGATGATAGTCATGGAGCATCACCAGGGGCCGCTTGGGCGCGGCCCGCGTTTGGTCCACTATGGCATCGGCAAAGAGCTGGTTGATGGCGACATACCCTTCATTCCAGGCCTGCCAGGTCGTGCGGTCGATCACAGGCTGGCGCGGGACATCCCACATGGAATGCTGCAGAAACCAAAGCAGCGGATTGGCGATGACATTGTAGTAGCCCTCGTACGCCGTCGCCTCGGGGGAGAGAAAGCGCACCTGGATCGTCTCTTCGTTGTGCCACAGCGCGATCTGTCCCTGCTGCCATTCAATGTCGGTATCCGTCCTGGCACAGGCGATCCAGGTAGCGTCCACATGTTGCGCCAGACCGACCAGGGCAGTCACCAGACCGCCCGAGCCCCGCGTGAAGGTGCGGCTGCCATCCTCGGCGGTCTGGAAGGTGACGGGGCCCCGATTGGCGGCAATGATCAGCGAGCGATTGCTGAAAACCTGTGTCTGTAGGTCACGGCACGCCTCGCGCGTCGTCTGCACCTTGTTCATGAGATGAGCTCCCAGGTGTCACGTTGGTCGTCCGCTTGGAGACTCATGCTGTCATTCTAGCACGAGGCCCCAGGGGGTCAGCCAATGCGCTCCATGCCTCCCATATAGGGCCGCAGCACATCAGGCACGACAACGGTGCCGTCAGCCTGCTGGTAGTTTTCCAGAATGGCAATGATAATGCGTGGCAGTGCCAGCCCGGAGCCGTTAAGGGTATGTACGTATTCGGGCTTTGCGCCGTCGGCCGGGCGGTAACGGATGTTCGCCCGCCGCGCCTGGAAGTCCCGGAAGAAGGAGCAGGAGCTACACTCCAGCCATTCCTGGGAACCGGCAGCCCATACCTCGATATCGTACTTGATAGCGGCGACAAAGGAAAGGTCGCCAGTAGCGATGGCAACGCGGCGATAGGGTAAGCCAAGCCGCTCGCACAGATCTTCGGCATTGCGCGTCAAGGACTCGAGCTCGTCACGGCCTGTGCCTGGCTCGACGAACTTCACCATTTCTACCTTCTGGAACTGGTGCACTCGCTTGATACCCCGGACGTCTTTGCCTGCAGAAACCTTTTCACGGCGAAAACAGGGTGTGGACGCCACATAGTAGATGGGCAGCATCCCTGGTTCGATGATTTCGTCGCGAAAGATATTTGTCACCGGCACTTCGGCCGTGGGAATGAACCAGAAGTCCTCCTCGGCATCCCGGTAGAGCACGTCGCCGAACTTGGGCAGGTTGCCTGTACCCACCATAACGTCGGAGCGGACCATAAAAGGGGGATAGATCTCCTCGTAACCATGTTCGGCGACATGTACGTCGGTAAACCAGTCGATGAGCGCGCGCTGCAGGCGTGCACCCGCGCCTTTGAGCAGGTAGAAGCGGCTGCCAGCCAGCTTGACGCCGCGCTCGAAGTCGATAATGCTAAGCTTTGGACCCAGATCCCAGTGGGCAAGCGGCGTAAAGTCGAACGTGGGCTTTTCACCCCACTCTTTGACCACCACGTTGCCCGATTCGTCGGGCGCCACGGGAACATCGGGCTCCGGTATGTTGGGAATGCGGAGCATGGTATCAGCCAACGCGGCGTCAACCTCGCGCAGATCCACATCCAACGCCTCGATCTCGGCGCCGATTTCGCTCATGCGCTGTTTCAGGGCGTTGGCCTCAGCCACTTTCTTATCGCGAAAGAGCTCGCCCACTTGCTTAGAGCCGGCATTGCGCTCGGCGCGTAGCGCTTCGACCTTTGTCAAAATCTGGCGCCGGCGCTCGTCCAGCTGGAGCGCCGCTTCCCACGGTGCATCGGGGGCATTGAGCTTGCGCATAGCCTCTGCTAGCGCATCCCGGTTCTCACGCATCCACTTGATATCGAGCATGGGTATCCTCCAACGAATGCAATCTCTGCAGAATCAAAAACTCCCTCCGTCCTTGTTCAGGACGAAGGGAGTTCGTGGTGCCACCTGACTTTACAGACGCGTTGCGTCTGCCTCGTTGCCCGGCAACGGCGGGAACCGCCCGGCCATTTCCTGCCGGGAACTCGGGAGCTGCTGACCTACCATTTCCGGCTGCCTCGCACCAACCGGCAGTTCTCTGCTACGGAAGGATGGCAGGCCCTGGTCTCCGTCAACGTCTTTACTGCTCTGTTGGCGTCTATGCTACCATTGGCAGGAATGGAAAAGCAAGTCGGAAACGGTAAGGGATGGGGCCGTCACGTTCGGGAACAGCGCCCAGTTGCCCTTGACGTCCTGTGAACAGCAGCATTACATCACTCACAGTGTCGCTGCCCATTCTTCACTCCAGGAGGATCCAATGTACTCACTCCCCGGTCGTGTGGCCATCGTTACCGGCGCCAGCGGCGGCATTGGTGCGGCCACCGCACAGAACCTGGCGCGACGGGGCGTACATCTGGTGCTGGCCGCCC
>JACFMY010000164.1:5174-13283 GCA_019455155.1 Caldilineaceae bacterium
ATCGCGGTACGGACAGATATGAGCCGCCGCATTGACATTGACCTGATGGTCCAACAGACCATGGATGCCTTTGGCCGCGTGGATATTCTGATAAACAACGCGGGCCTTGGGCTACAGGGCGATCTGGTGGACCTCCCTGAGCACCAGCTGCGCTATCTCTTTGATGTGAATGTCTTTGGACCGGTGCTGGCCATGCAGGCGGTGGCGCCCATTATGCAGCGCCAGGGCGGCGGCGTCATCGTGAACGTGGGCAGTATTCTCGGCAAGATTCCGGTGCCGTCGTTGGGCATGGTCGGTTCGTCAGCCGCGTACACCGCTTCCAAATTTGCGCTGGATGCCTTGAGCGCGGTGGCGCGCATGGAGCTTGCTGCGGACCGCGTGCGCGTGATCACCGTCATCCCAGGAGTGACGGCGACCGACTTCGACGCCAACTTCCTGATAACGGACAAGGAAGCTGTCCCAAGCAGAAAAAAGCGGGCCGGGCTGTTGGGACTGGTCCCGGCCGAGCGTGTCGCCGAACGCATCGTGACGGCGATTGAACAGGAAGAGCGCGAGGTCTACGTGACCAGCAAGGACCAGATCATCGTGGCCGGCGCGCGCCTCTTTCCGGGCCCTTGGGAGTGGGTGCTCAGGCGCGTGCGGGCGTGGCGATCGGCTAGATCAGGGCAGAAGGTGCGCGCAGCCGCGCTCGCGGCCTCGAGTATCGTGACCGTCGCGGTGGTTACTGGCATGTCCTTTGCGCTGACGAAACGACTTCGCCAGCAGGATCAGAGTGGCGGCAAAAACGCAGCGATTCCAGATGAAGAATAAGAGAACACCAGGGGCGGGAATGGGGATCCACAGTGTCGTGAGGATACTGCCACCGCGCCCGTGAAATCTCCTACGGTCAGCGGCAAGCCACGCGCGCGGAGGTGGTAGGTGATCAGGCGGCGTTGTGACCGCCATCGTCGCCGTTGCCGTTCAGGCCATTGGGACTTTCGTCGTCGGGTGCGAAGGCCACGTCCCACGCCATTTCCGTGACACGGCGATAGATCTTTTGCAGCTGGGCATAGGCTTCCATGCCGTCTGAGTTCTGAGCCGGGGGGCCAAGGCGGCGCAGCAATGCCAGTTCGACGGCTGGTTTGGCAAGGTGATGGTGGACCTCTTCCAGTACCTTGCGCCTTCCCCAAAAATCGCCCACGCACTCTTCCAGTGACGGCACGGCCTGGACTTCAGGGCGGGGACCGCTCTGGGGAGGGGTATAGAATGCATTGTTCTGCATAGCGCCGGCGCCGTCCACAGCGGGTACGACGCGTGCAATCGCGTCGCTGTCGCCGGCGTTCCGCTGTTCGTGGAGCGCGGCCAGCAGCTGCTGGCGATCGCGCCCGCGCAGACGCAAGAGCAACCATGGATCGTCAGCGAGCATGTCGCCGAGTTGCCAGTAGACGGTCACCAGGGGGCGGCAGAGGCTCTCTTTGGGCGGGCAGCCGCTACAGGAGTGCTCGAGATTGTCGGCTTCGGCGGGCAGCAACGCCGTGCCGGCCTGCGCAAAGATCGCTTCGATCTCCGGGGGCATATTGCCGGCCAGCAGTTGGGCGGCAAAGATCGCCTGTCCGGCCAACGCTTCGATGACCGCGTCCCACTGTGCGTCGGCAAGGGTAGGGAACCTGATCTCCACCGTTGCGGGGCCGTGTTCACGGTCCACGACCTGGGCCTGGATCAATCCAGGCGACACTTCCAGCCGTTTGATCCGGCAACCGCGCGGCGCGGCCGTTTCGCCAGCGACGCTGACACCGATCTGCTGTAGGAAAGTCTGCCACCGGCGCATCCACCAGGTTCCGGTTTGGGATGCTCCGGTCTGTGCCGTAGTCATTCGTCCAACATCTCCTGACGCAGGGTCAACAGTTCACGCAGCTGTTCTGTATCCAGCTCGGTAAGCCAGTTTTCACCACTGCCTACAATCGACTCAGCCAGGGCCTGCTTGTTCTCGATGATGTTGCTGATACGCTCTTCCAGGGTCCCGGCAACGACGAACTTGTGTACTTGGACATTGCGGCGCTGGCCAATGCGGAAGGCCCGGTCAGTAGCCTGGTTCTCCACGGCTGGATTCCACCAGCGGTCAAAATGGAAGACGTGGTTGGCGCGGGTCAGGTTCAAGCCCGAGCCGCCCGCGCGCAAACTGAGCACAAAGATGGCCGGACCATCCTCACTCTGAAAAGCCTGGACCATCTGGTCACGTTGGGCAGCGGGTGTGCCCCCATGCAGGAAGAGGGCCTCAGTCTGTAGCCGGGTGCGCAGGTAGTTTTGTAACAGCGTCCCCATTTCCACAAATTGGGTAAAGATGAGCGCGTGGTCCCCAACCGAAAGGGCCTCCTCCAACATTTCAGTCAAGCGCTCGAGCTTGCCACTACGCAACCGTAGGGGTCCGCTCTGCTTCAAATATTGGGCTGGGTGGTTACAGATCTGTTTCAGCCTGGTCAGCAGGCTCAGCACCAGCCCGCGGCGCTGAATGCCATCGGCGCGATCCAGCGTGGCCAACGATTCCTGCACGGTAGTCTCGTAGAGCGTAGCCTGTTCCTTGGTCAGAGAGCAATAGACGATCATCTCATTCTTTTCTGGCAAGTCGGAGATGATGGTCGGGTCCGACTTCAGGCGACGCAGGAGGAAAGGCTGGACCAGCCGGCGTAGCTCGGCCGCGCGCTCATCGTCGTTGTAGCGTTCGATGGGCACGGTAAATTGCTGGCGGAAACGCTCGTGCCCCCCCAGGTACCCTGGGTTCAGGAACTCCAGCACGCTCCACAGTTCGGTCAGGTGGTTCTCTACCGGCGTTCCGGTCAAGGCCACACGGTTGCGCGCAACAAGCCTACGCACGGCCTGTGACTGTTTCGCGCCCGGATTCTTGATATTCTGCGCTTCGTCCAGGATCAGATCGCTCCACTCGCATTTGAGGAGCACGTCGATGTCGCGGCGGGCTGTGCCGTAACTGGTAATGACCAGGTCGTGGGACTTAAGTGCGTGCAGGAAGTCGTCACCTTCCAGCCGGCTGCCGCCATGGTGCACCAACACGCGCAATGACGGTGCAAAGCGCTCTACCTCGCGCCGCCAGTTGGCCACGACGCTGGTGGGGCAGACGAGCAATGTGGGCAGATTGTGCCCGTTTTGTCCTGCGTTCTCCACGCGCGCATGGAGGAGCATGGCAATCGCCTGGACTGTCTTGCCAAGTCCCATATCGTCGGCCAGACATGCACCCAAACCCAGCCGGCGCAGATAGACCAACCAGCCAAGGCCGCGGCGTTGGTAGGGGCGCAATTCGCCCACAAAGCCCTGAGGCTCTCCCAGCTCGGCGACCACTTTCTGGCTCCGCAACTGGTCAAGGACTGTGCGCAGCCAGCCATCTACGTCTACGGCCTCCAATGGCAGCGTATCCGGCGCGACGTCGACTTCGATGGTGGCGGGTAACAGGACAGGCCCGGCGCCATCCCCGTCAGCGGAGGGTTGGCTGTCAACCGTCTGTTGCAGATAGGCCTGGGCCATGCGGATGGACTGTAGCAACGACATCTCGCCAGAGGCCTTCCGGTCCGAGAGAAACCGTTTGGCTGCTGCGACCTGGGTGGGATCCAACTCAATCCAGCTGTCATGCAGCTTCAGCAGCGGTACGTTGTGGGCTGCCAGCGCCTCGAAGTCTTCCTGGCTCACGCGATCGTTGCCCAAGGTCAGCTCCCAGGCATAGTGGATAGGTCCGGCGCGACGGCGTGTGGGTGGCTTATCGCCCGGCTCATCATCACCGTTCCACAACGCGTTTTCGTCGCTAAACAGGCGCAGCCGTAACCCCAGGCGCGTACGCTGGCGCGCGTTCCACCACTCCGGCAGAATCACGCCGAAGCCGTTGCTCTCTAATAGCGGCGCCACCTCACGCAAGAAACGGTGAGCCTCTACCGGCGTCAGGATTGCCCGCTCAGGTCGCGGGGAACGCAGGCTGCGCTCGATGGGCGGGAAGAGGCGGCTGGCCGCGCCCAAGCCGGCCAGAAGGCGTTCCTGAGGCCGGTCGACGCGACGGTTACCAAAGCGCAACAGGCCGTTATGGGCCATCCATACCTGCTCAGCAGAAATCAGCAGCCGCGGGTCATCGCGTGCCTGGAGATAGTAGCGTAGCGTCCAATGCGTGCGCTCGGGAGGGAGCTCCTCCTGACCGTTCTCCAACGCGCCCCCGTAGCCGGCAGAGCCGGCCGGCTGGTCTGGCTCTACCAGCTCGAGCGTTATACGGAAATTGGCGTCGCTCGTAACATGGAGCTGTTCGATCCAGCTCTGCCACTCTTGGGCAAAACGATAGGCCGGCTGGGGCGGTAGGCTGAGCAGGCGGCTCTCGGAGCGCAGCTGGCTAACCCACTGTAGCGCCGGCGTATGCGCGGCCACGCCACGATCGCCATTGCTCCACGCGCGCACGGCCGCGTCCACCAGCGTGGCCACAAAGTGCTCCGTCAACTCAGCCGGGGCCGGCGCGACCGAAGTTCGCTCCAAGTTGTAGGCACGGCAGACAGGCGGCATGGTCTCGACCATGCCCTGCAGCCGCCGTCTAAGCCGGTCATCGAGTAATGTCGGTTGCCAGAGGGCGTAGAGGCCGGTCGCCCCGTTACGGCGTAGCGCGGGCACGTAGTGCTGCCCAATGAGCATCTCCAGCGCATATTTGGCGGCGTTGCTCCAGTAGAGCAGGTCGTTGCCCAAACGCAGCTGCGTGATGCCCTCGGCGGGCACCGGCATGTGACTGTGACGCTGCATCCGGGTCTGGCATAAAAAGATGAGGGCTTCCAATGGCGGGAGCACCAGGCCAGTAACCTGCCAATTGTCGAGGGACAGCGTGCCGTTGTCCTGCTCGCGGCTGGGGGTCTCTTTATGCAGGACGCTGCGCCGCGCCAATGGCACACCGTTATGGCTGGGCAACCAGACTGTAGCATTCGCTGGCTGCATCTCATGGACCAGCAACCGCGGCAACTCTTCAGCCACGAGGGTCCGTAACTGGTTCACCGGCAGCTGGCCTGGATGAGAGGGTGTCTTGCGTAGCCGTTGCCGGTTGGGCGCGGTACCGGGTGCTATCGATCCAGTCTCGGATCTGGCCACGGTCTGGAAGTCCAGTGTCTCCGCCCAGAAGAACAGTCTACCGTCAAAAAAAGGCTCGTCGTGACGAAGCCATGCAGCGTGCAAGGTCAAAGGCATAACGAGTATTGTACCTCGGGAGAAGGCGCGGAACAAATCATCAAGAGGATGGCGAGAAAGGATTTATGTGACAGGAAAGGGGTTCAACCGTTGCGCGATACTGCCATGACCATGCCGCCGACCAGGATGAGGGTGACGGCGGCCGCGATCCAGGGCAGGGTCTCCCGGCCAGCCAGCGGCGCGTCACCGGGGGCAACGGCCAGTGGCGATACCTGGATGACGGCAGCCGCCAGATCGGGCGTGGGGGGCGTGACCGCGGTCGGGGTAGCTGTGGCCGCCGGCACCGCTGTCGGGGTGTCCGTAGCCACAGGCTCCAGCGCAGGGGTAGCCAGTGGCGATTGCTGGAAAGACGGAACAGCTGGCCACCGTTCCGCGCTCAATGCAGAAGCCGGCGTGCCGGCGAGCGCCACCGGCGTAGCGCTGATCAAGAACGACCACGTGCACGACACGAACAACAAGGTGAAATGTGCAATAGGCCAGACACGCGCTGGCGTTAACTTATGTAGAGACATTAACCGGTTCACTGGCTCTTTTGGATGCGGTCAATACCCCCGCAGCCAATAGTTCGATCTGGCGTTCAAAGCGGTCCATGACGATTTGAGGGTCAGAGACCAGTTTTTCGTCCGCCATAATGCCCAGCATGACCGAGCCATTGTAGCTGATAATGCTGATACCAAGTCCAATTTTGCCCGATTGAGGTACCCAGAACATGATCCGCCGCAGGGGACGCCCGGCGAAATAGAGCTGCTGGCGGGGGCCAGGTACATTCGTCAGCACGGCTGAAGCTTTGCTCGAGAACCAGGTCGTGGCCTGCTTCGCAATGGCCAGGGGCAACGTCCCGATTACGCCCAGAATCTGGTAGACCAGAAACGGCTCGGGCGAGTTCTTGAGCACATCCATGTGGTGCTTGGTAGCGCGCAGGCGGTCGAGCGGGTCGCTTAGGCTGATGGGCAAGGGCAGGTAAACCAGTGCAAATTGGTTGCCAAGCTCGGCCGTATTGGTGTCGGGACGCAGGTTGACCGGCACCATGGCGTTAATATCGCCCGCGTTGGGGTCGTCGCCGGCCTGGACCAAATAGTCGCGCAACGCGCCCGCTACAGCCGCCACCAGCACGTCATTGATGGTGGCGCCCGTCGCCTTGCCCACTGCCTTGACACGCTCCAACTCCAGGGGCGCGGACCACACAACCCGCTTCATGGCCCCCAACTCCCCCTTGAAGGGGGAAGGCCGGTCAGCGGGCAAGATCAGCAGCTTGGTCAGGATGGCCGCGCCAGCGGCTGAGAGCATTCCCAGCGATCTGGCTGCTTCGATGGGATGGCGCGGGTCGTCGATGGTCAACAGCGTCTCACGGACCGCGGTCCTGGCCACCAGGGTAGAGGCTTGGACCGCGCGGCGGGCAAGTCGCCCAAGTGGTCCAAACGGTGTGGCCGGCGTGTGCCGGGCAGGCGCCGGCGCGGGGCTCAGCAGGTCAAGGGAGGCTTCAGGCGTCTCCGCGGTCATGGAAAGCAGGACGCGGATCAGAGCAATGCCGTCGGCGATACAGTGGTGGAGCCGGCCAAAAAGGACAGTGCCGCCATCGACACCTTCGATGACAAAAAAGCGCCACAGTGGTCTGCACCGATCGAGGGGCTCGTTGATGATGCTGCTGACCAGGTTTTGGAGTGTCTCTTGATCGGCCGGTGCGGGCAAGGCCACGCGCCGCACGTGGGAGCGCAGATCAAAGTGCGGGTCATCTTCCCAGTAGAGGCGGCCATCACCGCCGGTCACTACCCGTTGGCGAAAGCGGGCAAAGCGGTCGACAAAGCGGGCGCCAAGGATAGAACGTATCTGCTCAAACTCGACCGTGCCATCGAACCACATGAGACCGTTGATGATCATCAGATTCGTGGCGCTGTCCATCTCAAGCCAGGCTTTGTCCACATTATCCATCGCTACGCGTCTTGCATTGGGCGCCATACACATGCCTCCCTAGGACCGGGGTGGAAAATCTGGAGCAAGTATACTGCATTGCATGGGAATCATCCAGTTGTCTGTAATAGATAGGAGCCGGAGATTAGATAGGAGATTAGATAGAAGCCCGGGAACTCGCTGAATTGACCGTTACATGGCCGGCAGCTAGAATGAACGGACGTGACATCAATCGAATGCCCAAAGCAGGGCGAGGCACGTGCGCCAGTGGCGAGGGCGCCAAGCGCGGGAGACGTAGCCTCGCCCTTTGAGTTATGTCTCGGGCGCGCGCACGAATCATTTGGATCTGGTTGGCAGGTCCTTGGCTTCGTCTGATGCACAATCATAGCAATCACTACCATTTATAGAATATGTGAAACAAGGAAACCAGACATGTTGAAGACACACACGTGTGGCGAGCTTACGCTGGCCAACGAAGGAGAGCCGGTGACGCTGGCTGGCTGGGTAAACCGGCGCCGCGATCACGGCGGCCTGATCTTCATCGATCTGCGCGATCGCTTTGGCCTGACGCAGGTCACCATCGATGTCGACCAGGCGCCGGAAGCCCACGCGGTGGCCAGCCAGGCGCGCAACGAGTATGTGCTGCAGATCAAAGGCAAGGTTGCGGGCCGGCCCGAAGGGCTGCGTAATCCCAATCTCGCCACAGGGGATATCGAGGTATTGGCCGATTCGGTCACGATCCTCAACGCCTCAAAGAACCCGCCGTTTTATATCAGCGGGGCTGCTGATGACGTGGACGAGACCCTGCGGCTGAAATACCGGTATCTTGACATACGCCGCCCGCGCATGGCACAGAACCTTGTGCTCCGTCACCGTCTGGTGCGCTTTATTCGCGAGTTTCTCTCCCAGCGCGATTTTCTGGAGATCGAGACCCCCATTCTGCTCAAGAGCACGCCGGAAGGCGCCCGTGACTTCGTGGTGCCGAGCCGGCTACATCCCGGCGAGTTCTAT
>JACFMY010000165.1:0-12432 GCA_019455155.1 Caldilineaceae bacterium
AGGTCGATTGGCCATAGCCAGTACAGTACCGCTGCCACAGGCAGCAGTAGCTTTAGGGTAAACGGCACCCGGGAGTCAAATAGCAGCTGGCCGGCGCGCAAGAGCTGCTCGATCATACCGGTACTGGCCTTCTTGGGCCCTGTACCTGTCGTTCCCTGTTGCTTCATGGTTATCACTCCTTGTAAACTATGCGTTCAGTATAGCTGAATGATCTAAAATTGTGAACTGCGATCGATCGACGGTGGTCGGGTTTCATCCTGTTGCCGCCAGCTACAAGACTGATAGATAGACAGGCTTTGCTCAAAATGCCAACGACGGTGCAGATGCTCGCCAACTATCCGGATGTCCTTCTCGTCGTCCTTGCCGAGCTGCGTGGCGCGCTGCTGGACGGCGCCGAAACACGCGAGCAGCGGGTAGAGCTTCTGGCCGCTCAGATCACCGACCCGACTTCTGTGCAGATGGCCTATCAGGAAGTCGTAGATGTGGCGCCCCAGGCCGAGGCGGCCCTCAATCTGCTACTGCGCGAGCACGGCGAGATGGCTGAAGCTCAGTTTAGCCGTGAATATGGGGCCATCCGGCAGATGGGTCCGGCGAAGCTGGAACGTGAGTCGCCCTGGCTTTATCCAGAAAACGTAGCCGAGCTCCTCTACTATTACGGTCTGATTGGGCGGGCGTTCAAGGGCGCCGGCCAACAGGCGCATACTGTCATCTATGTGCCCAGTGATGTTGCGCCCTGGCTGCCCCATCCTCAAAGCGAGGCCGCACAGGGCGGGCTCCCCGTGACACCGGTGGCGCCGCCGCCCGCGCCGAGAACATTGCCCGCCGATGACAGCTTTTTGGAGGACGCAGGCACGCTATTGGGTTTCCTCTATACGGAACGCCTGCGCCTGACGGCGCAAGGGCCGCACCCGGAAGATGTCGATCGTTTGGTCCAGCGCTTTCAGATGCCATTCAACGGCGATGTGCCTGACCTCAATGTACGGCTCGCGCTGCTGCTTCACCTCGCAAACCGGCTTGGCTGGCTGCGCCGCGACGGCGACATAGTACAGTTGACCCAGAATGCGGTGCGCGCGTTTCTCGACAAAACGCGCGCGGAACAGCGCCGCGCGCTCTTTGATGCCTGGCGCGGATCGCCGGAATGGAACGATCTCTGCCGCACGCCGGAGTTGGAATGTGCGGATACGGGCAACTGGACCAACGACCCGCTGCAAACCCGCGAGACGTTGCTACGTCTCTTTGGCCAGCTCCAGCCAGGTGCCTGGTACAGCCAGGCGGCTATCATCGAGGCCGTGCGCAAAGTGGAGCCCGATTTTCAGCGTCCCACGGGCGACTATGACACCTGGTATGTTCGCAGCACCACTACGCAGGAGTTTCTCAAAGGTTTCGAGCAGTGGGATGCTGTCGAAGGGGCGCTGCTACGTTTTGGGATGCGCGGTCCGCTGTTCTGGCTCGCCGTGGTGGACCTGGCGGAGCCTGCCGCAGGCAGCGATCTGTTGGTGTCGCTGAGCCGCTGGGGTGCGACCTGGTTGGGCCACGACGTGCCTGCCCCTGAAGAGCACGTGAGCAATGTCATCCAGGTGGCTGAAGACTTTACTCTGACCCTCGAGCCCGGCGTCTCCCTGGCCGACCGCTTCCGTGTGGAGCGCTTTGCCCAATGGAAACAGAGCTACCCAAACTTTGTTTATCAGATTACCCAGCGGACATTGAAACGGGCCGCCGAGCGTGGCATTACCGGGCCGCGCATTGCCCGGTTCTTGCGTGAGCACGGTAGACCGGCGCCCATGCGCGTCATCGCGGCTGTGGAACGGTTTGATACGGGCGAGCGTGTGCAACGGAGTTAAGGCGCGTATGGGACTCGTTGCTGCCCTATCCTGCCCATGCTTTTTATGGCTTTTGACAATATCCGCGAACGCGTGTAACATTGCGCCCGCTCTGATATAAGGTTTCCTCAGGGATGAGGTCAGCGATGATTGCCCCCCACAGTGTTGACCCGCGCGGACAGGCACCCATGGAGCCTCGATTGCCCTTACCTTCGAGCAGTGTGCCAATTGCGAACGTCGTTACCACCGAAATTAGCTTAGATTCTATTTGACGACCAGTTGCGGGATCCTGAGCGGTTTGCCCGATGCCGCATGTCAATAACAGACTCAGGATGGTTTGTAGACCGCGGATAGCCTGTCACCGTACCTCTGGGGCAGGTAGTATGCCAGGTGGATAGCCAGAAGGGAGGCGGCTGAACCCGTTGCCAATCCTTCTGCCTAGCTCTTTTCAACCTCTTGTTGAGTGTCCAACAAAGGAGAAACGCATATGTCACATCTGAGAAGGCAAAGAGTGTTTCAGCTGATCGGGTTACTTGTCGTCGCGGCCATGGTCTTTGCGGCCTGTGGCGCGCCGGCAGCCCCTGCACCGGCTGAAGGCGGCGCGCAACCTGCCGCTGAGGCTCCCTCCGCAGCCGAAGGACTGCCGGCCGAACCGGGCCGTGGCACTGACGGCAGCCTTACGCTGGTCTACTGGCAGGAACCGTCGATTCTCAACCCCTATCTCTCCTCTGGTACCAAGGATTTCCATGCGGCGTCGCTGATCGTTGAGCCGCTGCTGGAGTTCTTCCCGGATGGCACGCTGCGCCCGGTACTGGTGACGGAGATTCCAACCCTGGAAAATGGCGGTGTGTCAGAGGATCTGCTGACCATCACCTACAAGCTGCTGCCAGATGTTGTATGGTCTGACGGTACACCAGTGACCGCGGCGGACGCCGTGTTCACCTGGCAGTTCTGCAATGACCCTGCAACGGGATGCACGGTGCAGAATTTCGTCGGTGTACAAAGTGTCGAGGCCGTCGACGAAAAAACGGTCAAGATCACCTTTGCCGAGCCCAATCCTTATCCCTATGTACCGTTCGTAGGGTACCTCTCCCCGTTGTTGCAGGCCGAACAGTTCAAGGACTGCATTGGTGCAGCCGCACAGGCTTGTTCCGAGCAGAACACCAACCCCATTGGCACCGGTCCCTACAAGGTCAAGGAATTCCGTGCCAATGACACGGTTGTCTATGAGATTAATGAGAACTACCGCGACCCCAGCAAACCGCACTTCTCCGACGTCGTGTTCAAGGGCGCTGAAGATGCATCGTCTTCGGCCCGTGCGGTGTTGGAAACCGGTGAAGCGGAGTACGGCTGGAATCTGCAGGTGGAGCCCGCGGTGTTGCTGGACATGGAAGCCAAGGGTAACGGCAAGGTCGTCAGCGCGTTCGGCGCCAATGTTGAGCGCATTCTTATCAACTTCACCAATCCGGACCCCAACCTGGGTGACAAGCGGGCGGTATGGGAGCCGGACGATCCGAACCCCCATCCTTTCTTGACCGACATCAACGTGCGCAAGGCCCTGTCCATGGCCATCGATCGCAACATCATTGCCGAGCAGCTCTACGGTCCTGGCGGTAAGGCCACCTGTAATATCCTGGCGGGCCCGCCTGCCGTGGCATCGACGGCCAACGACGGCTGCCTGACCCAGGATATCGAGGGCGCCAAGCAAGTTCTGGAAGATGCCGGCTATGTGGACACTGACGGCGACGGCATCCGTGAGACGCCAGACGGTCTGCCGCTTAAGGTTCTCTACCAGACTTCGACCAACTCAGTGCGCCAGAAGACCCAGGCGCTCATCCAGCAGTGGTGGAAGGAGATTGGTGTCGAGACCGAGCTGAAGAATGTGGAAGCTGCAGTCTTCTTTGGCGGCGACCCGGCCAGCCCTGACACCTACCAGAAGTTCTACACCGATGTCGAGATGTACACCAACGGTCCGGATAACCCGGATCCGCAGCAGTACATGGCCAACTGGCTCTGCCAGTCCGCGGATGGCGCATACCAGATTGCTGGCCCGGTTACCAGCTGGGGCGGTAGCAACGTCGAGCGCTGGTGCAACCCAGAGTACGACGCCATGTTCGTCAAGTTGCAGTCAGCGACTGGCGACGAGCGCAGCCAGCTTGCGATTGCGCTGAACGACATGCTGGTCCAGAACTACGTGATGTTGCCGCTCGTCTACCGTGCCTCCGTGTCGGCCCACGCCAACAGCCTTGGCGGCGTGCAGATTACCGGCTGGGAGACGGAAGAGTGGAACATCGAGGATTGGTATCGTATACGTGAGTAGGTTGGTTCTGTAGCGGTAAAGGAATGGCCTGCGGCGCCGAGCGCCGCAGGCCATTTTGCACACAAACCGTCCTGGCTGCCAGGTGGCTGCCGGGTCATTGAAGGAGCGATCATGGGCCAATATGTATTGCGCAGAGTGATGACAGCAGTTCCGACCCTGCTGTTCATCAGTATTGTCATCTTTGCGCTGCTGGCGCTTTCCCCCGGTGATCCCACGGCAAATCTGCCTCCGAGTATTCCTCCTGAAATCAAGTTGCGCATCCGTGAAGCCCTGGGCATGAACCAGCCGATGCCGGTTCGCTACGTGAAGTGGCTGCAGCAGTTCATGATCAACGAGCCGCTCAATGCCCTCGAAAAATCGACCGGGATCCAGATCGGTGATTCATCGAACCGGCTGCGCATCACATCATGGACCGCGCGCGGCAAGCCCGTCGTCGACCTGATCACAGAGCGTTTGCCACAGACTCTATGGGTTGTGGGGCTGGCCTATTTGCTGGCCGTGGCGCTGGCTATGCCCATTGGGGTATTCGCGGCCTATACGCAGAATTCCATATTTGACCAGATATCCAGCGTCGTGGCCGTCATCGGATTCTCGCTCCCCACATTCTTTACAGGTGTGCTCGTCATCCAGATTTTCGCCGTCTGGTTGGGCTGGTTCCCCACGCTCTATGACACGACGCTGCGTGTGGTCAATTGGAACACGTTTCTGGCCCAGATCCGGCAGATGCTCATGCCCGTGTTGGTACTGGCGTTCTTCCAGATCGCGACGGTCAGCCGCTTCGCCCGCTCATCGGTCATTGAGAATCTGAAGATGGACTACGTGCGCACCGCGCGCTCGAAGGGCCTCTCAGAACGGCTGGTGGTGGCCCGTCACGTCGTCCGCAACAGCATGATCCCGGTTGTCACGCTCGTGGCCTTGGGCATTCCGGGCATCTTTGGCGGCGCCATCGTCACGGAGCAGATCTTTGCTGTCAACGGCATCGGCCAGCTGTTGATTCTCTCGATTCAGAGCAATGATCTTCCGGTCGTACAGACGGTGCTGATGATCTTCGCCGTTTTGGTCGTGGTGTTCAACCTGGTTGCAGACATTATCTATGGGGTTCTGGATCCCAGGATCCGTTATAGCTAAGGGACGAGAAGATGGGAATATCTGCCGGCACCGCTACACCATCGCTCGAGTTGCAGGCGGCTCGCAAGCGTAAACACCGGACACTTTGGGGCGATGCGTGGGCGCAGTTTCGCCGCAACAAGCTGGCTATGTTTGGGCTGTTCCTGCTGGCGTTGATCATCATTGGTGTCCTCAGCGGCCCGATGATCTACCGCGTCGATCCGAAGTACATTAACATATTGGAGGCTAGCCAGCAGCCTACCGCGGAACATCCTTTTGGCACCGATGATCTGGGGCGTGACATGCTGGCGCGCACGCTCTATGGCGGTCGCATCTCCCTGTCGGTTGGTTTCACTGCGATGCTCATTGCCATGTTAATGGGCACGGTCATCGGCCTCTTGGCAGGCTATGTTCCCCAGATGGACAACATCCTCATGCGTTTCACCGATATGATGTTGACGCTGCCCCAGATACCGTTGTTGTTGGTGGCCATGTCGCTGTTTCGTGACCCGTTGCGCATGCGCTTTGGGCTGGAGATGGGCGCCTTTATCATGGTGGTCACGATCATCGGTGTTTTCGGCTGGATGCCGACCGCGCGCATGGTTCGGGGCTCGGTGCTTTCACTAAAGCAAAAGGAATTTGTGGAAGCCGCAGTAAACGTGGGCGCGCGCAGCAGCAGCATCATGGTGCGCCACATTCTGCCTAACACCTTTGCCATCATCATCGTCTCGGCGACCCTTACCGTGGCCACAGCGATCCTGACCGAATCGACCCTTTCGTTCCTGGGCGTCGGTTTTCCACCCGATGTGCCCACCTGGGGCAGCCTCCTCTATGAGAACCGGAACTATATGGTCAAGGCGCCATGGATGGTCTTCTACGCCGGTCTCTTGATCTCCCTGACGATCCTGGCCATCAATTTCATCGGCGACGGTCTCCGCGATGCGCTGGACCCGCGGCAGCGGGGGTGAAGCACAGGAGCGCGTTCCATGCAACAAAGGCCGGTTTGGCGGTTTGCCAGACCGGCCTTTTTCCTGTGCTTCGAGGGCGGTTGCATTTCGTTCAGATTTGCAAATTGTCTCATTAAAGCGTATCGTATAGCCCTGGATGCTTGATGGCGCATCTACTCCTATGCGGGCTTCCATCCGCACATATTTGCTTTCTTTCACCCAACTGAAAGGAGAACCAAAAATGCGAAGACTTTCGCTCATGTTGAGCGTGGTGCTGATTTTGGGACTCATTGTCGGCGGCTGTGCTGCTCCGGCTGGGCCCACCGGCCCGGCAGAAGCGCCGCAGGCAACCGAGGCCGTTGCGGAAGCTCCAGCTGGCCCGTTCGAACCCATGGTCTACGCTGCTGAGAACTGCGATTACGGCGGTGAGTTCCAAACCATCGAGGCAGTCGATGAGCTCACGGTTAAGTTCACCCTCTGTTATCCTGATCCGGCGTTCCCATCCAAGGTGGCCTTCTCGTCCTTTGCCATCAATGACGCGGGCTATCTTGAGCAGACGGGCGGCACCGGCGACCTGGTCGTGAAGCCCAACGGTACTGGCCCCTATAAGCTCGTGGAATGGCGCCGCGGCGACCAGATGATCTTCACCCGCAATGACGACTATTGGGGTGAAAAGGCCATCGCCCAGAACCTGATCTTCCGCTGGAGCGCGGAGAGCGCGCAGCGTCTGGTCGAGCTCCAGGCCGGCACGGTGGATGGTATTGACAATCCGGGCCCCGACGACTTCGAGGTGATTCAAGGTGATGCCAACCTGCAGCTGGCTCTGCGCGGTGGCACCAATATCTTCTACGTCGGTATGAATAACACCTACCCGCCCTTTGACAACGAGCGTGTGCGCCAGGCATTCGCCATGGCCATCGACCGCGCTCGCCTGGTGGACAACTTCTATCCGCCTGGTTCGTCTGTGGCTAGCCAGTTCATGCCGGCCTCCATCTTCGGCTATTCCGAAGGACAAACCTGGTACGATTATGACCCTGAGACGGCCAAGCAGATACTGGAAGAAGAGGGCGTGTACGATGCCGATGGCCGCTTCAAGACCACCATCACCTATCGTGATGTCGTGCGCGGCTATTTGCCCAACCCGGGTGTCGTCGCCCAGGATCTCCAGGCCCAGCTGCGTGACATCAATGTGGACGCCGACATCGTCGTCATGGAATCGGGCGCGTTCCTGGATGCGGCTGACCGCGGAGAGATCGCTGGCTTCCATATGCTAGGTTGGGGCGCGGACTATCCGGACGCCACCAACTTCCTGGACTTCCACTTTGGCGAAGGCGCGTCGAAGCAGTTCGGCGCCGGCTTCCCGGACATCTGGGATACGCTGGCGGAAGGGCGCACCAAGGCCAGCCCCGAAGAGCGCCAGCCATGGTACGACCAGGCCAACGAGCTGATCAAGCAGCACGTGCCCATGATTCCGGTCGCCCATGGCGGCAACGGTGCAGCCTTCAAGGCGGATGTGGGGAATGCCTACGCCTCTGACATTGGCGCCGAGAAGTTTGCGCTCATGGATCCGGGTGGTCGCGACACCTTCGTCTGGATGCAGAATGGCGAGCCGGCTGGCGTCTACTGTGCCGACGAAACCGACGGTGAGGCGCTGCGTGCCTGTGAGCAGGTGCTGGAGTCGTTGTTGGCCTACGAGCCCAAGACAGGCGATGTCGTGCCGTCTCTGGCTGCAGAATGGTCAGCCAACGACGAGCTGACCGTGTGGACCTTCACGCTCCGCGAGGGTGTCAAGTTCCACAACGGCGCGGCGTTGGATGCCAACGATGTGGTGATGTCGTACGCTGTGCAGTGGGATGCCGGCCATCCGCTGCACGTGGGGCGTGACGGCAGCTTCACCTACTTCCCAGGTCTCTTCGGCCAGTTCCTCAACGCACCGGAGTAAGGTAGTCGTTCTGAGTATTACGCTGGCATGGGCGGGTGTCACCATCCGCCCATGCCAGCGCTTATCTTGTCCAAGATCGATTGAACAGTGCTTAAATATTTATCACGGCGACTGCTTCTCGCCATTCCCACCCTTCTTGGTATTCTGTTCGTTACGTTTGCCCTGAACCGCATGATCCCCGGCGATCCGTGCCGAGCCATGTTGGGCGAGAAGGCCACGGATCAGGTCTGTGATGCGTTTTTTGAACGCCACGGCTTGAATCACCCCATTCCCATACAGTTTGGCTATTATGTGGCCCGTGTCACGACCGGCGATTTGGGCGATTCTCTACGTTTTGGCCGGCCGGTGACTGCTATGCTGGTCGAGCGTCTGCCTGTGACCGTCGAGCTGGCATTGAGCGCGCTATTCTTTTCGACCATTCTCGGCGTCGCGCTGGGGGTTGTCGCAGCCTACTGGCAGAATTCACCAGTGGATGTATTCACGATGATTCTCGCCAACCTTGGTGTATCGATTCCCATCTTTGTTCTGGGCCTTTTATTGGCCTATCTCTTCGCGGTGACGCTTAAAGACACGCCCATCGCGTTGCCGCCATCGGGCCGGCTGAAGGCGGGAATGCTCGTGCCCGGCATTGCCGACGCGTGGGGTCTAAAGGACTTGAGCGGGCCTCTGCGTACGGTGCTCGATTTCTTTTCTCAAATGTATATCGTGAACGGCCTGTTGACGCTGAACTGGCCGCTGGTGGGCGAGGCCAGCAAGCACATGATTCTGCCGGCCATTGCCCTGGGCACCATTCCCATGTCCGTTATTGCTCGTATGACGCGTTCCAGCTTGTTGGAGGTGATGGGGCTAGACTATATGCGCACGGCCCGGGCCAAAGGGTTGGCGGAGTGGAACGTCGTCTTTGGTCATGCCATGCGGAACGCGCTGCTGCCTGTGGTGACCGTGATCGGTCTGTCGCTGGGCGCGCTGTTGAGTGGTGCTGTGCTGACGGAGACCATCTTCGGCTTGACAGGCGTTGGCAAGACTCTGTTCGATGCAATCTCCTCACGGGATTACGCCGTGGTCGAAGGGTTCACCCTTGTCATCGCCACGATGTACGTCATCATCAACCTGCTTGTTGATGTCTCCTATGGCTTCCTGGATCCACGGATCCGGCTGCAATAAGGCCAGGTCGATTCTTTATGAGCACAGTAGCAACCAATCTCGCCAAACGTGCGGATCCCATTTTTCAGTCCAAGCCCCGCGGCCTCTGGGGGCATGCTGTGCGCAGGCTCTTTCACCGCCGGTCGGCCATTATTGGTATGGCGATTCTTGGCAGCCTGATCTTTCTGGCCGTTTTTGCGCCAGTCCTATCGACACATGACCCGGAACAGTCGCTCATTGGCGTTGAAGAGGTCAAGAAACGGGCCGCCCCCTGTATTCACCTGCTTGGCTGCGCGACCGAGCAGCCCGAGCACTTCTTTGGTCTTGACGGCAACGTCCGCGATCTCTTTAGCCGTGTTCTTTACGGTGCGCGGCTGTCGCTCGTGGTGGGTATCATGTCAGTAGGCTTCGCGATTGTGATCGGTTCCCTTATCGGCGCGTTTGCCGGCCATCTGGGAGGGTGGACCGACAATGTTTTGATGCGGCTGATGGACGTGATGTTGGCCTTCCCGAGCTTGATTCTGGCCATTGCCATCGTGACGGTGTTGGGGCCTGGGCTGATCAATACGCTGTTGGCCATCGGTATCGTCAGCATCCCTACCTACGCCCGCATTATGCGGGCCAGCGTTCTCTCTATCAAAGAACAGGATTATGTGCTGGCGGGCCGGGCATTGGGCGTCCCCTCCAACCGGTTACTCTTTCAAAACATCCTGCCCAACGCGCTGACCCCCCTCGTGGTGCAGGGCACGCTGGGTATCGGCGTCGCCATTCTCGACGCCGCGGCGCTCTCGTTTTTGGGATTGGGCGCGCAGCCGCCGACTCCGGAATGGGGCTCCATGATCGGCCAGGAGCGCAACCAGGTCTTTACCGCGCCCCACCTGATCCTCTTCCCCGGCATTGCATTGGTGTTGACGGTACTCGGGTTCAACCTGCTGGGCGATGGCCTACGCGACGCGTTGGATCCGCGGCAGCGTTCGTAAGCGGGTTACGTAGGCGCCTGCTGCCGGAGCGGGCCGTTGGACTCTCTTACTGTCCTGTGCGTTTGACCAGCCCCAATCTCTCTTGCATGGCCGCATCGAAATCGCCGATGAAGGTCCACCAATTGGATAGGGGCTGGCCTTGGAAGAAGAGGTTGTTGTCAAGACCCGGTAGGCTCTGCATCCAATAGATGAACCACTGCAGGCTGTCACAGTGCCAGCGTTCGCAGTTGATGTGGACCTTTTCCCCACTGCCGTCCGGGCGCCAGTCTTCGATATCCGTCCAAACATACGTGCGGTTGCGCCAGTCGTAATCGCGCACACCGTTCGGTGGGTAGTGAGCCCAGCCACAGCGCCCTTCTCCGGGCCGGCCCACAAAGCGCTCCCAGAAGAGCTCATGGTCAATATGGCGCAGAACAGCTTCGATCTGGTGTATGTGATCTTCGACCGCTTCTGAAGGTCCGCGCTGGTAGTTGTAGTGGTAGACCGTGTAGGTGCGGTCAAAGACGGGCAGATCGTGCGCATCGCGATCGCTGTTGCTGATGTCACCCCATGGGCCAGCCATATTCGATTCCCACAGATCGATGACCCCGCCGTGATAGCCCCAGATCCAGATCTCCTTTACGCCCCGCTCCATGACCCACATGCGCGCGTCAATGCGAGCCATGATCGCGTTGTAGTCGGTCATCGGCACGCGGTGCCCCGCCTTGGACCAGGTAGGCAACGGCTCCAGGAATTCCAGGGTGTCCAGGACTTCATAGTGCAGGCATGACGGCGCAGCCGGATCTTTGTAGGCGTGGTAGCGGCTGCCTTCTTCCAGCGCGGAGACGACCTGGCGCGTGACCGCGGCCGTATGCGATCGGACCTGCTCCAGGGGGGCACTGACATCGCCGGTTACGCGAATGTCGATGTGGCCGTTCCGCACCGGGAAGTAGTTGACAACTAGAACAGGGATTGTGAAGCTCTGAGCCGCGCGTGCAGGCTGGAGGCGCGGCGCCATGTCTGGTGTGTCCGGTTGTGGTTGGTTCGTCCCGCCGGTCAACCACTGCCAGAATTGGTGGATACGCTTGCTCATAGTCCGGTCCAATCCTCATGCATTGCCGGGGGAAGGCAGTTGCCGCCACGCAGCTGTCACACATACAGCCGGCGGCTATGGTGGCGTCTCGTCGAATAAAAAGAAAACCGGAGACGCCAGACGGCGCCTCCGGTTGCATGAAGCGGATGGGCGTGTTTACTTCGCCGCCGCGTAGTTCTGGGCCACGGCCGCCCAGTTGACTACGTTCCACCAGGCCGCGATGTAGTCCGGCCGGCGGTTCTGGTAGTTCAGGTAGTAGGCGTGTTCCCACACATCGAGGCCCAGGATGGGGGTGTCGCCCTGCATGTAGGGGCTGTCCTGGTTCGGCGTGCTGTAGACGTCCAGGCTGCCGTCCGCCTTCACGACCAGCCAGGACCAGCCGCTGCCAAAGCGGGTTGCGGCCGCCCCGGCAAAGACCTTCTTGAACTCATCGAAGCTCGTCCATTTGGCGTTGATCGCTGCGGCCAGGTCGCCACTAGGCTGGCCACCGGCGTTCGGCCCCATGATCTTCCAGAACAGGCTGTGGTTCGCGTGGCCGCCGCCGTTATTGCGCACCGCGGTGCGAATATTCTCCGGCACCTGGGCAATATCGCGGCAGATCGCCTCGATGCTCTTGGATTCCCATTCAGTGCCTGCCACCGCATTGTTCAGGTTGTTGACATAGGCAGCATGATGTTTGCCGTGATGAATCTCCATGGTGCGCGCGTCAATGTGCGGTTCCAGCGCATTGAACGCGTAGGGCAGGTCAGGTAACTGGAAAGCCATGTATTCCTCCTTGTGCTTGTCCTTGCGTTTATTGGTGTTTGTAGGCCAAAGATCGGCTTCGTGGGCGGCAGTTGACACCATATTCTCGCACTGTAAGGGCCGCCAATCGGTGCTAAAGTATACAAACTCCTGTGGAGAACAGGAAATCACCTCTGTGCTGGTGGTGGCGTGGCCTGCAGCCGGACCAGGACCGTGCGGCGCCGGAGCAGCTGGATGGACCACCCTTCTGCGCGCAGCAGATCAACGGTAGGGCGATCAAGGTGGCAGTTGTTGGCGATCTGGCTCCAGTACGGTGTGGCCGCGTGAAAGAGCTGTGCCGCGACGCGATTCTTAGGA
>JACFMY010000165.1:12461-13245 GCA_019455155.1 Caldilineaceae bacterium
TCCTTGAGCGCCTGCAGTGGATCGTGCACCGAACAGAAGACCAGGGTCGATACGACATGGTCGAATGTGGATGTAGGATAGGGAAGGGCTTCCGCCACGGCGACCTTCACATAGGTGGGTGGCGATGCCTCGGCGGCCACACGCCACGCCGCGCGGGCCCGTTCAGGATCGGGCTCAATGGCCCAGACTTCAGTGGCGCTCTGGTAAAAGAGCAGGTTGGGCCCGCCGCCTGCACCGACTTCCAGCACCCTGCCCTCCAGGGTGCCCACCAACCGTCTGCGCCATGTGGAGAGGAAAGGGACCAGCTGGCTCTGCCTGAACACGCACCCTCCATTGTGTGGAAACGAGGTCGCCCGGCGTAGCGCCGGTCAAGGCACAATATGAATCAGCGCGATCTGGGGGCCTGCCCGAAAACGCATGGGGATGCCTTCGCCGAGACCGCGTGAGATATAGACATGGGTACAGCCATGGCGGAAATACCCGGCCACGTTCTTGCGCGAGAGGTGTTCAGCCTGGGTGTGGGCAGGGCCCCAAAAGGGCACCACGATCTGGCCGCCGTGGGTGTGGCCCGACAGCACGACGTCGACGCGCTCTATTTGGGGACTGGCCACGATGTCCGGGTTGTGGCTGAGCAAGATGAGCGGTGCGGCCGTGGGCACGTCTAGCAGCGTGTCGCCCAGGCGCGGGCGGCCCTCAAGCACATCATCTACGCCGGCCAGATAGAGATCCAGGCACCGCGCAGGATCGTACAGGTGAAGCGCCCGGTTGTGTAACACTTCCATGC
>JACFMY010000166.1:0-7837 GCA_019455155.1 Caldilineaceae bacterium
ATCTTGTGAGCCTGACCCTGGAGAAACAAGAGGTGAGCAACCTGGCCATCAGTGTGCTCCAACTGTTGGAAGAGCTGGAAAAGAAATACCCAGACCTGCCGCCGGCTTCGCGCTCCAAGAAGGTGCTCTATGCCGAGACCCCCTTTGAGCCCCAGTTTCGTATTGCCCAGTTGATCATCGGCTACGACGAAAGCGAGGACATGATCTGGTTGATTGCCAAAGCGTTGGTCCTGGATGACACGGGCGCAATCGTCGATCCTGAGGATGATAGCGTACCCGCGGCGCGCTTTGTTGCGACCCGGGCCCAAATGCGATCCCTGAGCGAACACGCTCTGGAGGTCGTGGCGCGTGGCCGCCCCATTTGCCCGCTCTGCGGCCGCCCCATCGACCGCAGCGGTCATTTCTGCCCTCGCACCGACGGTCATTCTGTACCTATACTCTTTTAGGTAACCCAACGATGTGACAGCTGTAGCCGCTCCAAACCTAGCGGCCCCGCTAGCCACAGCACGAGCAGCCTATGGCCATTCCACTCACCGAAGATAAGGTGCTGGAGGTACTCCAGCATGGCGATATTGAGGAACGAGGGCTGCTTCCATACAGCTCCAATCACAGCTTTCTAGTTGTCGCCTCCTACGGTGACCTGACTTTGCCCGCAGTCTATAAGCCCCAGCGTGGTGAAGCGCCGTTGTGGGACTTTGAGTGGGGCACCCTCTGCAAGCGTGAAACGGCTGCGTACCTGATCAGCCAGGGGTTGGGGTGGCATCTTGTGCCCCCCACGGTGCTGCGCGACGGGGCGCGCGGCCTGGGCAGCGTCCAGTTCTTCATTGACCACGATACGGAAGCGCACTACTTTACGGCCAGCGAAGACGCCCGTTATGCCCCCGCGTTTCGGCAGCTTGCACTCTTTGATTTTGTTATCAATAATGCAGATAGGAAAAGCGGCCACTGCCTTATTGGTACAGATGAACGGGTATGGGCGATCGATCATGGCATCTGTTTTCACGTCGACTACAAGCTGCGTACCGTCATTTGGGAATACAGTTGCGAACCAATCGAGGAGCCGCTGTTAGAAAACCTGACCGCGCTACGCGACATATTGGCGGATCGCCGCTGCGAGTTGACCCAGCAATTGAGCCAGCTGGTGAGCCCGTCCGAATTGCGTGCTGTGCAAAAACGCCTTGATCATCTGCTTCGCAACGGCGCCTATCCCGCGCCCATACCACACCGGCGTAACTACCCCTGGCCACCGATTTGATGACGCACGGCAAATGGAGACGCAAGATTCGTTGATGGTACATGATCCGAAGACCATCGGCAGCGCTCCATGTTGAATAATCGACTCAGCCAGATGTTCTGGAGGTAGTGTGAAAGCTGTTGTCATGGCTGGCGGCGAAGGGTCGCGTTTGCGACCGCTCACCATTGGCCGCCCCAAGCCGATGGTACCAGTGGTCAACAAATCAGTACTCGGCCATATCTTTGACCTGCTCAAACACCACGGCATTACCGAGGTGATCGTCACGCTGCGCTATATGGCCTCGGCCATCCAAGATTTCTACGATGATGGCAGCAGCATTGGCATGAAAATCACCTATTCTGTGGAGGAAGCGCCCATGGGGACGGCAGGCAGCGTGAAGCTGGCTGCCGATCAATTGGATGATACCTTCATCGTCATCAGCGGCGACGCGATGACGGATTTTAACCTCGAAGAGATTGTACGCGTCCACAAAGCGCGGGGAAGTCTGGCCAGCATTACTCTTACGCCCGTGCCTAATCCCCTGGAGTTTGGCGTCATTACGACCGACGAAGAGGGACGCATCACACAGTTTCAGGAAAAGCCGTCGTGGGGTGAAGTGACCTCAGATACGGTGAACGCAGGGCTCTATGTCCTGGAGCCTGAGGTCCTCGATCTGATACCTGCCGGTGTACCCTATGACTTCTCCAGCGAGCTCTTTCCCCGCATGTTGGCGGAAAAGATGCCGATCTACGGCTACGTAGCCGATGGCTACTGGTGCGATGTAGGCAACATCAGCGAATACATGCGTGCCAACTCGGACATGCTCTATGGCAAGCTCCGCATGTCTGAGCCCATTGGCACGCATCTGGGCGGGGGAATCTGGGTCGGCCGCAACGTGGACATCGCGCCGAGCGCACAGCTCTTTGGTCCCATCTATCTGGGCAACGAGGTGAAGATCAAGGGTGACGTACGCATCTACGGCCCTGCGGTGATCCGCGACTATACGATCATTGATAACTACAATCGCATCGAGCGCAGCATCATCTGGCGCAACAACTATGTAGGTGAATCGTGCGAGCTGCGGGGTGTGATTGTCACGCGGCAGTGCAGCATCAAGTCACAGGTCATTGCCTATGAAGGCGTCGTCATCGGTGACAACTGTGTCCTGGGCGAAGGCGCGACCTTGCACGCAAATGTCAAGCTGTGGCCCCATAAGGAGATCGAGGCCGGCGCCACCATCAAGGACAGCATCATTTGGGGGAATCAGGGGCGTCGTGCCTTGTTTTCCCGCTTTGGGGTTTCTGGCGTCGTCAATATCGACCTGACACCAGAATATGCCGCCAAGCTGAGCGCTGCGTTGGGCGCCACCTTGCCCAAGGGGAGTTATGTGGCCATCAACCGCGACGCACACCGCAGCTCGCGCATGCTCAAACGGGCCCTCATCAGCGGGCTGCCGGGCACCGGTATCCATGTCTGGGATCTGGGAACGGTAGCCATTCCCGTGCTGCGCCACTTTGTGCGCCATAATAAAGATGCGGCAGCCGGTATCCATGTGCGCATCAGCCCCTTTGACCAGCGGGTCGTGGACATCCGCATCATAGATGGCCAGGGGCTCAACCAGAGCACCAGCGCCGAACGTACCATTGAGCGCAACTTCTTCCGCGAGGATTTCCGCCGCGCGTTCCTCAACGAGATTGGCGTCATCGCGTACGCCCATGAGCCGATCGCGAGCTATACAGAAGATTTCATGCACCACGTCGATGCCGAGCGCATTCGCGACTATGGCTTTAGATTGGTGAGCGACTATTCCCATGGCCTGGCAGGCGACACCCTGGCGAACATCCTCAACAAGCTGGGGGTTGATGTCGTGCCGCTCAATGCCCGCATGGAAGAGACCAAGCTGGCCATGCTGGAGGCTGAGTTCAAAGCGAATCAGGAACGCATGGGCAAGATCGTGCATGCCTTGGGCGCGCACCTGGGCGTCCAGATCGACGTGGGCGGCGAGAAGATCTTTCTGGCCGACGACCAGGGCAACATCCTGGACGATATCACCACCGCGGCGTTGATGATGGAGCTGGCCCTCTATGCCCACCCAGGCCGCCCGGTGGCCGTCCCTGTCACCATGCCCAACGCGTTCGACACCATTGCCAGCTGGCACAACGCGCGCCTGTTCCGGATCACGCAGAACCTGCACGGGCCCATGCACACAACCAACTATGTGGGTGTGCTCATGATTGCAGATGGATCGGGCAACTTTGTCTTTCCTGGTTTCCAGCCTGCGGTGGACGGCATGATGGCTACTGTGCGTCTGCTCGAATACCTAGCCACGCGCAATATGTCGGTCAGCGAGATTGTCGCTTATCTTCCCAAGTTTCATGTGGCCAAGGCAATCGCCGAGTGTTCCTGGGATGTCAAGGGCGCCGTCATGCGAGTGCTTACGAACCGCTTCGCACACCATCAGGTGGAGAAGATCGATGGCATGAAGGTACATCTGGAGGATGGCGAATGGGTACATCTTTCGCCCAACCCGGACAAGCCCCGCTTCGAAGTGCTCGCTGAAGCAGGCTGCCAGGAGCGGGCCCAGGAGCTGGCGGCCGAATACCAGCACATGATTCAGGAAATTGTCTACGATTCAGGGCAGGCCAACACCCAGAAAAAGGACGAATGATGGGCCGAACTGCTGGTCCTGAAAGAAAGCTCGAAGACGCTCAGACAGAAGGCGCTGGACCCGCCAGTCGTCGCACTCTGCCTGGCGGGATGGAGCAGCTCTCCATCACAACCCATTCGCGCCAGGAGACCCAGTCCATTGCGGCCCGCCTGGCGCAGGCTGTCTCGCCAGGCCAGGTCATCGCCCTGCGCGGCCAGCTTGGTGCGGGCAAAACAACGTTTGTGCAAGGCTTTGCCGTTGGGCTGGGTATTCGTGATCGGGTGACGAGCCCGACCTTTATCCTGGCCAATGAATACCGTTCCCCGCGGGGTATCCAGTTGGTCCACATTGATATCTATCGCCTGGGTGACAGCGTCGATAGTGCTTTGGAGGAGGCAGCCACCTTTGGATTGGAGGAGATCCTGGAACGAGAAGACGCCGTAATTGTGATTGAATGGGCAGAACGGGTGAGCAACGCGTTGCCCCCAGATCACCTGCAAGTGGAGCTCATCGTGGCCGGCGATGAGCCATCGGGCGGGCTGGAAGCCTGTGAGGACAGCTCGCGGCTCGTGCGCTTCACTGCGTTTGGTCCCCAGAGCGCGGCTCTCCTGTCACATATCCGCCCTTGACCTGACCATAGAGATCCTGTGCGGAAGTCTGGCACCGGACCAGCGCTACGCCCGGGGTCACTGAGTTACAGCTGGCAAATAGACCTTGTGGGGGAGCAGTTTGTCCAGCCCGCCGACGGCCAGCGTCACTTCCACCGTCACAGGTTCAAGCTCGTCCATCCCCGGTACCGATACCACGATCTGGCCGTAGTAGAAGCCTTCCTCTAGCCCATCCGTCTTGCAGCGAATCTCCAACGTGTCTTCGCTGGCCATAAGCGCCATCCAGCTCTCGTCACTCGATGCCTGCCACTGCGCGATGGCGCACTCCTGACATGCCACGGTGACAGTGGCCATGGCTGGTTGCTCGTCTGTCTGTACGTCCAACCAGATAGCTTGCGGGGTCACGTCGAGGCGAGGCTTGGCAGGCGCGTTACCACCCGTCACGATGAGCTGGCCGGTATCAGGATAGACCTCGATTGGCGCGCTGAACGCGCCTGCTCCGTCCAGCAGGCGTGCCACAACACCGCGGCTGCGCTGGTAACCGCCCGGCGCCTGCCATTGGAGGGGAGCTGTGGCTGCTGCCGGCGTGGCATAGAGCGTGACCGCGTCGGCATAGATCTCCACGGCGCCGCTCCGCTCAAACTCGAACGTGACCAGGTCGCTGCTGCCGGAGAAGTCAAAGGCGATCGCGAATTCCTGATACTCGCCGGGAGCGTTGAAATCTGCGGCTCTCAGAATCAGCGGCCCATATTCCTTGCTCTGGTTGCGCACCGTGAGCCGCGCCACTTCCTGCTCTCCTGAGTTGGCGCCAGCTTTTAGACGAAAATAGGCGGTCATTGGCACCCCACTTAAGGGCGTGCCGGCCCAGCCTGACGCATAAGCTACCGGGCTGTTCCCGTCCATGCGTAATGCCGTGCCGCCGATGGCCGCGGGGTCATCGACTCGTTCACCTTTCCCAGTATGGAGCTGAAAGGTCGGATCACTATCGTCCAGAATCCACCCCAAGGAGAACTGAACCTGTGACCAGCCAGCCACATCTACCGTTTCCAGGGTGAAGCCGGACTCTACCTGGCTTGCGCCGGCAAAAGTAATCTGTTCTTGCGACAGCTCCGGGCCGAGATAGATGCTGTCATGGACCACGGTCGTACGCCCCAGGCGGTCACGAGCTTTGACGTAGACGGTCCGCCATCCCTCGCCCGGCTCCAACTGCCAGTCGACCTCGGCGCTATAGGGTTGCCATGATGCGTTTGCAAAGTCAGGCGTGTTGGAGATCATGATCTCCAGCGTTTCACCCATGCCGGTAACACCGTCAGAGGTGACCTGATTGTAGATGTAGAGCCCGACCTCCGGCGTCGTAGTGGAGGGCGCCTCATCGTCGATGATGACGGGCGCGAACAGCTTGTCCACGGTCAGATCCTGGACAACGTACCCGCGCCCGCTGGCATCGCGCGCGTAGCCAACGCCAATCTCGCGGAAATCGGAGCCAAGGATGTTGGCCCGATGTGAGGGGCTTTCCATCCAGGCGCGTACAGCAGACGATGGTGTCGCGTACCCGCAGACAGCATTTTCGGCCCACATGCCCAGGTTTGTGAAGCCAGCATCGCGCATCCGCGCCCCAGGATTTCGGCCCTGGCTGTCTGTATGGCCACAGTAGCCGGCAGGGAGGTTGGTGACCACATCTTGGGCGAAACCCCGTGCCGCTTCGCTCAGCTCACGGTTCCAGCGCAGCGGGGGCAAGTTGGCTTTGCGTCGCTCCAGGTTGGTCAGGTAGACGGTTTGGATTTCGTTGTAGAAGAGTTCGGGGGTTTGAGATGTTTGCGCTTGCGCGCCATGAAACGGCACGACGAAGAAGAACAAAGTTATCAATAAGCAGCCCGCGGCCAGAAACCGCGCCGTGCTGCGCCTATGGCTCATGAATCCCTCTCTCCTGCTCCGCATCAGCTCGAGTTGATTTCAGCTCGCGACCTTGCATTCGGTCCGATGATGCGCCACCTAGGAATTATATCGAACATGGGGAGCAAGACTTCAGGCCAGGAGTTGGATTTGACTACATTTTTCAGCTGTCTTCGCTACCCACAACCGGCAACTATTTAACGCTTGCCATTTGATTGCCGTACGCTGGCCGTAAAGTGCCTGTGTGCTCCCATGGGCCTCAGCCGGGGCAGAGCAAGCCGTTTAGTCGCTCAAGTTGACGGTGTCAAAACGCGGATTGCCTACGAATCTGTCAGGTCGGACGGGCTGTCGATATCGCGCAGCCAGGACGCTGGCGCCGGCACCGCCCGTACCAGCTCGTGGCGACGCGCCAGCACGGCACGTCCCCCAACGTCACCGCGTACCGCAAGCAGTTCGGGCCAAAGCTCCCGATCGAAGATCGCGGGCGCGCCGCGCAACACCCCCCCGGCGCGGGGGGCCGCAATGGGCGCTCCGGAACGCCACGCAGCCATGAGTTGCCGGAGCAGCTGCACTGCCAGGAAAGGCTGGTCAGCAGGCAGAAAAAGCGCTGCCTGGATCTCTGCTCCACACGCCCGGAGCCCGGCATGCATGCTGGTGGCCTGGCCCGCTTGCCAGCCGGGATTGTCGATGACCTGGAGCCGGGAGCCAGCCTGCGCGCGCAGCGGAGCCACGGCCGCGTCCACCATCTCCCGATATGCGCCCGTCACCACCACTACCTTGCTCACCCCTGCAGCCAGGGCAGTCTGCAGCGCCCGTACAACCATTGGCACGCCCTCCACTGGTTCTACCTGCTTGGGCCGGCCCATGCGTGTGCTGGCTCCCGCGGCCATGACTACAGCCGCTACTGGCCCCCAGCGCTCCACGACTGGTTCGCCATGCGTGTCACCTACCTTGGCCAGCAACGAGGCATGGCCCTGCCGGGCCAGCAGTTCCGCTACCAGGCGCCCCAACACCAGGCGGAGGGGCGTGTCGGCCTTGTTGAGCAGGGGCAAGAGCCGCATAGGGGGAGCCAGTCCTTTGGCGCCGCCCTCTCGCGCGATCAGCAGCTGCGCAGCCTGGGCTGGCGTCAAACGCTCTGCCGTTTCCGTTGCCAACCCTAAGACCGCGCGTACTCGATCGGGGCGGTGAACGTGAACCGCGTCGATGGGCGCGCCCAAAGCGTCGATGCCCATCGCGGGCACCAGCACCGAGGTGGTCGCAGGCAATACGGGCTCGTGGGCGGCCGGCGCCTTGACCGGTCGCATCTTGCTGCCGTCAGCTTCCACAGTAATGGCAGCAATGCCCAGGTCAGCAGCTGCCGCGTAGAGCGCGTCCACCACGGCCGCCTCCACACCCAACCGGCGGTCACCCACCACGGGACCGGTGAGCAGCCCGTAGCCATGGCTGGCCAGCATT
>JACFMY010000166.1:7847-13211 GCA_019455155.1 Caldilineaceae bacterium
GCCGGCCAGGGGATTTCGGTCCCGCTCATCTCTACAACGGCGGGCGCCCATTCCGTTTGAAACGCGGCAATGCGAGTTGTTGGCGCAATGATGGCGCGGCCTCCCTGGGCAGCTATCTCAGCTGCCAGCCGGAAGACCGTCGTGCTTTTGCCGCCGCCACCTGCGACCGCGACGACGTCTGGCTTGGTTGGGTCCAGGGATAGGCGGAACGCCTGATGCAGCAACATAGGAGGATCGGGTTGCCCTAACTCAGTACGGCCGCGATGATGGCCTGGTAGCCGCGTGCGGCCGCTTCAAGATCGTCCAGCGCGAGGTGCTCATCGACGACATGTGCGTCGGCCTCCGTGGCCGGACCGAAGCCGATCGTGGGCACACCAGCTACACCTGCGCTGTAGGCTGCGTTGGTGCAGAAGCGATAGGCGCTGGTTGTGGCTGCCAACCCGATGGCATGGAGAGCCCCCAGTGCAGTCGCAACGTAGGGGTCGTCGGCCGGCAGCAACCATGCTGGGAAGAATTTCTCGCAACGAAGCTGGGCGCCTGTGAAGGCGCGATAGGCGCCGATGCCAATCTCGGCCTTGAGATCGATGCCAGCAAGCTCGTGTTGGGTCGAAAGAGGCGCTAGTACGCCGGCGACGGTCTCGCCGGGCAGGAGCCGGCGATCATAGGTCACCTTGCAGATGCTTGGAATCACCGAATGGCCGGGATACGGCTCGGAGATGATATCCGTGAGGGCGAAGATAGCTGGCCCCATAAGGGGGTCGGTAGAGAGCTCGAGCTTTTCCACCGCGGCAATGACACGCATCATGTCAAGCACCGCGTTGCGGCCCAGTTGAGGCGCGGACGAATGGGACGGCCGCCCGGTGGTCGTCAGATGCACCTCAGCGCGCCCGCGGCCACCACGGCTGATTTGCAGATCGGTTGCTTCTCCGATCACGACAAAATCGGGGGATGTCTGCTCCATGACGGCCTGCAGCGCTACCCCTTCCAGTACTTCTTCCATGGTCGAGGCGCTGACGACGACGCGTCCCTGCAAGCGGCTGCGATCGCTGGCTGCCGCGGCATGTACCATAGCCGCCAGGGCCCCTTTCATATCCGCGGCGCCACGGCCGTAGATGGCGTCGCCATCAACCTCCGCGCCAAACGGTTCGTGCTGCCACGCTACACCTGGCGAAATGCCCACGGTGTCAGTGTGGGCATCCAGGAGGAGCGTCTTACCTGGCCGCGCACCCTCGATGATGCCGGCAACACTGCCATTGGCATCCGTCCAAACGCGATCGTAGCCCAATGCCTCCATTTCTGCCTGCACGCGGGCAGCGACGCGGTCTTCCTCACCGCTGAGACTAGGCAGGCGGACGAGGTCACGAGTAAAGGAAATCAGGCGGTCACGCTGGATCACGGTGGCATGCTCCTGGCTTATGAGCTATCTAGCTGAGATTCGAGAACCACGCACAAATAGACACCTTTGCCGTTTCAGGGACCGGCCAGGTGCTCTATTGTAGCGGTTTGTTGGCCCTGGGGCGAATTGAGGAGGCTGCCACGAAACGTTGAAGACGCCAGAGACTGTCGGGTACAGCCTGGCGAGGAGCCGCTTAGCTACTCGTATAGGCGACGGCGCCATAGCCAACCACGTCGCGGCGCGGGCCGCAGGTGTCGCCAGAGTTGGCATAGGCCAGCAGCTGTGCGCGCCACTGCAAGCGCGCCGCCACATGCATAAGGGTCAAAATGGCAGGTAGGCCGCAAGCTTCACCGTTGGCTGCCTGCTTGATATCGCCCGCCACAACCGCGGCCAGGAAGCTGTGATCCATGGCCGTGGCCGCGGCGTAATTGTGATAGTGGCTCAAGTCGGAGCTGACGACGATGAGACTGGCCGGATCGCCGGCGACCAACCCAGCAAGGTCCGCGCCCACTCTGGCGGGGTCGGCATCGTTGTCAAGCAGCATGGGCACGACGGCAAAGTCGGAGAGCACCATCTGCAAGAATGGCAGCTCTACTTCCAGGCAATGTTCCGGCATGTGGGCTTCGGTGGCGAGGCGATACGGTTCGCCCAGGGCGACCATCTGCTGTACACGCGCGTGGTCAACAGCTACTTCGCCCGTCGGTAGCAGAAAGGCATCCACATTGCAGAGGCCGACGCCAAAGACTGGTCGCCAATGCGCGGGGCCCAGCAGGTAGACCGTAACGTGCCCGACGGTCTGGCCCCCCAATGCGGCAAAGCTGTATCCGGCCACCGGCCCGCTGCACGGGTAGCCTGCGTGCGGTGCGATAACCGCGAGGACCCGCGCCAGCTCCGGCAGCTTGGCTGCCTTGAGAAAGCTGCGTACATCTCCCTGGAGGCGATCTCCGTGTTGCGAGTAGAACTGTCCGGCCACTGCCGGTGGCCGCAACGTCTTTGTCTGAGACGACATGCTCGCCTCCTTTCATCTAACCTGGCGCCTTCACATTACGAGGGGCTTTTCATGCTCCATAATGTGTCCCCATCTGCCAGCTATCTGTTCACCACACCCCGGACAGTGGCCGGGCTGCGTCCACAGCTGCTGTACGGAGTAGCCACTGCGCCGCAGCAGCGGCGTGCCGCAGCGTGCGCAGGCTGTATCTTCGGCGCCCGTCAGGGTCCTATCCCCCCAGATGTTGCCTGTGTAGACGTAGCGCAGCCCCGCGGCCTTGCCGAGATCGCGCGCGCGGCGCAGTGTGGCCGCCGGTGTATGCGGCCGGTCTTGCATATGATAATCGGGGTGGAAGGCCGATACGTGCCAGGGCAGATCCACACTGACGCCGGCGAGGAACTCGGCTGTCTCGCGCAGCTCCTCGTCACTATCGTTGAGCTGCGGGATCACGAGCGTGGTGACCTCGGTCCAGATGCCTAGTTCCTGCACCAGGTGGCGGATATTCCGCTTCACCGGCTCCAGGCGCGCGCCGCAGTAGGTGCGATAGGTCTCCTCGCGGAATGCTTTGAGATCCACGTTCACCGCGTCGAGATAGGGAGCGATTGTTTCCAGCGCCCGTAGGGTCTCAAAGCCACTGGATACAAAGACGGTGCGCAGGCCGGCCGCATGGGCCAGCTTGGCCGTGTCGTAAGCATATTCGAAGAAGACAGCCGGCTCGTTATAGGTAAAGGCAACAGATGGGATCTTGCGCTGGAGACAATAGGCGACGATCTGTTCGGGCAACCACTCCTGGCCGGGCGCGTCTTTGGTAGGGTCAAGCACTTTATGCTGGGAGATTTCCCAGTTCTGGCACCAGGCGCAGCTGAGGTTGCAGCCTACCGTGCCCACGGAAAAGATTGGGGTTCCAGGCAGAAAATGGAAGAGGGGCTTCTTCTCGATGGGATCGACGTGTACAGCCGCGGCCCTGCCGTAGACCAGCAGGTGAAGCGTGCCGCCGATATTATGGCGCACGCCGCACTTCCCGGCATGTCCGGGCGCGATAGCACACCAGTGCTCGCAAGCTGTGCACTGCACATGGTCCTTCGCTAGCGATCGAGAGAGCTCAGCAGCTTTGAGCATAGCCGGATCCTTTCAAAACACCGGGAACAAAGGGCTCCTACTACTAGTTTACCCCACTTTACCATCGCTGGATCGCCGGTTTTTTGATGATTGGGCATGGTCTTGCTGAGGGGCATTATCGCTTCATAGGCTCCCCCGGGGGGATCCGCCCCCAGGGGAGCAACCTTTCATGTGGAAGTCAGGGGTGGTTACTCCTTTTCAGAATGGTACTTGAATGACAGTTTGACCTTGGCGCGGTAGGCCATGACCTTGCCGTCCACTAGCTGCATGTCCAGCTCAGAGATCTCGGCAATCCGCAGATCCTGCAAATGCCTGGCCGCCATCTCCACTGCATTTGACGCCGCCTTCTCCCATGATTCCGTGCTGGTTCCCACAAGCTCGATAACCTTGTAGACACTTTCGGACACGATTTGCTCCTTTCAAGCAAATGAAGCTGAAACCGACGCTGCGCCTAAGGAACTGTTCGATGTTATGGCTTCATCCCACCGTTTCAATATCCGGTTTCCGCTACGAGCCTCCTTTCGCCATGTCAAGCTTGCGCGTTCTCGGCCGGCCTGGATCCGTCGTCTACGGTCCATCGCCTACGCTTTCGAGCGCTGCACGCACGCGGTGTACTGCGGGCAGCGCTTCTCTGCTTTGGCGCGCCACTTCGATCAGGTCAGCAATCCGCTCGTACTGTTGCAGCACATATTCAGCATCGCCCTTGCTGAGATACATCTCCACCAGGGCGCGGTGCATATCTGGCTCAAATGGTTCCTGGAGCAAATAGGTCTGTGCATTGGAGATGGCTTCGCGCAGATTGCCGCTCTCAACGTTCTGTTGAATCAGCCGCGTGAGGAGCAGTTGATGGCGACGCTGCCAGCAGGTGCGCTCCATCACCAACCACTGCTCGAAATCTGGGCAGCCCGAGAGCGAGAGGCCATCCAGGAAGGGTCCGCGGAATAATGCCATGGCCTCGTCCAGAATTTGCGGCTGCTGCGCGCTATACGGGATGCGGAACAGGGTGAGAAAAGCATAGGTGTCCGACCAGACGCGGTCCGGGTTGAGAAAGACGAAGTCATGGGTGGCCTGTACCATCTCTGCCTGCGGCAGGGCGTTGCGCAGGTGGGTCAACAGGTGGGTGAGGTTGCGCCGCGCCTGGGAGTCCGACACCTCATTCCAGAACAAGTCGATGAGCCGATCGCGCGCAACTGGCTGCAGCTCGGTTGCCAGCCGGTAAAGCAGTGCCCGCACCTTGCGACGGGGTAAAGCAAGCGAATGACCTTTCCATTCGATAATTGGGGGACCGATGAGGTAAATACGGAGCTTCTCCACTTCGCCCCCTTTCGCCGTCACGCCCCATTCGTCACATGAATCCGCACTACGCAGCGCGGGCAGGAGTCACACCACGTCTACGCCTGCGTCTTAGGGAGCGGCGACAACCACCGGCAAATACGCGGTGTCTGTCGGCGGCCCCAGGCTGCGCTGTGCCACCAGCAGATCGCCGTTGCCGGAATCGTAGTACGCAATTACAGCAGTCTGATCGTTTACAAATCCAAGGGAGGTGCTGCCAGGGGCCAGACCGCGGGCAACTGTCTCAAAGCGCCACTGCCAGCCATCCCAGAAGGCGTACTTTAACAAACCATACGTAGAATCGTAATAGGAGAGGGCAGGGAGCCCGCCAGTGCCCAGCGCCACTGCTACAAACTGGCCGGCATTGCCCGTACTGTCGACGGTTTCTGTGTATAGCGTGCTTCCTTCAAGACGGGCAAAACGCAGATCCTCCTCCAACTCGTCGTGGTAACCGATCAGCAAGCGGCCAAACGAATCTTGTTGCATAGACAGGTGACCGTCGGCGAAGCGCCCGTAATCGACGGTCATT
>JACFMY010000167.1:0-10666 GCA_019455155.1 Caldilineaceae bacterium
CACGAAGTTTCCGCTGGGCGAGTACCGGCCCCTCGATGACCAAACCTGGCGGGACCCACACTGGTGGCGCTATAACATTCTGCGCCATCGCTATCTGGAACCCCTCAACCCGGATGACTTTATCGGCGGTGGCCGCTATACAGACTCCTTGATTGCGCTGACAGGCATCAGCAGCTCCGACGCGTTTTTTGACGAGCGCAACCGGGCGATTCGCGATCTCGCTGACCGGCTCCGGCAGCAGTTGGTCGATGGCCAAGCCGATCGCGAGCTCCAACATCTGGCCTTGCAGGCGGCGCTGTTGCCCTTGGGCAAACAGTCAGAGGCTGCCAGCCTGCTGGGACTTGCCGCAGTCTTCGATGACGTCTTTCCCCGTAGTTTGCTGCTGGACATGGCGGCGCGGGAAACGGCCGGCAATGCAACGGCGACATTGGACGCGTTGATTGCGCAACGCTTTCTGCTCACTGGCGACGAAGGGTCCAGTCTTTGGCTTTCGCCCGTGTTGTGCGCCTACGTCTACGCCCAGCAACCGGTAGCAGAGAGCCAGCGACGCCACCGGCTCGCCGCGGCCTATTATGAGGCGCAGGGGTCGGTGCTGGCTGCGGCACGGCACTGGCGCCGGGCGGGCGAAGATGCCCGCGCGCTGCGCGTGCTGATGCCGGCAATCAGCGATCTTCTTCACGATCTGCGCAGCCGGGAAGTGATCGATCTGCTACAGGATATGGACACGAAGCGCCTTACCGGCGATGAGCTCTACACGATGCAGCTCCTCTTGGGCGATCTGCTGCAGCAGGGCGGCCAACATGAAGAGGCGCTGGCCGCCTGCCGGCAGGCCCTGAAAGCTAGCGAGGATCCGGCGCGCCAGGCGCGGGTCTATCGCCGCATCGGCAAGCTCTACGAGAGCCGGAATCAGCTGCATGCGTTGCGCTACTACCAGCAAGCTATCGAGCGGTTCCGCCAGGACGATCCGGAGCTGGCGGAAGTGCTCAAGGACCGCGGGTGGGTCTTTTTCTATCGCCAGGAGTGGGAGAAAGCCGAACGGGACTGGCAGGAAGCGCTGCAGTCCGTCCGTGACGACGCGCAGCGGCTGCGTGCCGATATCTACGACGCGTTGGCCAATCTCTATCGCAAAACGGGTGACTACGACCGCTCGGTACACTTCGGCGAGCGCGCGCTGGCGATCCGCGAGGAGATCGGTGATATCTTGCAGATTGCGAAATCCCACGGCAACCTGGGGCTGCTCTACCGGGCCATGGGTGAGTATCGTTTTGCGATCAACGCGTACCAGGAAGCCATGACCGCATATGAGAAGATCGGCAACGAAGAATTCGCGGCCGTGGCGCTGTTGAACATCGGCGCAGCCTACTTCCTGGCGGGGGACAGCGACAAGGCAATCAAGAGTTACTGGCGATCGCTGGAGATCTGCCGGGCCGTCATGTTGCCGTTGATTGAGATCAAGGCCCACTACAATCTGGCGGAAGCCCTTGCCACTGCGGGCCGGCTGGACGAAGCTGGCAACCACTGGCGGGCAGGCCACCAGTTGTGCCAACAACATGATTTCGACGATCAGGCAGCCGACTTCATCGCGTTGGGTCAATCGTTGCAGCTAATTGATGGTGATGCCGGCGAGACAGCAGCAGCGAGCGCTGGCGAGGCTGGCATCTCCTACCCTGTTGACATCCAGCTCAATGACGACGAGGAGGAGGTATTGACGCTGGCGCGACGGGAGCAGTCCCTGACGCCCAAACGTCTCATGCGAGTGGCCAATATCAGCCGGGCCACGGCCACGCGGCGGCTGACCAAATTGGTGGAAATGGGTTTGCTGGAAAAGCATGGCCAGGGCCGGGGGACCACATATCGTCCGGTTGGCGGTGCGCCGGCCGGGCCGCCCGCCCTCGACTCCCCGCGCCCGGCATCACCCGAGCCTCTGGGCGAGCACATCCAGGGTGTGCTCCAACCGCGGGAGCAGGATCTGCGCCGCCGTTTCGCCATCGACGCGCTGGGTGTGATTTCACATCCCGTGACCGAACCCCGGCTGCGAGTGCTGGTGCGCTTTGCCGACTGGCCCGATCTGGCCGAGTACCTGGCGCTCAAGCGCCAACTGAGCGAATTCCTGGCCATGGAAATCGACCTGATCCCCGCGGTCGACCACGCGCACACAACCTTCAAAACAGACACGGAACAGGTGCATTGGGTTTGGTCATAGCGCCCCGCTTCCACCGCCCACTATTTCAAACCTCTCTCCGTCTCCAACAAAACATGGTGCCACATGGTGCCACATGGTGTCTCATGGTGTCCATGGAGTCATGGTGGTTCCCACTTTCTTCCACCGCTCACACAACCTTAATCCTACGCTCCGAAAATCTTAACGTAACCGCCTCGTAACGGGTATATGGTAAATATTTGATTGTGTTTGCCGGCAGCAATGGCGCGCCGGTGCTGTTTTTGATCGTGGCCTTCGGAACTCTGGTTCATGTTCACTGTGAGGGAACTATGCGTGCACTTGAAGCCTTTACCCGCAAAAATCTGACAACCATTTTATTGCTCTTTCTCGCCGGCGGATTCGCCGTCACATTGGTCGAGCTCTTCTTACTCAACCACATGGACGGTGTCCAGAATGTGGCCGTGATCGCCTCGATCTTGGGCCTGCTTGCTGTCGTGGCCGGTCTCTTTGTAAAGGGCGGTCTGCGCACAGGCGTGATCGTCGTGCTGTTGCTCCTGTCCCTGAGCGGGCTCATCGGCACCTTTCAGCATCTGGAAGCCACCGGGGGCGGTGAGGCGAGCGCGCCAGCCCTGGTAGCAAGCCGCGCGGATACGGGCTTCACTGCCATCGCCAGCCGCGCCGGGGTGGACGTGCAGCGGCCAGCCGCACAGGAAGAAGAGGAAGCCGGTGAAGGTGGCGAAGCAGGGGAAGCTGGTGAGAGTGAAGGTGGCCCCCCACTGCTGGCGCCGCTGAGCATAACCGGTCTTGCGCTCATGGCCGTTGTCGTCCTGCTGGGCGCACCAGCCCGCGAAGAGCAGGCCTGAGCAGCCGCGAGGACGTGGGAGAACGCAAGGGAGTGCCGGTCGGAGAGGGAAACCACCGTGACACCATGGACGCCATGGACACAGTGAGCTCTTCGGGTCCATGGGTTGACTTGGTTACTTTGAACCGGCGCCCTTGCGTTGTTTTTTATTCGCGTGTCAATGTGTGTAGTCATGGTGTTTCCCCGTTGTAGCATGCCCCCTATGCTTGCCGCTGCCTTCTCCTAGTTTGTTCAAAACTTCACCAAAAGATGTGCGCCAGAGTGCCGAAAAATAGACTTGTCGTCTACGCTTTGGTACACTTACGCCGGTTTTGGGCCCAACTACGGAACAAATGCGCTCCCGCATATTGATATAGCGATCGCTCACGAAAAATACCGAGTCCCACGACAGGAGATTATTCTTATGGCTTATCAAAAGATCGTTGTGCCCGATCACGGCGAAAAAATCACATTGACAAACGGTAAGCTGCATGTGCCCGACAACCCTATCGTGGCCTTTATTGAAGGCGACGGTACGGGCGTAGATATTTGGGCGGCCAGCCAGCCGGTCCTCGATGCGGCCGTGACCAAGGCCTATGGCGGCAAACGCAAGATCGCCTGGATGGAAGTGTACGCCGGCGAAAAGGCCAACGAGGTCTACGGCGAGCCGATCTGGCTGCCCGAAGAGACCCTGGAAGCCATCGACGAATACATTGTGGCCATCAAGGGCCCGCTGACCACACCGGTGGGCGGCGGTATCCGCAGCATCAACGTGGCCCTGCGCCAGCGCCTGGATCTCTACGCCTGCGTGCGCCCCGTGCAGTACTTCACGGGCGTGCCCAGCCCGGTCAAGCGGCCCGAGCTCATCGACATGGTGATTTTCCGCGAGAACACCGAGGACATCTACGCTGGTATCGAGTGGGAAGCCTACAGCGCTGGCGTCAAGCAGGTCATCGAATTCCTGCAGCAGGAGATGGGCGTCACCAAGATTCGCTTCCCCGAGAGCAGCGGCATTGGCATCAAGCCGGTGAGCGAAGAGGGCACCAGCCGCCTGGTACGCGCCGCCATCCAGTACGCCATCGACAACAAGCGCAAGAGCGTCACCCTGGTGCACAAGGGCAACATCATGAAGTACACCGAGGGCGCGTTCATGCAGTGGGGCTACAAGGTCGCGCGCGAGGAGTTCGACGCGGAGCCGTGGGACGGTGGCCCCTGGCATAAGCTGCCCAACGGCATCATCGTCAAGGATGTGATCGCCGACGCGTTCCTGCAGCAGATTCTTACGCGGCCGGCCGAATACGAAGTCATCGCCACCATGAACTTGAACGGCGACTTCATCAGCGACGCGCTGGCCGCGCAGGTAGGCGGCATCGGCATTGCGCCGGGCGCCAATATCAACTACGAGACGGGCCGGGCTATCTTTGAGGCCACCCACGGCACCGCACCCAAATACGCGGGCCAGGACAAGGTCAACCCCTCCTCCGTCATCCTGAGCGGCGAAATGATGCTGCGCCACATGGGATGGGCCGAGGCGGCTGAACTGGTCATTCGGTCCATGGAAAAGACCATTGGCCAGAAGATCGTGACCTATGACTTTGCCCGCCTGATGGACGGCGCAACCGAGGTCAAGTGCAGCGAGTTTGGTAACGCCCTGATTGCCAATATGTAATTCTATTGGAATGGACTGTTTTGCCCCTGTAGGCACGAACGCCGGGCAGGGGCAAAACAGCGTACCGGCATTACAGCAGCCCGTCTCCTCCCAATCCTCACGCCCGGGCTGCCCTAGGCCTCTAACGCTCAACTTTATAGTCTACATGCTCTCGAGATTCACTGGCCTGTTCAACCGTGCCATATCCCAGGACCGGCTTCCCCAGGACCTGCGCGGCGGCGTCTATCTGGACCTCGTGCGCCGCGGCACGGCCACTTTCGTCTTTCGTGCCCCCCACAAGACCTTTGTCAGTGTCGTGGGCGACTTCAATGGCTGGGATACACGCGCCCATCCCATGGAGACCGACGGTGAAGGCACCTGGTGGCTGACCGTACCGTACCCTGGTGATACGCGCTACGGCTTCTACGTGATGGTAGATGATGACACGCACGTGTGGGTGGGCGATCCCTACGCCACGGAGGTGAACTGGGATTCAGGGACGCCGTGGGGTGTGCTGAATGGCCAGTACGCTGCCTTTCGCTGGACGGACGCGCGGTGGCGCACGCCGCCCTTGCGTGACCTGGTGATTTACGAGCTCTGTGTGCGTGACGCCGCCGGCGGCTGGCTCAACGACCGGCCACAATATGGGAACTTTGAGCGGCTCATGCGGCGGCTTCCCCATCTGCAGGAACTGGGCGTAAATGCCGTGGAGCTGATGCCTATCCAGGCCTTTCCAGGGGACTCAAGCTGGGGCTACAATCCTGTCTTTTATCATGCCCCGGCCAGCGTCTACGGCACACCCCAGGACTTCAAGCGCTTTGTGAATGCCTGCCACCGGGCGGGCATTGCCGTGATTCTCGATGTGGCCTTCAACCATGCCTGGGGCGAGCATCCCTACTACCGCATATACCCGCCCATGTATGGCCCCAAGGGCGAATGGTGGACGCGCTGGAATCCATTCTTTCACCACACGCCTGCGAGCATCAATATGTGGGGCGGCGTCGACTGGGACCATTTCAACCCGGAGACGACACGCTATTTCCAGGACGTGGTGCGCTATTGGCTGGAGGAGTACCATGTCGATGGATTTCGCTTTGACTGGGTGGGCGGCGTCGACTATGACAGCAATGACCCGCTGCGGCCCGGCTTTGACCCTTACCACGGCATCAGCGCCATCTGCTGGGCCGCACGGCAGGCGAAGCCAGACTGTATCCTCGTCGGCGAATTCTGGCAGCTCGACGGCACGAACCACGAGAAGAGCGCGGCCAGGCTGGTCCATGATACCGAGATGGACGCGGTCTGGAACGGCTACTTCCACCATACGCTGGACGAGATCATCAACCACCGCTGGCAGTGGGAGAAGCGGGATATCTTCCGCGCCATCGGCGGCTTTCGCGACCAAGGCTTCAGCACCGCAACGCAAACCATCAACTACACCTGTAGCCACGATGAGGTACGGCCTGAGCACGAGATCAAGTTCTACACCGGCAAACATATCCCGCGGCCGGGGGGCATGAGCATCCAGCAGCTGGCGCTGGTACGGGCGCGGTTGGGGCTGGTGGCGCTCTTTGCCGCGCCGGGCGTGCCCATGCTCTATGCCGGCCAGGAATATGGCGACGACAGCCCGCGCACCATCGACTTTGTGCCCATGCAGTGGGACAAGTTACGCCGCGCCGCGCATCGTACCCACTATGAGATCGTGCGCCGGCTCGTACGCGCACGCAAGCAGCATCCCGCCTTGCGCAGCGAGTACATCAATTTCCTGTCCAACGACTTCGCTAGCGAGCATCTGGTACGCTTCTGCCGCTGGGATGACAATGGCGACTACGCCGTGATCGCGATCAATTTTGCGTCCCATTCACAGGACGTGCGGCTGCCCGTGCCCCATGACGGTCGCTGGCGCGATGTCGTGCGGAACCGGCTGCGCACCGCCGCCAATGGCTGGCTCTCCCTGCGTCTGCACGCGTATGACGCCGCGCTCTTCGTCGCCGTGCGGCGCACAAAATAGCCTCTGTGCTACAATTCTCTACGTATCTCACATCAGTGCACCGACCAGTCTAAAGCACTGGCCATCGACCATGACCGGCCGTGCGCCGGGTCTGGGACCAGACCAGCCTTCGGTTGTCGTCAACAGCGGAGCCTACCCATGAACGTTACCAAGGCCGTTATCACCGCGGCCGGCCGCCGGCAGCGGACGCTGCCCTTGCAGAGCCTCATCGACCGCGACGGCGTAGAAAAATCGGTGCTCACCATCCTCATCGAAGAGGTCATGGCCGCGGGCATCGACGAGATCGGTGTGGTTGTGCGGCCAGGCGATGAGCAGTCCTACGCCCAGGTCGCAGGCAACCACGGCAGCCGCCTGCACTTCATTCACCAGACCGAGCCGCTGGGGCATGGCCATGCCGTCTACTGCGCGCGTGAGTTCGTGGGCCGTGATCCCTTTCTTCACCTGGTCAGTGACCACCTCTACGTAAGCCGGGGCCCACAGGGCTGTGCCGAGGCGCTGGTGGCCTGTGCCACGGCCGAGGAGTGCACCGTATCGGCGGTCCAGGCCACGCGGGAGAGCCTGCTGCCCCACTTTGGTGCGGTGGGGGGGCGCCGCCTGCCGGGGCGCCAGCAGATCTACGAGATCGACACGGTCATCGAGAAGCCCGCGCCCACTGAAGCCGAGCAACATCTGATCGTGCCGGGGCTGCGCGCGGGCCACTATCTCTGTTTCTTTGGCATGCATGTACTGACGCCTGGGGTCATGGGCATTCTGGCGGAACAGATCGAGTCCGGCGACCATGCCGATCGGCCGGGACATGGCTTCACGCTGTCGGCGGCGCTGGCAGGGCTAGCGCGGCGCGAGAAGTACCTGGCGCTGGAGCTGGCCGGCGCGCGCTACGACCTGGGCATCAAGTACGGGCTGCTTATGGCCCAAATGGCGCTTGCGCTGGCCGGCGATGACCGGGAAGAGGTGCTCGCGCGGCTGCTCGAGCTGTTGGCGCAGCGGGAGTTGGGGCGCCAACGGGATTAGGCCAGATCAGAACAGAAATGGCACAAACATCTTGGTCCGCGCCATGTATGCCCGGTAGGCGGGGCCGAAGTAGTGCAGATTTTCCCGCTCTTCAGCCCGCGCCGTAAGCAGCAGGCAGAGGGTCGCCACAGCAGCCAGCACGGCTCCACCCCACGCTGGCGCCTTGAAGAAGATCCCCCAACCGAGAAAGAGCAGCGAGCTGTAGAGCGGGTGGCGGATATAGCGATAGACCCCTGTAGTCACCAGCACCGAAGTCTTCTCCATCGTCAGCAGCGCCGGGTCCGCGCGGTCCGGGTCAGCTTTGCCTTGCCGGCGTAGCTGGTAGAGGCTGGGGAAGACCAGCAGGAGCGAGACCAGCAGCAACAGCCACGAGATGCTTTGGTGGGCAGAGAAGGGTGCGTCCCACCAGACGCGCATATTGAGCAAGAACAGAATCAGCAGGCACTCCCAGACGAAGAAGCGATAGAAGCCATGTGAGCCCGGCGCCCGCAGCGAGGCTCTCGACACGTAGATGGCGGCCGCCGTGATGACTACAAAGATGATGCCATCGAGCATACTCTTGTCCTTGGCCGAACCATCGCCGCTACGCGGCTGCGTCCATATGATAAAAGCCGAACGCTGGCCCGCGTTTGATATTGCGCGTGGATCGCGTCAGATGAGCACGAAGCCCAGGGCCGCAATGACCGCGATGACTGTCAGGACAAGAGGGATCCAGGAGCCGGTTGCCGCCAGTCCGCGGGCTCCTGCGTCGCCATGGGCCGGGCGTGGGGGTGGTATAATCAAGCTCGGGCCACGCGTCGAGTACTCGACGCGTAGGGTCCGCTGCTTCCTGATCCAGCAACCGGCGCAAGCCTGCTTGCCAATCGATCCGCATGCCATGAGCCAACTGATCCAGATTATTACCGCACAGACGCCCGATGTGCGCAACCGCTCACTTGACCTCTTTTGCCGTACCGCCTCGCTGGCCGAGCTGCAGGAAGAATGCGCCGCCCTGGACCGCTTCCGGCGTGACCGCGATAACCTCTATGAACGGGTGCGCGCGCTCTTTTTCCTCTACGCGATCTACCGCTTTCACCTGCCGCTCAAACCTGGATTGCCCGCCGGCGGGCTGCTCCCCTTCGAAGGCTACGATAATCTGCTCAAGCGCCGCTTCGAAGAAGCCATCGATATCTTCCGCAGCGCGCCGTTGAGCGACGGCGTCGCCAGCGCCCTGGCAGAAGCTTATCGCCAGCTGGGTTTCCAGACGCTGGCGAACCAGGTGCGGCGCAGTGTCCGCTCTGTGCGCGGCAACCAGTGGATGTTCCGCATCGGCCACCCGGCGGACCACCCCCTGCGCGTCCGGAGCGAGCTCTACCAGCCTGCCGCCCATGACGGCACGAATCGCGCGCTCTTTCCCATCCTCCACGAGGCGACCCCGGTACGCATGGATCTAAGCCACAGCGGGTGGAGCGATATCTTCTTCTTGGGCATGGACTTCCCCGAGGGCGCGCGCGTCCTCAATGTCTCCATCGATCTAGCTGTGCGTGGGCTCAACGGCGGCGCGCCCAGGCCGCCCATCGAGACCTATTTTCGGGTGATCGACCAGCCCGTATTGCGCCTCGTTAGCGTGGACCTGGGCGCGGTGGCGGAGATCACGACGCTGGCCGAGGTCTTTGATTTCGCCAAGGACTACCTGGGGCTGCTCAAGGCCGCTGTGATCGCCGCTGGCATTGTGCCGCCCGGCATGGAAGGGGCTGGCCAACCGCTGGCCGACCTCCTGGCGCGCCTGGCGGGGCCAGGTTACGGCATCGAGCTGGTCAGCCAGGTCAACAACATTCCCAAGGGCTCGCGGCTCGCCGTCTCGACCAATCTGCTGGCGTCCCTCATCGCGGTCTGCATGCGCGCCACGGGCCAGACGCGGTCCCTCACCGGACAGCTTGCCGAGGAGGAACGCCGCGTCGTCGCAGCGCGGGCGATTCTGGGCGAGTGGCTCGGCGGCTCCGGCGGCGGCTGGCAGGACTCGGGCGGCGTCTGGCCCGGCATGAAGCTCATTCAGGGCGTGGAAGCAGCCGCTGACGATCCCGAATATGGCATCAGCCGTGGCCGCCTGCTGCCCGACCATACCATCCTGACCCACGATATGGTGACGCCGGCCACGCGCGCACAGCTGCAGGAGAGCCTGGTGCTCGTCCACGGCGGCATGGCCCAGGACGTGGGCCCGATCCTGGAGATGGTGACCGAGAAGTATCTGCTGCGCGCCGAAGCCGAATGGGTGGGCCGCCAGGAAGCCATCCGCCTCTTTGACCGCATTACCAGCCTGCTCAAGCAGGGCGATATCCGCTCTGTGGGTGAGGCTACGGAGCGCAACTTCCGCGGGCCCATTCAGAGCATCATCCCATGGGCTAGCAACCTCTATACGGAGACCCTGATCGCGCGGGTGCGCGGCGTGTTTGGCGACCGCTTCTGGGGTTTCTGGATGCTGGGCGGCATGGCCGGCGGCGGCATGGGCTTTATCTTCGATCCCCAATGCAAGACCGCGGCCCAGGAGCAACTCCAGGCTATCATGCTGGCCGCCAAACAGGAGCTGCAGGCCGCGGTGCCCTTTGCCATGGAGCCCGTGGTCTACGACTTTGCCATTAACGAGCGGGGCACTTGGGCAGAGCTGCTCACCGGCCCGCGCGCGTTGATGCCCGCCGGCTACTATGCCCAGATGGTGCCTGGTCTTTTGCGCCACGAGCAACGTGCACTCTCGCCGCTGCGCCGGGCCGAGCTCGACGCCTTTGGTGCGGCGTGCCGCACAGAGCCCGCGCTGGCCGGCATGGTTCAGACCCTCTTCGACCGGCTGCTGCCCGCTGGCGATCCCCAGGAGGCTAGAACGCAAAGCCTGGCCGCGCTGCTCGAGGAGAACGGCTTCGATCGCGTCCAGCATGAACAGATCCGCGCGGACCTGCGCAGCGGGCGGATCGGGCTCGCCCAAAACCGCCTGCCGGTGCGCTCCAAGATTGAAGACGCCGCGCC
>JACFMY010000167.1:10676-13210 GCA_019455155.1 Caldilineaceae bacterium
GTGTCCGAGCGCGCCGAGCTGGAGTCCATTGGCATGGATGCGCTGGCTGAAGGCATGGTCGCCGTCGTTTCACTGGCCGGCGGCGCCGGCAGCCGCTGGACCAAAGGCGCGGGCGTGGTCAAGGCCCTCAACCCATTTGTCCGGCTGGGTGGCCGCCATCGCAATTTCATCGAGGTCCATCTGGCCAAGAGCCGCCGCGTGGGGCGTCTGTGCGGCAAGCCCATTCCCCATATCATTACCACCAGTTATCTCACCCACGAACCCATTGCCACCTACCTGGCGCGGGAAGGCAATTACAGGTATCCTGGCCCTCTCCTCCTCTCGCCGGGGCGTACGGTCGGGCTGCGCATGGTGCCCATGGCGCGGGATCTGCGTTTTACCTGGGAGGAGATGCCCCAACAGCTGCTAGACGAACAGGCACAGAAGGTGCGCGATAGCCTGCACGCGGCGCTCATCAACTGGGCCCAGCAGGCAGGCGAAGGCAGCGACTACACGGACAACCTGCCCATGCAGTGTCTCCACCCCGTGGGCCACTGGTACGAGGTACCCAATCTACTGCGCAACGGCACGCTGGCCCGCCTGTTGGATGAGCGGCCGCAGCTGCGCTATCTGCTGGTCCACAATATCGATACACTGGGTGCGGATGTGGACCCCGCGCTGCTCGGCCTCCATATTCGCTCCGGCAAGACCATGACCACAGAGGTGATCACCCGGCGCATCGAGGACCGGGGCGGCGGGCTGGCGCGCGTCGATGGCCATTTACGGCTGGTGGAGGGTCTGGCCCTGCCTCGGGAAGAGATTGAGTTTTCCCTGACCTATTACAACTCCGCCACCTATTGGATCGATATCGATAAGCTGCTTCATGTGCTGGGCCTGCAGCGCGGTGATCTCGCAGACGGATCACGCGTTACAACCGCCGTGCGCGCCATGGCCGCGCGCATGCCGACCTATATTACGCTCAAGGATGTGAAGAAACGGTGGGGGAAGGGCCAGGAGGATGTCTTCCCGGTTTCCCAGTTTGAGAAGCTGTGGGGTGATATGACGACGCTGCGCGAGGTGGACTGTGCATATGTCGCGGTGCCCCGTCTGCGCGGCCAGCAGCTCAAGGAGGTGGCGCAGCTCGATGGATGGTTGAGGGATGGGTCGGCGGTGTATTTGGAGGGGTTGTGTGAGTGGGGAGAGTAGGAATACCACCATGACTCCATGGGCTCCATGAGGCACCATAAGTTTTAGAGATTAGCGTTGAAATGCCACCATAGCTTTATGGGCTCTATGGGGCGCTGTGAGTCCCATGTGGGACCATGAGGGGGAGAGAGAAAGACAACGGGTGGCTGCGGTGGGGTCAGGTGGTGGGGAGGGCGGCGTGTTTGAGTACGCGGAGGGCGCGGAGGGTGACCCATTTGCTGGGCTTGCCCTTGGTTTCGATGTCCACCCAGGTTTTGCCGTTGTAGGTGTATTCCATCGTCCATCGCCCCTCTTTGTCCTGTTTGCTCACGAGCAAGTTGAGCGCGGGCGTGAGCCTGGGATCGCGGGCTTGACCAAGCGCGGCCAGGACCTCCAGGTTTTGGAGCACGTCAGTGACGTAACCGATGGGAAAGCCGAAGCGGAACCAGCTCTGGCTGGGCTTGGTGGCATAGCCCATGGGATAGTCGGCCACAGCAGGATCGTGGCTGAGCAGGAAGTGGAGGCCCCGCTCGATCGCGGCCTCGATGGCAGGAGTGCGCGCAGCCGGCGGCACCTTGCTGAGACCCAACATGGCCTTGACCGCGCCCCACGCGCAGGGCAGCTGGTTGTTGGCGCTGCAGGCGAAGCCCGGCGCGCTGTTGCCGCCACGATAGTAGCGGACTGGCGCGCGCTGCTCTTCGGCCGGCGCGATACCCTCGCCGGTGACGCTGCGGGCCAGCCAATCTAGCGCGGCATCCAGCTGTTCGTCGCCCAGCCAACCCAGGTCGATCAGGGCCGCGACGAGGTTGCCTTGCAGGCAGTGGATCATGCCCCCAGGTTTGCCGTTCACACTGAAGCCGCCGTAGGTTGACCGCGCCTCGTCGAGCAGATGGGCGCAGCCAGCCCGCACGCGCGGGTCATGTCCATCCGCGCCCAGCAAGGCCAGAGAGACAATCTGCCAGACCGAGCCACTGTATTTGGGATAGTAGCCGGGGCCAGCTTCCACCCAATACCCGGCAGGGGCCTGCGCGGCCAGGATCGTGGGTACGGGTCCACTTGTCATAATCGTCTGCTGGGCGGCGATTACGTCTGGGTCGTCGCGCGGGTGGTCAAGCAACTCTGTGAGCGCGAAATAGCGGACGCCAGGGTTCGCAGCGTCGGGTTCGAGCAGCCAGGGCAGCGGATCACCGCGCAACAGGGTGAACGGTGTTGTCATAAATGGGTACCTCGGCAGGCTGAAAGATGTAGAGCAGCGAACTGCGAGCAGTGCACCGATGATCGCAGATTACCTGTTCTGTGGCTACAACAAGGCCACAGGGTGACTGTGCCATAGATGGTGAGCAAAATAGGGCCAGCGCCAGCAGGCAGAG
>JACFMY010000168.1 GCA_019455155.1 Caldilineaceae bacterium
GCCCTCGAGATTGATGGACACGCGGTCGGCGAGCTGCATGGCCCGCCGGATCTGGTCATACTCGGCGCCAGGCATAATCTTGAGGTGAACATACCCCCGATAGCTGTAGCGTTTGCGTAGGATCTCGGCGGTGTCGATGATCTTGTCTTGGGCGGACGCACCGCCCTTGATGATGCCAGATGAGAGAAAGAGCCCGTCCACCAAGCCGGCTCGCTGCACCTTGTCATAGGTGCTGGCCATTTCGTCGGGTGTGAAGGTAATCCGTTGGGTTTTGCTGCGCCCGGCGCGGAACGGGCAGTAGTAACAGTTCTTCTCACAGGCCGTGGTCATCATGGCCTTGAGAACAGGCTTCTTGCCCGCGGGCGTGGTAACATCGCTGATGCAGGGCAGCGGCTTGGCCGCGCGGCGGCTGGCCGGCTCTTCTTCCGCCAGCGGCTCGTTGCCTGCCGGTTCGAAACGCGTTGCGTCGTCCAGCAGGGACAGTTTCTGATAGGGGTCCGGCGCCACACGGAAGTTCATATCTATATCATAAGAACGTTTGTTCTGTTTGTCAAATGGTCCGTGAGTCTGTGCTGAAAACGCGGCCAGAATGCAGGCAGGACAGAGCTGGTACTTACTTAAATTGGGAGGAAACTCATGCGTGCGGTGGTGCAGCGGGTAAGCACAGCCAGCGTGAAGGTCGACGGGCAGACCGTGGGCCAGATCGATCAAGGGTTCCTTGTACTGCTTGGGATCACAGAGAGCGACGGTGAACGGGAGGCTGCGCTCCTAGCGCGCAAGATAGCCGGACTCCGGGTCTTTGAGGATGGTAATGGTAAAATGAACCTGGGACTGGTGGATGTGGGCGGTAGTGTGCTGGCCGTTAGCCAGTTTACCCTCTATGGTGATGTGCGCAAAGGCCGGCGCCCGAGCTTTACGGGCGCGGCGCGTCCCGAGCTGGCCGAGCCCCTCTACCAACGCTTCTGCCAATTGCTGGCTGGAGAGGGTGTGCCCGTACAACAGGGCGTATTCCAGGCTCATATGGAAGTGGCGCTGGTCAATGATGGCCCAGTTACACTGTGGCTGGACAGCAATGACCTGTAAAGACGCATAACAGGCGCTTTGGCCTGTCCTTTATATTGCGGGTTCATTTTTTCCCATTCGCCGCGCCGGGTTGCTCTTTTTCCAACAGGCTGGCACATGCAAAATCAGGAGCTGAAACCGATGAAATATCGACCTCTTGGCCGCACCGGCATGAATGTTTCAGAGATTAGCTTTGGCGCCTGGGCAATTGGCGGCAGCTGGGGGGTAGTGGATGATGAGCAGTCCATGGCGGCACTCCACCGTGCCGTCGATCTGGGTGTGAACTTTATCGACACGGCCGACGTCTACGGCGACGGCCACAGCGAGCGACTGATTGCCCGTCTGAAACGCGAGCGGCCCAATGACACCATCTACGTCGCCACCAAGGCGGGCCGCCGCCTCGATCCCCATACGGCCGCGGGCTACACCTACGAGAATCTGCGCCAGTTCGTGGAGCGGAGTCTCAAGAATCTGGAGATGGAGAGTCTTGACCTGGTGCAGCTGCACTGCCCGCCGACCGAGGTCTATAGCCGCGCCGAAGTCTTTGCCGCGCTAGATCGCCTCCAGGAGGAAGGCAAGATCCGCCATTATGGCGTCAGTGTGGAAAAGGCGGACGAGGCGCTCAAGGCCATTGAGTATCCCAACGTCAAAACCGTACAGATCATTTTCAATATCTTCCGCCAGCGCCCTGCCGAGACCTTTTTTCGCCATGCCCAGCTGAAGCGTGTGGGCATCCTGGCGCGCGTGCCGCTGGCTAGTGGTCTGCTCACAGGCAAGATCACGGCGCAGAGCACCTTTGCCGCTGACGACCATCGCAATTTCAATCGCTACGGGCAACAATTCGATGTGGGTGAAACCTTCTCCGGCGTCGACCTGGATGCAGGATTGGCTGCGGTATCGGGGCTCCGCTCGTTGGTCCCGGCAGGCTGGAGCATGGCCCAATACGCGCTACGCTGGATATTGATGTTCGACGCCGTCTCGTGTGCCATTCCCGGCGCCAAACGGCCGGACCAGGCAGAGGACAATTGCCGGGCTGCGGATCTGCCGCCTATCGGCGAAACCCAGATGGCAGCCACCAAGGTACTGTATGATACGTACGTGAGGCCATTGGTGCATCATAGGTGGTAGGAGGCTTCTATGAGCAAGACCAACTACGTATTGGCTGAGGATCCGGCCGTCGATCTGGCGGTGGTAGAGGCGGAGGTGGAGGAGCTCGAAGAGTACATTATTAAGAGCGATATCTACCGGACCGTGCGCGTGCGGACACCCTCGGGCGACCAGATGATCCAGATGTCGGGCGGGGATCTGCTGACGCGGCTGTTTCGTCTGGCCGGCGAGGCCGAGCGGCTGGCGCCAGATCAGCGTGCCCGCTTGCAGGAGCTGCGCCAGCGCGCGGAGCAGGTGATCTACAGCCTGCGCACACGATTTCACAAGCTCCTCAATCGCGAGATCAAGACACGGCTCGATAGCCTGAGCTGGTATTTAGACGAAACCGCGGGCGACCCAAAACGGTCGCGGGGCGATTATCCGTTCGAGATCCGGAACCGGCAGCGCATCGATGCGATGGTGCGTGAGCTGGGAGATGATCTGGAGCCAGAGCTGAAACGCGAGCTGAACCGGATAGACGAGCGCATCCGCATGATCGTGCGGCCAGGCACCTTCGTCTGGGACAGCCGTCTGGAGCCAGTCTTTCCACGCGAGCGCTTCTGGTATCTTTATGTAACGCCCTGAGGTTCGGGCAAAGGTTGAAAGCGGCTGTTCTCCGCGTGGTTTGAGTTATCGCTCCTCTATTCCCCCAGCGGCGGCGTTGTCTGCTGCACGCCGCGCTTGTCACAACCGGCGCCGGGCCCGGTCGCCTGACCGATAGCCGTCCGACACCCCTGCGTTACTGTACGTCTGTCCATCACAATGGGTCGGGATAACCTCCCAGCACCATGCTGGAGGGAATGCCGGCCCTTTCTGGTCCTACAGGCGCTACTAGTAACAAAGGGGGGAACCATGAAGCTAACGCGCACAATCTTCCTGACGCTGTTCTTTGCCGGCGTTCTGCTGGCGCTGGACAGCGTTGGTCGCCTGGCCTATGCCCAGGAGCCCACGCGGCCGGACCTGGCGACACTGCTGGCGGAGCTCGAAGAACAGGGCTCTATTTCGCTGATTGTTGGCCTGAACGTGCCATCTTACGACCCGGCTGCGTTTGACTCCGTGCAGGCTGCGGCAACGCTGGAGACAGCCATTGCCGACGCCCAGCGCGGCGTGCTGGAGCGGCTGGCTGGCTTCGCGCCGGCCAATGTGAAGACCTACGCATACGTCCCTTATGTCGCGTTAACGGTAAACAGTCCGGCTGCGCTCGAGTCCTTGTACGCTGACCCGGGGGTGACGACCATCGAAAAGGACATGGTGTTGACACCGTTGGTTAGCGAAACGACCACGCTGGTCAGGGCCCACTTCGCGCACATTCTCTTCTATCGTGGCGGCGGACAGGCTGTGGCTGTCCTCGATACCGGTGTAGACAACGACCATCCAGCACTGGCTGGCAAGGTGGTGTCAGAGGCCTGCTATTCCACCAATAATGCGGGTTTAGGCTATTCGTCTCTCTGCCCGGGCGGCGCAACCAGCAGCGTGGGGACCAATGCAGGCGACAACTGTCCCCTCAACGTCTCGGGCTGTGACCATGGCACCCATGTCGGCGGTATCGTGACTGGCCTGGCTCCGGACGCCAACCTGATCGCCATTCAGGTCTTCACTCGGGTCACGGATGGCGGCGGGAACACGAGCTGCGCCAATGTTAACCGCACCAGCCCCTGCACGCTGAACCTGACCTCCGATCTCATCAGCGGTCTGAACCGGGTCTTTGCGCTGCGCAACAGCTTCAACATTGCCTCGGTCAATCTTAGTCTGGGCGGCGGCAGCTACAACTCGTTTTGCGACAGCGTGAGCCCGTCCACCAAGACTGCGATCGACAATCTGCGCAATGCCGGTATTGCGGTCGTCGTAGCCGCGGGGAACAGTGGCAACCGCACCACCATCGCGTTCCCGGCCTGTCTCTCCAATGTAATCAGCGTGGCTGCCACCACGAAGAGCGACCAGGTGGCCAGTTACTCGAACCTTTCAAGCTTTACCACCCTGTTTGCACCCGGCTCGGATATCTATGCACCGATACCGGTAGACAGCTATGAGCCGAAGAATGGCACATCCATGGCCGCGCCCCATGTGGCGGCCGCAGTCGCCATGTTGAAACAGGCACGGCCAGACGCCACCGTGGCCCAGATGGCCTCGGTACTGGCCGGCACCGGACCGCTCATCAGCGACCAGCGCTCGGGCGGCACGATTTCCAAACGGCGGCTGGATGTCTACTCGGCGCTCTGCAGCCTAATCACCTGTGACGGCGATGACTACCGCACGCTGCTAATCAACCAAAGCTTGGGCGGCACCTTCTCACCAGGTACTGACCGTGACCACTACTTCTTCAACGGCGCGTCCGGCAACCAGCTGACATTGACCCTGAATCGCGTCAGCGGCACTGCGGATCCCTACCTGGAGCTCTATGACCCCAATGGCAACCGGGTCGCGCTCAATAACAACGGGGGCACCGGCTCCAACGCCCTGATCAACGGCTACACGCTGCAGCAGACAGGCCGCTACCTGATATTGGCCAGAAGCGCCAATAACGGGACGGGCGGTTATGAAGTCGCGGCCTCGTCGCAGGCGATCCAGCTCAACCCGGTGCCTTCCATCTCCTCGCTGAGTCCCAGCTCGGCGACAGGCACGCTGATTGCCTCGGACTTTTGGGTGCAGATCCGCGGACAAAACTTCCTGCCGTCTTCGCAGACCTACTGGAACGGCCAGCTGCGCTCGAGTTTCTACAGCAGCAGCACACGCATCTGGATTCGCGTGCGAGGTAGCGACCTGGGGCTGCCCTGGCCGCGCACGAGTTTCATCACGGTGCGCAATCCAGAACCGGGCGGCGGCTATTCCGCGCCCTTCCCGTTCTCCATCACCTTCCCCTTCCTGGGGACCAGCGAGTTGGTGACGCCGGCGCCGGAAAGCATCATTCCTACCGGCGTGGCGACCTCCTTTGTCATCAGCTGGACCCATCCCACTGATTCATGGCGCACCATGCAATACATGGACCTGCGCCTGCGTGACCAGAACAACAATGTGGCCGCCTGGATCCGGGTGCGCGAGCAACCAGGCACGGGCAGCGTCTACCGGCTGCTCAACGGCAGCGAGACTGCGCTCACCGATGACGGCGGCCAACCTGAAGAAGGGTTGCCTGGTGAACCGCGCAATCTGGTCATTACGGACACGGTGACCTTGCATCTGGCCGACAGCCAGTTCTTCGGCTCAGGGAGCACCGCTGTCATGACGCCGGTGGTGACCTTCGGCCCCAACGCGGTCGGCACCTACAACATCGAGTTCCGCGTCGACGGGCCCGATGGCGAAGTACAGGATGACGACGTGTTGGGCCAGATCACAATTGTACCGGCGGAGTGCCCGGTCTCCATCAACAACGTGACATTGGCCGGGCCGGACACTGCCACGACCAACACCGATCTGCTCTACACGGCCACGATCGATCCGCTGAATGCCACCCAACCCTATACCTATACATGGTCTCCGGAACCTAAGAGCGGCCAGGGCACCGACACGGCCACCTACAACTGGGGAACGGCAGGGGAGCAATATGTCTTCGTGGGCGTCGAGAACTGTGGTAGCTTTGCCGGCGCGGTCCAGGCCGTACGTACGTACACAACGAACGGCCCTGACCTGGCCATCGAAAAGGAGGCGCCTGCCGTAGTGCGCGCGGGCGAGCTGCTTACCTACACGATCACCGTCACCAATTCTGGCGCCATCACCGCCACCAACCTGCAGGTAAGCGACGTGTTACCGCCCGGTGCAACCTACATGGGCGGCGGTACGCTGAACGGCAGCAATGTCAACTGGTCACAATCTGATTTGCCTGGCTACGGGAGCACGGCCCGCTTCGAGTTTGCCGTTACCGCCAACCAGACCCTCACCAACACCAGCTACGCCGTGGCGGCCGACAGCGGCGCCAATGCCTTTGGCAGCGTGCCCGTGGTAACGCGATTGGTGGCTGACCATGCCACTGCGAGCGCGCTCGTGTCGTCAACCTTGATGGCTGTCAGCGGCAGCGGGCTGGCTGTTCGTGTCGACGCGCCGGCCGGTACCGTGGCTGACGAGGCGACCCTGGTCATGGAGACAATGTCACCGCCCTACGGGCTGCCACAGGGCAAAGGCACAGTAGGCGGCGCGTTCCAACTGGGCGCGTATCGCAACGGCGCTGCGGTCAACGGCTTTACCATGAACGAGGTGGTGGCCATGGCCCTACAGTACCCCGACAGCGCCCTGGGCGACCTCGATGAAGCCTCGCTGGCCCTCTATTACTGGGACGGCAGCCAGTGGACCAGCGCGGGCATCGCCTGCACAGTAGACGGCGCGGCCAACCAGGTTGCATGCACGGCCGACAACCCGCCGGCGGCGGTCTACGCGCTCCTGGCGGACGAGACAGGCGGAAAGCTCTATCTGCCGATAGTCGTGCAATAGTGCTTTAGCGACGTGGCGTCTGTCAGGACAGCGAAGTCCCCTGGCAGACGCGCTGCCGCAGCGGCATTGCGGCAGCGAAACAACAGGAGCAGGGGTCTGGCGCACCACATGGTCAGGCCCCTGCGGTTTTGTAGCTCCCGATTGGGCGCCGTCCAGGGTGTGATGTTCCAACAGAATAGTGCCCGAGGACCATTAGTGGCTTGCATCCATCATGGCTGCGGCGCGCTGCCGGGAAAGCGCAGGGCCGGCCCCGGCGCCACTGGGGTGGCGTAGCGATCGGCGGGCGCAGGGCGCGTGGGTGGGCGATTGAGTCCCGAGCCAGCCGGCAGCGCCAAGTCGACCAGTACGCTCTCTTCACCCACTACCACAGAGCGTTCGGCGCCGCCCTCGATATCGAACTGCACCAGATAGGTACCGGGAGTGGTGATAGGAATGGCGAAGCCGCCCGAGGCCGCGGTTACGGCATAGTAATCGCCATGGTCGGGACGCACGGAGATGCCGCCGATACCTTCACCGGGGTCGTAGAGGCCATCGCCATCATTGTCTGACCAGACAGTGCCGACCAGGAACCGGTTGTGGTGATCTGCCGCGAAGGATACGGCGTGGCAGTAGTTGCCCGTGGTTACGAGCGGTCCGACGCTGGTGCCGGGATTGCTTTCCGGCGCCATGGCCAGGCCGACGTTGGTGTAATCGCCGTCCAGCGACATGATGGCCATGCGGTGGCCGCGGCCCGGCTGCATGCCATCAGGATCTGTACCCCAGTCAATGTTGAAGGCGCCGTGCGCGTTGAGGCTGCTATCGGCGAAGGCGAAGACATTGCCCCGTCCACCTGCGCACTCGAATCCTGCTTCGGCGACGCGCTGAAACTGGCCGTTGTGGTCCTGGGCGTCGCGGGCGATCAGGTCCAGGGAATGAGCCAGTGCGGCGTTAAAGAGGCGTACATCGAAGGCGGCCGGTGGCCGCGCGCCATAGCTCGCAAATTCCTGCTGCAGTTTGGCCGTATCGACCTGGAAGTAGTTGCGACCGCCGGCAATGTCCGGCAGATCTGTTGTGGCCAGCCATGCTCCCTCTGCGGCGGGATTGGCGCGTGCCCGGTTCAGTAACCACAGCAATTGCTGTTCGTTGCCGTCAGGATGGGCGCCGTCTGCGCTCTTGTGAAGGGTCCACTCACGCTGCTCAACGGGCGGCGGCAGCGGGGTGGGAGTGGGCGCCGGTGTGGGTGTCGCAGGCGCCTGGACCTCGACGTTTAGCTGGACATTCTCCAACTCGCCCAGCGCGATGGCCCAGGCGCCTGCGCTGTCGATGGTCACATAGACAGCGCTGTGAGCAGGAAAGTCCAGGTCACTTGCGGCGGCCGCACTCTGTCCTTGGGTGGCCAGGCCGGTGTTCTCTTTCACAACCATGGGCAAAAAGAGCATTGGTTCCAGGGTCCGGGCGCGGACGCTCAGCGTGTAATCCTGGTCGGTGGCGTTTTGCAGCTCAATGGACGCGCCGGCCGCGACGGTCACGGTTGCCGGCGAGAAGGTCGCGCCGTCGAACGCTACAACAGGGCTGGAGTTGGCGGCCGGCGGGATCGATTGCTCAAAGGGCGACGCCGCAGCCGAGCTACCTATGGCGGCGTCACGCAATCCGGTGACAAGTGCGACGAGGAAAAAGCAGGCAAGAATGACGCGCGTAGACATAATAGGCGTAGATGGATGACTCCTCCGTGTCGATATGCGCTCAGTATTGCATTGCTGGTGCGTATGTAATGGATGAGGCTACCACGAAGTTCCAGCGCAATGTCGGCGTCACGTTGATGACTTCTGTTCGCTTACACTCCGTGGGGAAGGCCCGTGGCGGCGCGCGCTGGCTGCTCCGCCGCCGCGTATGGCTTTCGTCTGGAGAAAAATTGTGATCGCAGGCTTTAGCCCAGTTGACAAGCGATCTTCCCTTGGCTATACTGAGGCGCAAGCAAGACACTTTGCCCAATCGTAGTTGTGCAAGTTGCAGCGCAAATCGGGAGTCCAGTTTGAAAGCTTCTCATAGCCTGATTAGCCTTAGCCTCCTTGTAGAGCTCCGGGTCGTAGTAGTAATCGACCGGGAGCCACCACTGGTTGGAGGAGACTAGGGCGCTGCGCAGCGTCGCTTAGGTCAGCGAGGACCCTTCCCAACCGGGAAGGGTCCTTTTTTTACCCTACTGTGGTTGTGGTGTGAGCAATCAGACGTCCTGCTGGCGCCATAGGAAACATCGTCGCAGGTTTCTAAGTACAAGGAGAGAATTGAAATGAGGTCAAGGAGTAGGCAGAAGCCAAACACAGAACAGGCGCCCGAAACGCCCGTGCCTATGACCGGTGGCCAGATGATCTGGGAAGCCATGGTGCGCGAAGGGGTGCGCGTCGTGTATGGCCACCCGGGCGGCGCCATCTTGCCGGCCTATGATGCGCTGGCCCCGTATGAGGCGGAGGGCAAGATCCACCACGTGTTAGTGCGCCACGAACAGTGCGCGGCGCACATGGCCGATGGGTGGGCCAGAGCCACAGGTGATGTGGGGGTGTGTGTTGCCACCAGCGGGCCGGGCGCCACGAACATGGTGACTGGTCTGGCAACCGCCCAGATGGACAGTGTGCCCATTGTGGCCATCACCGGCCAGGTCCCCACCAATCTCCTCGGCACCGATGCCTTCCAGGAATCCGACGTCGTCGGCGTGACCGCCCCCATCTGCAAACATAACTATCTGGTCACCGATATCAACGACCTCCCTCTCGTTCTCAAAGAAGCGTTCTATATTGCCCGTGAAGGTCGACCCGGGGTTGTGCTCATCGACATCTGCAAGGATGTGCAGATCGCCACAGGTCAGTTCCGCTACGATTTTGAGATCGATCTACCCGGCTTTGAGCCCTGGCCGTCGGTGGATATGGAGGTGGTCAAGGTAGCGGCGGAGCTTGTGAACCGGGCTGAGCGGCCGCTCATTCTTGCTGGTCACGGCGTACAGCTTGCGGGTGTCGGGCGCGAGTTGCTCGAGCTGGTGGAAAAAGCCGAGATTCCTGTGGTCACGACGCTCCTTGGCATGGGTAACATTCCCGAGAGCCATCCTTTGAGTCTGGGCATGGGGGGCATGCACGGCGAAGCGTATGCCAATCGTGCGATCCAGTCCTGTGACGTGCTGCTCGCCCTGGGTATGCGCTTTGACGATCGCATTACAGGACGCCTGGACAGTTTTGCCAAGCAGGCCAAGATTATCCACTTTGAGATCGACAAGGCCGAAGTGGGCAAGAATGTGGTGCCTGATGTGCCGGTGATCGGCGACCTGGGCGAGACACTGCCCGCACTCCTGTCGCTGGTTGAGCAGCGCCGCCACCAGGTGTGGCTCCAGGAGTTACATGAGTGGGAGCAGGAAACGGATCAGTCTGACATCATCAACTACGAGGTGGACGAGCTGATCCCGCCCTATGTGATCCGCCAGCTCTGGCATGCCACCCACAAGATCGCCAATGGTCCCGCGATTATCGTCACCGATGTGGGCCAGCACCAGATGTGGGAGAGCCAGTACTACATCCACGACCATCCGGGCCAGCTGTTGACCAGCGGCGGTCTCGGTACCATGGGCTTTGCGCTGCCCGCCGCGATTGGCGCGCAGATGGCCCAGCCCGACCGGCTCGTGTGGGCAGTGGCTGGTGACGGTGGCTTCCAGATGACGCTCCAGGAGTTGGTTGTGCTCAAGCAGGAACGCAACTTGCCCGTGAAGATCGCAATCATCAACAATGGCTTCCTGGGCATGGTACGCCAGTGGCAACAGCTTTTCTACGAGCGGCGCTATATGGGCACGCCGGTGGTCTCGCCTGACTTTGTGAAGCTGGCGGCAGCCTACGGTATTCCTGCCCTGGCTGTGACGCGGCCGGATCAGGTGGCGCCGGCCATTGAGCAGGCCATGGCGACAGATGGCCCCTTCCTGATCGACTTCCGTGTGAAAGAAGAAGTCAATGTCTACCCCATGGTGGCGCCCGGCGCGGCCGTGGACCAACTGATTCGCCGGCCCAAGCCTGCGGTCATGCAAGGATACAGCGGCGTGCAGCCGAGCTGGTAAGGCAGTGGCAGCCGTAACGGCCAATCAACAGAGACGAGACAGACAAGGCAGAGGAAAGAAATGAAATACACACTCATCGCCTGGATGCGTGACAAGCCCGGTGTGCTGAGCCGGGTGTCGGGTATGATGCGCAGGCGTAACTTCAACATTGACAGTCTCCAGGTGGGTCACAGCGAGACGCCCGGTATTAGCCGCATGACCTTTGTGGTGGATGGCAACGAGCACATGGTGGACCAGGTGATCAAGCAGCTGCGCAAGCTGGTCGATGTCACCCGGGTTGACAATATTTCCGCCAAGCCGATCGTAGCGCGGGAAATGGCGCTGATCCGCGTGGCGACCAACGCGGAGAACCGTTCTGAAATCGTGCAGATGGTCAACATCTATCGTGGCGAGATTGTGGATGTGGCGATAGACTCTATGATCGTCCAGATCGTCGGTTCAGAAGATCGCGTCGATTCGCTGATCGATCTGCTCAGCAACTTTGGCATCGTTGAGATGGTACGCACGGGCCCTGTGGCCATGGCGCGGGGCCGGACTGAACGCAGCTTCAAACGCAGCACCGCGGTCTGGCGTGCGCAGGCCAACGGCAAAGACGCCACCTCCGCCGAACGGTTCAAGACAGGCGGCGTGTAGACTGGAATATCGAGCGCCGCAGAGACGCGAAGTTGATGGGTCACGCAGGGCCGGTTTGAAAGAATCGCGACCTTCGTGTATCTTCATGGCTTCGTGTCTGTGCGGCCCGTGGCCACTTCCCCTTCATTCGCAATCTTTCATTCAAACCTAGAAATGGACTCGTACCCATGGCTAAGATTTACTACGAAAACCAGGCAGACCTGAGCTACCTCAAGGGCAAGAAGATTGCCGTCCTCGGCTACGGCAGCCAGGGACATGCCCATGCCTTGAACCTGCGCGACAGCGGGATGGACGTACGGGTGGGGCTCTATGCGGGCAGCAAGAGCCGCACCAAGGCGGAGGCTGATGGTCTGCGCGTGCTTGATAACGCCGCCGCGTGCGCCGAGGCCGATGTCATTATGCTCACGCTGCCGGATCCCATCCAGTCCAAGGTATACGACGAGGATATCGCGCCCAACCTCAAGGAAGGCGATACCCTCATGTTTGCCCATGGCTTTAACATCCGTTTCGGCTTTATCGTGCCGCCCGCCAACGTGGACGTAAGCATGGTAGCGCCCAAGGCGCCGGGCCACCGCGTCCGTGAGGTCTTTACCGAAGGTTCGGGCGTACCTGCCCTGGTAGCCGTCCACCAGGATTTCAGCGGCAACGCGCTCCCCAACGCGTTGGCCTATGCCAAGGGGTTGGGCTCGACCCGCGCCGGTGTCCTCGAGACCACCTTTGCCGAGGAGGCCGAAACCGATCTCTTCGGGGAGCAGACCGTGCTGTGCGGCGGCGTCAGCGAGCTTGTCAAGTCCGCTTTCCAGACGCTGGTGGACGCGGGCTACCAACCAGAGATCGCCTACTTCGAGTGCATGCATGAGCTCAAGCTGATCGTCGACCTCATGTACCAGGGCGGCCTCAACTACATGCGTTACAGTGTCTCCGACACAGCCGAATGGGGCGACTACAAGAGCGGGCCCCGCGTCATCACCGACGAGACCCGTGAGGCAATGCGCCAGATCCTCAAGGAGATCCAGAGCGGCGCCTTTGCCGAGGAATGGATGGATGAGTATCACGGCGGCGGCAAGCAGTTCTATGCCCGGCGCAACGCTGAGCAAAACCAGCAGATCGAAGTCGTCGGTAAGCAGCTTCGCCGCATGATGACCTTCTTGAATGCCAAGGAAATTAGCCAATAAGCCAGAGAATGGGGAAGCGAGAATGGGCAGCGCGCAGGCCGAGTGAGCAGTTGCTGCGCCCCCTCCTTTATCGGTCTCCGTTTTCCATCTTTCGTTACCTATGACCGACATCATCGCAACCATTGGCCCAGCCTGTGCCGACACCAACACGTTGGCCGAGATGATCCGCTCTGGAATGAGCGTGGCGCGCATGAACTTCAGCCATGGCGACTACGCGTTTCACGCGCGCATGGCATCCCTCGTCCGTGAGGCCGCGGCGCTGGCCGGCATGCCGGTAGCGCTCCTGGCCGATCTCCAGGGAGCGAAGGTACGCGTAGGCTGGCTTGAGCACGGTGTACCTGTGGAGACTGGGCAAGAAGTGGTGCTGGTCGGTCTGGAAGTCGATGTGCGCGAGCGATCTGACCTCGGACTGGACGGAGCGACGATAATCCCTGTGGACTTCGACCTGGCGCCTCACCTCAAGGGCGGCGCAACCATCCTGATCGACGATGGCAACATCGAGCTGAAGGTGGAGTCGATCGCGGCAGGCCACGTACACTGCCGGGTGGTGCACGGGGGCGAGATCAAGTCGCGCAAGGGCGTCAACGTGCCGTACACGCTCCTGCCCATTCCCGCGCTGACCGACAAGGATCGCGCGGACGCCGCCTTTGCGGTGGGGCTGGGCGTCGACGGGATCGCGCTGAGCTTCGCCGGTTCGGCCGCGGACGT
>JACFMY010000169.1:0-2011 GCA_019455155.1 Caldilineaceae bacterium
TCGCGAGGTTGATATTCATGTGGACTGGGTTGGTTTCTCGATACCGAACGAGTTTGTTGTGGGCTATGGACTCGATTACAACGAGATCTATCGGAACCTCCCGTTCATTGGCGTGCTCAGACCCACTATCTATCAAGGCACATAACGCGGAATTTTGTCCGGTGCCCTATCCCTGTCGTTTACCCGGTAAGGTCATGCATAGTTTCCAACCGCGCAGAGCCGCACTGGCACGTCAGGCAGTGAGATGGCTGGTCGCGGCCGGCCTGCTGTTGGCCGTTGCACGTGGTCCCAGTGTGCTCTACGCCCAAAGCGAGGGAAGCACCTATACGGTCGTCTCTGGCGATACGTTGGGCGAGATCGCCGCCCGCTTTGAGGTACCCCTGGACGCACTGGTTAGCGTCAACGGGATTGCCGATCCCAACCAGATTCGTGTGGGCCAGCAGCTCATCATCCCCAATGCCGACGGCAGCTTGCCATTGGCCGCGATCCCTACTGGCACGGTCACAGCGAACGCGGGCGATTCGCTGGCTATGGTGGCAAACCGCTATGGCCTGGATCCTGCCTTCGTCGGGGAGCTCAATGGAGTAAGCAGTGGGGCGCGCCTCTTTCCGGGCCAACCCATTCGGCTGCCCGAAGAAGCCGTACCGCCGGCGTCGCTCCGCTTCGGCGCGGTGGTGGATGTTGAACTGCCGGAGACGCTGATCCAGGGGCGCACAGGGCGTGTCTATGTCACCGCAGAGCGACCCGTAGTCTTGAGCGGCTCCTGGAACGACCGCCCCCTTACGTTCACCAGCATTGATGCGGAGGGTCTCCGTTACTTTGCATTTCTGCCGACCCATGCGTTGCAGGAGCCAAATGTCTATGGGCTAACACTCGGCTACACGACAGCGGCAGGCGTCGAGGTCTCGCGTAGCTGGCCTGTGACGGTGGAAGCAGGCTCCTATGACTTCCAGGAGATTGTCATACCCGAAGATCGGGCCAGCGTCCTCGAGCCTGACGTCGTCCAGGCCGAACTGGCCAAGGTGATTGAGGTGTGGTCTCAGGCCAGTCCCAGCCTCTATTGGCAAGATCCATTTGTTCGTCCCATCGGGGCAGAGTACGCGACAACGAGTCCCTTTGGCACCCGGCGCAGCTACTCTGTAGGCGGCATTTCTGATTACCATGCCGGCCAGGATTTTGGTGCGCCCGTAGGCACGCCGGTTACCGCGCCGGCGCCGGGCGTTGTCGCCCTTGCTGAACCCTTAATCGTGCGCGGCAATGCCGTTCTCATCGACCATGGCCGCGGGGTCTTTAGCGGCTACTGGCATATGAGTGAACTGCAGGTGGAGCCTGGCCAATGGGTTAATGCCGGCGATCTCATTGGGCTGGTGGGTAACACTGGTCTCAGCACAGGCGCACATCTCCACTGGGAACTGCGTATCAATGGCATCGCCGTGGATCCGACCCAGTTTCTGGATGAAGGGGCCTTTGGCGCTCCATAGGCGCCGTTTGAACCACCATGACACCATGAACACCGTGGTGCACCACCTATATTTCGGATCTACGGCCGCGCTGCATTAACCCCGCGCTGAATCTTTGTGTAACAACATCACAATCTGGAGCCATAGGTATGGCCGAACAAACCAGTCTCGAATCGTTTGTTGCGTTTAAGAACTCGTTTTCTTATGGCAGCCGCACCGATCTGAATTTCAAATTCCTGAAGAACCTTACCGAGGAAGAAGCGGCCCAGTTTCTCCAGGAACTGTTGGAGAAGCTGGGCGATGTGCTGGACGATGGGAGCGTGGACCGCCTGGTAGACCACGTCATCGCCGGACAGGAGATGGCCTATGCTGGGCCCTCTCCCAACTGGCAATATGCAGATGGCCCATTCGTGGCGCTCTCAAAGCCACTTTCCGCAGCGCGTCTTGCGCTCATCACCTCGAGCGGCCACTTCGTCGATGGCGATGACCCCAAGCCTCTCGGCATTGCGAACATGACCCAACGCGAGGCCGCAGCGCGTGTGGATGATTTT
>JACFMY010000169.1:2021-13150 GCA_019455155.1 Caldilineaceae bacterium
CCGAGAGAAGCCCGTACTCTCAGCAATCACCTTCGACACACCGGTTGAGCGACAGCGTGTACGCCATCCTGGCTACGATATCCGCGGCGCCCAGGCCGACCGCAACGTCGCATTGCCCATCGATCGCCTACGTGAACTGGTCGTCGAAGGGCGAATCGGCGCGTTGACCGATGCAGCTTACTCCTTTGTAGGCGCCTGTGCACAGACGCCACTCATCAAACGCACGGGTCCTGAATGGGTACGCCAGATCCAGGCACAGGGGATAGACGCCGCTCTGTTGGTTCCAGTTTGACCGGTCTGCCACGTGTCCGTGGGACACCTTGCACGCCTGTTCGAAGAGGCCGGAACGCCAACGGTGGTCGTCGGCATCGGGGCATTTCGGGATCGGCTCGCCTCGTTGTCGCTGCCGCGCGTGCTTGTAACCCCCCATCCTATGGGACGGCCACTTGGGCCGCCAGGCAACGTGCAGCGCCAGCGAGAGACCCTGCTGGCCGCGCTGGCCCTGTTGGAGACGGCCAACCACAACGGCACGGTGACCACCTTGCCGGCTGCCTACCGCCCGGGAGTCAAATGAGCCTGGCAGGGTAAACAGGACGAAGGCGGGCCTTGCCATGACCTTGGGGAACGACAAGGGGCTGGAATCGCCGGCCATCGTTGCCGGTGACCAGCGCTCGTCTCAGACAAAAAAAACCGGCCGATCCAAAAAGGATCGGCCGGTTTCGTTCTCGAGAGCAGTGCACCTGCCCGAGACGCGCCGCGTAACCGCAGCGGCGCCCTGGTGTGCAGGACTAATCTTCCTCTTCTTCCTCTTCTTCGGCGTGCTTGCCCTTCTTGACCACCTCGGGCTCTGCCTCTTCTTCCTCGATCTCTTCAGCGGCCTCAGCCTCACCGGCACGCGTGACCTGCAAGGTAAAGATGATGGTCTCCGGGTCGTCTAGATAGGTTACACCTTCGATGGCGGGCAAGTCAGCAACCTTGAGAGGCTCATCAAGCGTAAGGGGCGCCACATCGACGATGATTTCAGCCGGAATGTCAGCCGGCAATGCCTCAATATGCACCATCTCATGGGACTGGAGCAGCATCAAACCGGCCACGAGCGCCTCCGGCTTGCCGGTCGAAATGATCGGCACACTGACCTGTTGGGTTTCGTTCATGTTCACGGCATAGAAATCCGCGTGCCACAGCGAATGTGTAACCGGCTCCCGCTGTATGTCCTTTACGAGCACATTGTGGGTGCTGCCGCCCTTCACATCAATCTGCACCACCTGGCTCCCGCCTCCCTCATGCAGGGCGCGCTCCAATTCACGGGCTTCGACCTGCAGGTTGGCCGGGTTATCGATGGCGCCGTACACAACAACCGGCACCAAACCTTGCCGGCGCAACTGGTTCACCTTGCGCCCGGTCAGGGTACGGGCTTCGGCTGAGATTTTCAACTCGGACATTGGAAATGCTCCTATGATCTAACTGGTCTTTCAACTAGTTTCGTTCGTTCTATTCAGTCCTGGCCAGCGCTACGCGGACCAGAATTTGCAGCTTGTGAGCGCCGCCAGACGGTCGGCACCAGACGCAGCAAGGTCAACACTATGGCAAAACCCGCGCCCATGGCAAACGCCGCCAGCGGGGAAAGAGCGCTGTGTACGGGGCCTTTGACCTGTACGGCAAACAGCAGCCCCGTGCGAATCTCCTGACTTTCGATCTCGCGAGCAGCCACGGCAGCCGCGTCCAACCTATCGGCTCGAACAGAATTTGCCAGCACGACGCCAGCAGTACTCGATTGCGCCTCCAGTGATGCCGTGTGCACTGTGCCCACAGCCACGTCCTTTAAGAGCGTGGCCGATGAATGGACGCTGCGCACAAAGGAATCGCGCACGGACACTTGCCCGCTGACGACTTGCGAGACACTGGAGTTCGATACGTCTGCTGCCAGATTATCAAGCTTCTTGCTGGCCTGGGACGCATATTCATCCAGCGGGTTATCCTCGGGTCGCTGCTCGCTCACCTGTCCCTCCAACTCCCGTTGTCTGGCACTCCTGAAAAAAGCGCGACGTTAATTATACCGAAGCCGGCAGCCACGGTCAATTCTCTCAGCGGTGATTCGACAGCCGGTCCCCTTTGCACTGTTGGAGCCCGGCCGTGATAGACTGACAGCCATGGAACACAGTGCCCTGACTGCGCTGGCGCGCGGCCGATTCACCCAATTGGCTGGCGCCGCCCTCCTCGCTCTCCTACTCGGTGCCGGCTGGCTGGTCATGTTCCGGGCCATGGAGCCGCCGCTGCGGCCGCTCCCCGCTGCCCAGCATCTGGAAGAGCTGACTGGCGGCGCCGTGGCCTCCATGGATAGCCCGCTGTTCAACTACACAGCTGGCTGGCGGGTCTCTCCGGCTGGCGCTGACCCGCCAGAACCTGCGGCGCCATTTGCGGAACCGGCCGGCGTGGTCGAGTTTGCCTACACCGGCCGCGATCTGGCGCTCCAGATCGCGCCAGGGGACTACTGGGCTTATCTGTACATCACCGTCGATGGGCTGCCCGCCAACCAGCTGCCGGCCATTGCTGGCAATGTGGACAGCCAGGGACACCTGGCCGGCTACAAGACCCTGCTTGAGCCGGAGCGCGTGCCGGCGCCGGGCGCGACAACGGTACGCTGGCTGCCTGTCCATCAGGCAGATCACGGGGTACACCAGGTGCGTGTAGAAGTATGGCGCGCATGGAACCAAACGCCGCTGCGTGCGGTGGGCGTAAACCTTCAATCCGCCGCCCCCCCGCCGCGCTGGCCTGGCCTGCTGCTGATTCTGATAGGCTTCGGGCTGCTGGCGGCGGCCTTGTGGCAGATCCAGACCCTGTGGCGGCCGCGGCTGCTGGCATGGCGCCAGCTGTTGGCAGCCATCAGTGCGCCCGTCTTCGACGCCGCGTCCCCTGGTTGGGCGTGGATCCTGACCGGCACAGGTCTGTGCAGCGTGGTGGCTGCTGTCGTGCTGGAGCAATGGCTCCTCTGCGTGGCGGGAGTCGGGCTACTGCTGCTAGCCGGTACCAGCCGGCCCGCCCTCTGGCTGGCCGCGTTATTGGGCGGGTTACCCTTTGCCTATGGCGTCAAACTGCCGCTGCTGCCGGGCCGGGTCGTTGACCTGGTTGATCTGGGCGCCCTGGCTGCCCTCGTTGTCGTGGGCGGGCACCTGCTGATCAATAGCAAGGCACCCACTGAAGCGGACCGCGGCGGGCGTTTGCACGTGCCGCTGGCGTTCCTGGCGACCCTGAGCGGGTGGGCGCTGATCAGCGCCGTAGAATCGCGCTATCCGGGCCTCGCCCTCCGTGAGTGGCGCACCGTCTTTCTGAATAGCCTGCTGTTTGGCATAGCCCTGGCCATGACCCTCCGCTGGTCGCCGCAGCAGGAAGCAGACCGTCGCCTGCTGGTAGCCGCGTGGCTGGCGGGCGCGGCCGCCATGGCCGGCGCGGGCCTGCTGGGTTACGTCATGGGCGGGCAACTGATCACGAATGCTGAGGGGGTGTGGCGCGTACAGGGCTTCTATGGCTCGCCCAACAATCTCGCGCTCTATCTGGACCGCACCCTGGCCGTGACCCTGGCACTGGCGCTTTTCCAGCGCCCGTTGCGGGCACAGCTGGTATGGATGGCGCTGGCCTTGATTCAGCTCCTCGCGCTCTTGCTTACCTTCAGCAAAGGGAGCATTCTGCTGGCGCTGCCGGCGATCTTCGTGACCCTCCTGGCGGGCGGTCTGTGGCTTCTCAGGCGCCAGGGACGGAGCACCCGACACCTCTGGTGGCTTGTGATTCTGGCTTTGGTGGGTGCGCTTGTGCTCGCGCCGTTCATCGGCACAGAGCGACTCCAGCGAGCGGTCAGTCTGACCGAAGGCACCGGCTTCCTCCGCCTGCAGCTCTGGCGCAGCGCCTGGCAAATGGCAAAGGACCACTCGTTGCTGGGCGTGGGGCCGGACAATTTCCTATACTATTACCGCAGCGACTACATGCTGCCGGCCGCCTGGCAGGAGCCCAACCTGAACCATCCCCACAACCTCTTTCTAGACTGGTGGACGCGTTTGGGCATTCCAGGGTTGCTGCTGGGGCTCGGATGGCTGGCTGCGGGTGCAACGGGCATCGTACGTGCGCTACAGCGTGGCGCACGACCTGCCCTCGCTCTGGGCATTTTGGCGGCCGCCGTGGGGGGCTTGGTGCATGGCCTCATCGACGTGAGCTACGCACTGCCCGACCTAATGCTCGTGTGGGTTTTGCTCTTCGGCATCGAAGACACGTAAGGCCAGACGGTTCCGCCATGATCCGGCTACTGGCTGCCAGGCGCCAAGGCCCGGATGCGCCGTAGTACCTCGCCAGGCCGGTCAGCCAACACAGCGTCAACCTGCAGACGGAGATAGTAGGCGAGCCGCGGCTCCGGACGCGGGTCCAACGGCGCAACGATGCTGCCCATGCGATGCGCGAGGAAAACGTAGAGAGGATTGAGGTAAAGCAGCGGCCAGATCGGTCCCAGCAGCTGCGCACCTCGTTTGGGCCAGGGATTCTTCAGGGTGATATGGCCGACAGGAATGTCAGCACAGACGTCCCGCACGGCCTGTACATGCTCGAAATGGAACGACACCAGCGCCGTACGGCGCAGAATCTGCCCGGCCTCCAGCGTCGCCACCAGTTTTTCCGCATATTTTCTTTGCAAGAACAACGGATCCTTCAACTCCAATAGCAGTGGCACCTGGCCGCCGGTGGCTGCGATGAGCTCGGCCAGGGTGGGCACGGGCGCGTCAGCCAGCCCGCCGTCGGGCCGGCGCGTGCGCAGCTGCTTGATCGTGGCCAGTGTGTGCTCCCGTACAAGGCCGCTGCCTTCGGTCATGCGCTCCAGGGTAGGGTCATGGAAGAGGATCAACTCGTCGTCGCGGGTAAAGCGCAAATCAGTCTCCAGGGCATCAGCGCCCTGAAGACGGGCAAGCAAAAAGGAGCGCAGCGTGTTTTCAGGTTCCTGCAATGGCGCGCCGCGGTGCGCCACAACAAAGGGGCGGCCCACGCGGCGTCGTTCTGCTAGAAAAGAATCCCAGTCCATTGTGTCAACTCGTTTCAACGTGATAACGGGTGCTCTCCGTGGCCGGACATGGCGGCGGCATGCGGGGCGGGCCCATGCCGCCGCCATATTCGCGACGCGCTCGCGGCGCGGCTATTGGCCGCCCGGTATGAGCACTGTCACACTGTACGGATCCAGATACAGCGCATCGGATAGGACTTCCCCTTCCAGCGTGGCGGCGCCGGCCGCTGGCAACGGAGCAGTGCGCGCGGCGCCGCTCACATTGACGGCTATGAGCAGCCTGTCGCCGCCGGCCTGCCGTTCCACCACCCAGATCCCCAATTCTTCGTCCAGATACTGGGTCACGATTGTGCCTGCACTGAGTGCGGGGTGCTCCTTGCGCAGCGTGATCAGTCGCTGGGTATAGGCGAGCAGCGCCCGATCCTGCGCGTCTCCCCATAACATAGGATGGCGAGACTCCTCGCGCCAGGAGCCTTTTTCACGCGGCTGGCTAAGACCCACTTCGGTACCATAATAGAGCACCGGCGGCCCGGCCATGGTAAAGAGGAGGCCCAGTGCGAGCTGTAACCGTCGCTTGTCGTCGCCAGCAACCCACAGGAAACGGTTCATGTCATGGTTGTCGAGGAACGCAGGCAGCAGAAAATCGCTGCCGAAAAAGGCGCGGCTATTGGTGAGTTGGTTGGCGAACTGGCTCAAGGTGATGGCAGGTGTCTCAAATGCGCACAGCATGCGCACGGCCCGGCAGAAGGCGAAATCCAGGCAGCCGTCGAGCCGTCCAGTATAGGAACGCAAGGGATCACCAGCGCGTGTCACCTCGCCAAAGAGCCAGCAGTCCGGCTTGACCGCGCGGCATGCGGCGCGGAACGCGCTCCAGAAGGCGTGGCTCGGCCCGGCGGCATAGTCAAGGCGCAGGCCGTCCGCGCCCGCCCGCAGCCAGTGCTGGGCGGCATCGACCAGGAAGTCGCGTACAGGCGGATAATCCGTATCCATCTGCGGCATGGTCGCCACATCGAAGAAGGCGCGGTAGCCATGTTTGTAGGCGCCATCGAAGTTGAACCAGCGGCGATAGTCACTGTCAGGGTTATTCAGCGCTTCGACAAAGGGGGCAAACTTCACACTTGTATGGTTGGCGACGAAATCCAGGATCACGCGCAGCCCGCGGGCATGGGCCTGCTCGAACAGTTCTACCAGGTCGGCATCTGAACCGAAACGGGGATCGACGTGATAAAAATCCGTGGTGTCATAGCCGTGATAGGATTCGGTGACGAAGATCGGGCTGAGCCAGATGGCCGTTACGCCAAGGTCCACCATGTAATCCAGGTGGTCAATGACGCCACGCAGTGTACCGCCCTGGAACGAGGTCAGCTCTTCCGGCTCGAGCCAGCGATTGGTGACACCGGTGAAGCGATCCACGAAGATCTGGTAGAGCACGGCCTCGCGCGCCCACGCCGGCGGCGCCAGGCGGTCGACATGATAGCCGTACAGCGCCGGCCGTTCGACGGTGCGGTCCAGGTTCATCTCCCGGCTCCACAGAGAGAGGGGAGGGCCAAAGCTGCGCCATCCCTCAATACGATATTGGACCAGCGTCCCCTCAGGCTGGGGGGGCAACTCGCCTTGCCAGAGGGTGACGTAGTCCCAAATCAGGGGTTCCCAGCGTATGGAAGCAGGTTTCAGGGAAACGGCGAATCCATTCTCTGCGCAGCCTTGAGCGCCTGCCGGGTTGCTGCCATCGGTAGTGACATAGGCGGTGACGCGGTCAATCGCCACGTCGGGTCCGACCTGTACCGTCAACGTGACGGGTGTCTCGGGCAAAGGATCGATCGGTTGGATCTGATGAAAGTGACGGATGGCCGAACGGGCGACGCGCTCGGTAGCGAGCAGACGTGCCTCGTCTGCCTCGATGCCGCCGAACACGAAATCGGCCATAATCGATTGCTGCACCTTTGACATCGTTTAACAATCCTTCAGTTCTTGGGAAAATATTGTATAGACGAAGGGTTTGCAAAGGAAAAGGGGCGGCCCGCGGGTCGCCCCTTTTGTTCGAAACCCAGCCGGTATCTTCTCCGCTAGCCTTTCACGGAACCCGCTGTGAGGCCGCCGACCAGATATTTCTGGAGCGCCAGGAAGATAAGCACGATGGGAATGGCGCCAATGAGCGCGCCGGCGGCGAAGACGCCCCAGCGGTTGGCGTATTGGTCCCGGATGAACAGGCTAAGCCCGACGGCCAGCGTGTAGTTTTCGACCTTGGTAAGCATGACGCGGGCCAGCACGAACTCCGAATAGGTGCCGATAAAGACCAGCAGCCCGATCACAACCAGAATCGGCCGCACCAGCGGCATGATGACCATCCAGAAGGTCTGCCAGTGGGTGGCGCCATCGATGGTGGCCGCCTCATCCAGATCCCGCGGAATCGAATCGAAATATCCTTTGGCGAGCCAGGTATTTACACCCAGGATGCCGCCCAGGTAGAGCATGATCAACCCGCCGTGGGTATTCAGGCCCAGGCTTGGAACATATTGTCCAAGCTGCTGCAGGATGAGGAAGAGGGCTACCATATTCAGGAAGTTCGGAAACACCTGGATGAGGAGAATGCTCTGCAACAGAGTCCGGCGGCCGCGGAAGCGAAAACGCGAGAAGGCGTAGGCAGCCATCGACGTGAAGATCACGCCGAACACTGTGGTGATCACTGAAATGTAGAACGAATTCCACAGCCACGTGCGATAGGGGAAGAGCCTGCTTTCCAGCAGATTGGTATAGTTGCTAAAGGTCAGGTTATCAGGGATCAGCTTCTGGTTAACGAGGGAATTGCTCGGATTGATAGACGCTGAAAAGATCCAGACAACCGGGAAGAGAGCAAAGACCAACATCGCGAGCGCAAGCACAATGCGAAAGGCCAGGGCAAGGCGTCTGCGCTGGCTGAGCGAGCCAGGTCGTTTGGAAAGGGTCAAGCTAGACATTTTCGGACCGCTCCTCCAGCATGTTGGTGTACCGGAACTGGAAGTAGGTAATCACGACGAGGATCAGGAAGATGGCAACTGTAATCGCTGCGGCGTAACCCAGATCAGCGCCACGCCCGCTGCTGAAGGCGATCCGGTACGTGTACGTGACCAGGATATCGGTATGGCCAACCGGCGAAATGGTCCCGCTCATGGGCGGTCCACCTTCGTTGAAGAGCTCGATGACCACAAAGTTGTTGAAGTTATAGGCAAACGATGCAACCAACAGGGGCCCCATGGTAATCATCAACAGCGGCAAAGTGATGTTCCAGAAGGCCTGGTTGGGGGAAGCACCGTCAATTTCCGCAGCTTCGTAGACATCAGATGGCAACGCCTGCAATGCGCCCGTGGCTATCACAAACATATAGGGGAAGCCCAACCACAGCTGAATGAACAGGACGCCGATCTTGGACCAGATTGGGTCACTGAACCAGGGCGGCACGACGCCGAACAGGGAAGCCGTGAGCTGGCTCAGCACGCCAAACTGCGGGTTGAGCAGGCCAACCCAGATGGGCACGCTGATGAAGGCGGGAACCGCATAGGGAATCAACAGCAGGGAACGGATGAGCCGGCGCAGAGGCATTTCCGGCACGTCGAACATGACGGCCAGGAACAGGCCCAATGCAAAGGTAATCAAGACAGAAAAGGCAGCAAAGACGATGGTCCAGATAAAGACACTGATGAACGGGCCGCGCAGGGCAGGGTTCGAGACCAGGCGCCAGAAGTTGTCCGGCCCGATCGCTACCTGGTAGCCAGGCCGCAACGTGCTGCCATCAGCGGCCGTGAACATGCCCTCAACGGGCCGGTATTCCACGTCTGTCGCCCTATCCACCATCACATCCTGCGCGCCGTCATAGACATAGCGCTGCTCATATTGGGCAGCCTTGCCGATCTGGCGATCGCTGACTCGAAAAATATTGGGCGCCTCGCCAAATTCCAGCGCGACCAGATTCTGGGTGTGGCGGAGACGTTCGGCTTTCGAAAGCTGGCGGTACCCGTCCACCGTCTCGGGAGCCGGGCCATCTGCCTCTTTCACCGCTTGTCCAGGTTGGGCGACATAGGTTTCGCCGGTTGCAGGCGATTCCAGCCAGAGCAGATATTCACCCTCGGGCGAGACATAGGCCGTCCAGTCGAAGATAACCGCGCCTTCGGGCAGGTAGGTCTGTTTCTCCAGTTGGCGGATGACAATCTGCTTCGTCAGCAGATGGCCGTCGCCGTAGTTTGTAAAGGCCGTGTAGATTGTGGAGAGGATAGGATAGGCGACGAAGATGACCAACAGAGCTAGACTGGGGGCAACCCACCGCAGTGGGTACAGTTGCTCACGCAGGAAGACGACATTGAGCAAGACCGTAACGATAGCAAGCGCCGCGCCCAAGAACCACACGCCGTCCCGCGCCATGTTGTAGAGCAACCAAATAACGACAGCGTCCAGGAGTGCCAGGCCTGCGATCCTGAAGATCAACGAACTGATCGTGGTTGTACGCGGGACAGAGGGCGCTGGCGCGCCCTCTGTCCCAACACCTGCAGCCGTAGCCATTAGTTACCTGCGATAGCTGCGCGAATCTGTTCAGCCGCGTTCGTGAACGCAGTCACCGGATCCTCTGTCTGCTGGCTTACCAACGTGATGGCGTCGCCCCACGCAGACCAAACTGCCGACATCTCGGGAATAGCCGGCATCGCCAGACCGTTCTCACCTGCCACAGCAAAGGCAGCAATGTCCGGATCCTCGATCTTCTCGCGTACGGGGAGGAAGGCCGAGGGGCGTGGATCAGCGTCGAAGATGGCCTGCATGGCCTCCTCTGTCGCCACAAACTCCTGGAGGAAGGTCTGAGCCAACAGCGGGTCATCGCTAAAGGCACTGATCATAAAACCCTGCACACCAAGGAAGGGCTGGGCAGCCTGCATCTCACCTGGGATGGTGGTAACGGCATAGGGCACGCCTGACTCGCGGATACGCGGCAGGGCCCACGGGCCGGTGATCATCATGGCGGCGTCGCCGTTCTCAAAGGTGGCGTGCATGATATCGTAATCCACCGCCGAGCCAGCCACCAGGTGCCCATCCTTATACATCTGATCCAACCACTGGATCGCAGCCAGCGAACCCTCGCTGTCAATGCCAACATCTTCCGGATTGTAGCCGCTCTCGGTCAAGCCAAAGACGTAGCCACCATAGGATGTCTGAATCGGGAAGAAGTGATAGGGATCGCTTTCCTGGCGAATGTACCCCTGTTTGACAACGCCATCAGCTTCCAGTTGGGCGGCCAGCTCAGTGACGCCGGTCCAGGTTGTGGGCGGCTCGCTCACAAGGTCCGTGTTGTAGACAAACGCGACATTCTCGGTCGCATACGCCATACCGTACAGGACACCGTCATAGACGAACGCCTGGGTCGCGGCCGGCAGGAAGAGATCGGCCCTGTCGCCCAGCTCGATCTCGGCCAAGAGGCCGTTCTCGACCAGCTCGCCCAACCAGTCATGGGCGCCAATAATGATGTCCGGGCCTTCGCCAGCCGGGGCCGCGACTTTCAGGTCATCACGAATGTCGCCAAAGCCCCTTTCCGTCACCACAACAGGGATGCCATATTCAGCCTCAAATTGCTGTCCGAGCGCCTCGAGCACAGTGGCACGGGTATCATCTGCCCAAATGGTCAGGGCCGATTCTGGCGCGGCGGCTTCTTCGGTGGCAGCCTCGGTCGCCGCTTCGGTGGCGGCCTCCGTCGCTTCCTCGGTAGCAGCCTCGGTCGCGGCCTCGGTGGCGGCGGCTTCCGTGGCTGGGGCGGCCGGCGCCGGCGCGGCACCACCACAGGCTGCCAGGACCAGTGTGCTGATGAGTAACGCAGACAGCAAGATCGCTAATTTCTCGCGCATACGACTCTCCTTTTGAGGATATTCCTTGTGAAAACGCATATATGTGATCGCCCGAAGTTTGGACGATTGCACGCAGGGATTAAGCAACGGCCGCTTGTTGTCAGCCTGGCATCTAGATGGATTGGCGCTCCCGTTGAATATGGCGTTTATGGATTTTGATGAAGTTTTCTGGAGCTATAGGTCCCGGCCAACCCAGGGACAAGGTGAGACTACGGCTACGAACGGTGCGCTCT
>JACFMY010000170.1 GCA_019455155.1 Caldilineaceae bacterium
CAAACATGAGAAAGAAGATGACCGAATAGGCATACCACTGGATCTCGATCAGCCGGTTGGAGGCCAGGTTCTGGCCAATGAAGCGGCCCAGATAGCGCGCCGCGACATTGAAGAAGCCGATGAGCACCAGCGGCACCACGAGGTAGATTCCAGTCTTGCCGAGCACTTCTGATAAGCGGTCGATACCATGTGCAAAGCGCAAGAGTCCACGCACAGGCGTGCTCCTTTCAAATACACGTGGCGGCAGAATTCGCCAGGATAGGGAGAGACAACTGATGATGTAGAACGAATGTGGTTCACGCGAATAGCCGGCCGTAGGGTTTGCCAGCGGGCACATTGTAAACCAGACTACATGTTCGTGCAAGACCGCGATAACCTGGCAGTCACCTTAGCCGTCATTACAGTACTGCCGTTACCGTGCGGTATAATGTGACCCGTATTGCCCGAAATTGGATAAGACGCCATCAACTGGCCGCGACCAGATCGTCGCCCAGAGAAGAGACGGCGCGTTGTTTTTTTTCCGCACGGAAAGGAACCACATGGCCACTAACCCGTGGTTTTGGATTCTTTTTAACCTCTTTGTCATCGCGATGCTGGCTCTGGACTTGGGTATCTTCAACCGCAAGAGTCATCGTGTTGGAATCAGGGAGGCGTTGATTTGGAGTGTTGTCTGGATTGGGCTCGCCCTGCTCTTTGGCGCCGGGCTCTTCTACTTCGAGGGACCGAAGATTGGCATGGAGTACCTGGGCGGCTATCTCCTGGAAAAGTCGCTCAGCGTAGACAATCTCTTTGTCTTTCTCATGATCTTCTCCTATTTTTCCACGCCGGCGGAATACCAGCACCGTGTGCTGTACTGGGGCATTCTCACGGCGCTCGTCTTGCGTGGAGCCATGATCATCCTGGGCGCCGCCTTAATCAGCCGCTTCGATTTTCTGATCGGTGTCTTTGGCTTGTTGTTGGTGGCGACAGCCATTCGTATGTTTCGCCATGACGACGACGAAGTGGATCTGGGTAAGAACGTCATCGTGCGCACGGTCAGACGCTGGTTCCCCATGACCGACAACTACCGCGGGCAGCGATTCACAGTGGTGGAAAATGGCGTCCGTGCGCTCACCCCTCTCCTGCTCGTGCTCCTGGTCGTGGAAACCAGCGATGTCGTATTTGCCACCGATTCCATTCCGGCCATCTTTGGCATCACGAAGGATCCCTTCATCGTCTATACCTCAAACGTATTTGCGATTCTCGGGCTCCGTTCGCTCTACTTCCTGCTAGCTGGTGTCATGGACCGTTTTCACCTGCTCAAAGCGGGGCTGGCCATCGTGTTGGGCTTTGTGGGCATCAAGATGATTGCTGAGACCGCTTCCGGCTATGTGCTGGACCATCGTGTCCACGTGCCGATCGAATGGTCGCTACTCATCATCGCCCTGGTGCTGGGCATTTCGGTCGCCGCCTCGCTCTTGTTTCCCGCTCCCAAACCGGCCCCAGTGCCTGTTACCGAGCCAACGGCCGACGACCTGATGCGCGCCAAGGAAGATATGCGCAGTGCCAAACAGGAGTTGGTAGATATAACCGGAGATTGAGTGGGTGCCGGCAACCCGTTCCACATCTCCAAAAACAGACCACTCCGCCCGTCTGAGCGAAGTGGTCTGGCAAATGTCCGGTAGCTAACTGATCGTCGATGATCGGAGGTGCGTCGCTTCATCGCGACGCACCTTTCTTACTACCGCTGATTGCTGTTCAGTTTTAGTTCGCGTGGCTGCCCTGATAGCGCCCGTGGACGCGCGGTACCTGATGGTGCGCTTTTAGCTGCCCACCGGCATTCTCCAGCAGCTCACCGACACGGTATAGCAGACGGTCAACAAACCGCGTGCCCTGCTTGCTGTTCCCCAGCGATCGCGCACGCGCCAGTTCCTGGATGCGTCGCTCATGCTCAATGCGCGCCATCAAGACGTGGTTATAGTCGAGCATCGTACATTCCTTTCCTTTGCACCAGACAGCAGCGCCGGACTGCAGCATATGCAATGCTGCATAGACGGCTACTTGCCCAGGTTCTAGAATGCATGCACACGATTTCGTGCACACCGAATGGAACATTATACACATCATGGCGCAAGATGCAAGTGTGCAAGCTCACAATTTACACAAATCTGTGATGTAAGCAACGATAGGGGCGAGATCCCCAGCGCGTGATCAGTTAGGAGCCGGACATGACACCGGTCACAGTCTCCATCCTCCGCTCCCCCCATACCTAAGGAAGGGTAGGCGATCCATGACGACAGAGAGTGTGAAGACGCCAGCTGCGGCGACCGGTACCCGCGCGGCCAGCTCGGACAGCGTCTTCCATACGGACCAGGTAGCCACCATTGCTGGTGGCCACTTCCTCCACGATACCTATTCCGCGTTTCTGGCGCCCTTGCTGCCGCTGATCCAGGACAACCTGGGCACAAACTATGCCATGACCGGCGGTCTGACTATCTTCACGCAGCTGCCCAGCCTGTTCAACCCATTCCTCGGTTACCTGGCCGATCGCATGAGCCTGCGCTACTTCGTGATTCTGGCGCCGGGCGTAACCGCTACGCTGATGACGGCCATCGGTCTCACCCCCGACTACGTGACGTTGGCGCTGCTGCTTTTGGCAGTCGGTGTTAGCATCGCCGCATTCCATGCACCTTCACCCGCCATGATCGCTCGGATCTCAGGCAACCGTGTGGGCGCGGGCATGAGCATCTTCATGGCCAGCGGCGAGCTGGGCCGTACCGTTGGGCCGGTGGTGGCGGTGACCGCAGTGGCCTGGTGGGGGCTGGAGGGCATCTGGCGGCTGGCGGCCATCGGCTGGATCACCTCGTTCGTGCTCTATTGGCGGCTCCATCGTGTGGCCGCGCGGCCCCGCACAGAAGCCCACGGCTCGCTCAAGGTAATGTGGCCCCAGGCCAAACGCATCTTTCCCATTATCACCTGGATCATCTTGCCCAAAGTGTTCATGGCTGTGGCCATCACTACCTACCTCCCCATCTTTATGCGGGACGAGCTCAAGACGAGCCTGTGGCTGGCCGCGGCGTCATTGACCATCCTCGAAGCCGCGGGTGTGGTCGGCGCGCTCTTCACAGGTACACTGAGCGACAGCTACGGACGCCGGCGCGTGCTGCTGCTACTCCTAACCACGGCGCCCCTGGTGCTGCTCCTGTTTCTGGCTGGCCCACCGTGGGTCGTTCTGCCCGCGCTCATCGCCCTGGGTCTAACCGCGATCTCACCTACGCCCGTGCTATTGGCCGTTGTCCAGGACCAGTTCCCCGACAATCGCGCCGTGGCAAATGGGATCTTCATGTTCCTGACCTTCATCATCCGGGCCCTTGGGATCATGGTCGTCGGTCTGTTGGCTGACCGCTACGGGTTGACGGCCGCCTTTATTGTGAGCTGCATAGCCGCGTTGTTCAGCATTCCGGCAGTCTTCTACCTGCCATCGACACGCGCGCCGCAGCACAGCACTTGATCCGCCCCGCACCCCTCCCTGACCAAAGCGCGGCAGGCAGGCGCGCCGTCATCCCGCGTACAGGCTCCTAAAAGCGTTGCCAGATATCCCTCCTGCTTTCATCCACCACGAGATTATTGCGTACGCTAACGACATTGGGCACCAGCCGCGCCAGCTCTTCGGCATGGAGCCTGGCGGCTTTGCTTGGAACGATGCCGGTCAATGTTACCTCGCCACCAGTGACCGACGGCGTGACCGCACGAAACGCCGAGGTCATTACAGTACGTAGAGATCTGCGAACGGCTTCCAGAAGTTCGGTGTCAGACCGCGCGGTGCGATGGGATACGGTTGTTTCGGTGTTCAGGTCTGGCTCTGCCATGTTGTTTCTCCAGAAGGTAAGCTCCCTGGCCAGATCGATCGAGACTGCAACTTGCTGGCCAAATCGTGGATTCAGCCTACCCGAGATGCATGTACGCTACTGGACGTATCGTGAATAGATAGCTTGCATGTTTCATATGCCAGACACACGTAATCTAAGCGGTACCATGACAGAGCGGCACGGCTCTGCCAGGATACGCGACGGGGGGACATTGGGGGAGGAGACGCGATATGCTTGACATTTGTTTTCACAAATTGTATATTCATGAAAACGAGTTTCATCTGCTTCCCCATTCCCATGGACTTCAATCGCAATACCAACGAACGCGGCACGCTCGCCGTGATATCGGACGCCCTGCCGCAACTGAATGAGTCAGCACAGAAGGCTGCCCGCTACATTCTCAACCAGCCGCGTGAGACGATTAATCTGACCATTACCGAGCTCAGTAAACGTGTCGGGGTCAGCGAGGCAAGCATTGTGCGCTTTGCCCAGTCCATCGGCTACACGGGCTTCCATGCGCTGAAGATTGCCCTCGCCGAAGATATCGTCTCGCCCATGTTGCTCGTTCACGAGGATCTAGGTCCAGACGACAGCGCCAGCGATGCTGTGCAGAAGGCGATGACCGCGGGCATGCGCTCCATGGAGGATACGGTGCGCATTCTGGATCCAGCCATTCTGGAAGCCGCCATTGCCGCCATCATCGCCGCGCGCCAGATCGAGCTGTTCGCGTCGGGCAACTCGATACCGCTGGCCATGGACCTGAATTTCCGCCTGACCAAGATCGGGCTGCGTTCACGCTTCTCCATTGACCCCACCATTCAGGAGATGTATGCCAGCCTCACCTCAAGCGAGGACGTGGCGTTAGGCATCTCCCACACCGGCAGTTCCAAGGACACCGTTTACGCCCTGCAACTGGCCCAGCAGAGAGGGGCGCGGACCTTGTGCATCACCAATCATTCGGACTCCCCTATTACACGTGTTGCTGATCTCTGCCTCTTTACATCGACACGGATCAGCCATTTTCGCGAAGAGGAAATGGCCTCGAATCTGGCGACGCTTGCTTTGATTGAGGCGCTCTTTGTGGGCATCTGCGTCAAACGGTCGGACGAGTCGGAAAAAGCAGCATTCAAGACCATGCACGCGACACAACATCGGAAGTACTGATCGGTCCCCCAGCGGCGTACGGGAAAGGGGGTGAGGTGTGTCACCGAATGCTGCTTTCCGGCGGCAGTCAGAGCATGCTTGAGGACGGTGCATCCAGCATGGTGGCTGCACAAAACAGGTGACCGGCAGGGTTGATAGCGATCCTCACATGATCAGGCTGGCTCTGTAGGTTTTGTTGCGTAGCAGATTCCTTCGGCAACACGAAAGCATGTGCCGGCGCGGCTTGTAATCTCGTTTTCGCTGTAGGTTGGTGCAAGTGTCTTTTCAGATGTAACCCCTCTAGCCATCCGGTTCAAGATTCATACATAGGAGAAGAAGCACATGAACAAGAAAGCTGTAAGCCTGTTCATAGCGGTAGTCATGCTCGTTGCCATGGCAGCCGGTTGTGCCCCAGCCGTCGCGCCGGAAGCACCAGCTGCGGCGCCCGCTGCCGAAGTTGTCACGCTTGAATTTACGCAGTGGTGGGAACCGGAGCTTCCCGAAGGCGAGTTCAGGGCGCTGATGGATGAGTTTGAAGCACAGAACCCTGGCATTAAGGTGGAACTGATCAGCGGCCCCTACTCTACGACCAGAGACCAGGTCGTTGCCGGCGCGGCAGCTGGCACCATGTCAGATGTGGTGGGTCTGGACGGGGCCTGGGTCAGCGACTTTGTCAAGCAAGGCGCACTGGCGAGCTTGACCGATCTGATGAACCAAGCCGGCTATGATCCCAGCGAGCTGGCAGCCCAGATTCAGATCAACGGCGCTACCTACATGATTCCAGTCGTCAACTTTGTCTATCCTGTGTTCGTCAATCTGGACCTCATGGAGCAGGCGGGCATTGCGAGTCCCCCCACTTCGCGGAGCGAGTTCGCCGATGCAGCCACGAAGTTGACGGATGCCTCGAACAACGTCCATGGCTGGATTCTGCCCCTGTCGCTGGAACAGCCCAATGGCATTCAGAATGATGTCATGTCCTGGGTCTGGGCTTCGGGCGGCAGCATGATGAAGGAAGGCATGCCAGATCTGGGCAATGATGAAGTTCGCAGCACCATGGAATACATCAAGGGCCTGTACGATGCCGGTGTCATCGCGCCCGGTGCATTCTCAATGCGCGAGCAGGACAAGGTTGAAGAGTTCACCAACGGCCGGGTTGGTATGATGGTCGACTCTCTGGCTCACATCACGATGATCCGTGAGCGAAACCCGGACCTGAACTTTGCGATCACAGCGCTGCCTGCTGTGGATGGCTATACTGGAAAGCGCGGTCTGCCATACGCCTCTTGGGGTATCGGTGTGTCAGCAACCAGCCCGCACCAGGCGGAAGCCTGGAAACTGGTTGCGTTCCTGATGAGCGAAGAGGTCAACTCCAAGCTGTCATCGATCGCCAATGCGTTCCCTGGCAACGTGAATTCCACGCCTGACTTTGTCCAGACCGATGAGTTGTTTGCGGCCGCCTTCGATGTCTTCACGGCTGGCTATCTGGCAAATGAGTTCGTTGGTCTCCCGGTTGCCGAGAATCTGATGCGCGAGTTCGACGAGCAGTTCCAGCTTTACCTGGACAACAGCCAGACACTGGATGAGTTCCTCACTAACGCGCAAGAAGCCTGGATGGAGCATTTCTAGGCGGAGGCACGCGGTCTGGAAGCGATTCCAGATGTAGTGGTAGGAAGGTCGCCTGACTCCCAAGGTGCCTGCGCAGGTCCTGCCTGCACGCGATCTCCCATTGCGGCATGGAGGCTGCAAGGCGGCACTGCCTTGCAGCCTCTGACTACATAGCCATATTTAGGAAGGAAGGACTCCCTTGTTGGCGAGCAAGACGATTCCAAGAAGGCCAAAGGGCTATACGTTGCACAGAATCACGAAAAAGCTGGTTCCCTTTACGTATTTATCGCCCACGATACTGTTGTTGACCGTATTGTCGCTGATTCCCATTGCGATGGTCTTCTATTATTCCTTGATGAACAACGTCATCATGAATAAGAACCCGGTCTTTGTGGGAATCGCCAACTACATCGAAATCATTACAGACAGCGTGTTCCTGCAAGCCATTTCCAATACGCTCTACTTCACAGTGATGAGCGTGATCTTTCACCTCATTCTCGGCTTGACCTTTGCCATGCTTCTGAACACCAGGGTGATCGGCCCGGTCACGCGGTCGCTTTTCCGGGTTGTCTACATTATGCCGTGGGTGTTCACCGCCACGATCATCGCGATTCTGTGGCGGCTCATGCTCAACCCGAATGGAATCATTAACTATCTGCTGGTTTGGTCTGGCCTTGTCGCTGACAAGGTCGAATGGCTAAGCTCCCGGCAGCTGGCGTTGCATGCGGTTACCTTCATCAATATCTGGGCGGGCTATCCATTCTATATGGTTAGCCTCCTTGCGGGTCTCCAGGGCATCCCCAATGAGCTCTATGAAGCCGGAACCATCGACGGCGCAAATCGTCGCCAGCTTTTCCGGTTCATCACGATCCCCCAGTTGAAGCCGATCATCATCAGCCTGGCCATGCTCGATTTTATCTGGACCATGCAACAGTTTACGCTGATCTGGATGACCACCGGCGGCGGTCCGATCCGTGCCACAGAAATGCTGAGTACATTTACCTATAAACTGGCGTTTACCACCTATGAGTTTTCTCTTGCTTCAGCAAGTGCGTTTGTGATTCTGGTGCTGTCGATGATTGTGGCCCTGTTCTATGTTCGACATCAGAGAGCGAGCGATGAATAACGTGCTATCTAAGTCCGCCAGAACTGGCATTACCAAGGTATTGGTGATCGTCGCATTGTCAGTTGGCGCGCTCTATGCCGGATTCCCCGTACTCTGGATGATCTCGTCCTCCTTCAAGCCCAACACAGAGATCTTCGCCTATCCCCCGCGCCTGCTTGCGGAATCGTTCTCACTCGGCGCCTACAACTCCGTTTTCACCAGCCCAGACAAGGTGCGATTCTTCATCAACAGCTATCTTGTCGCGGGATTGGTTACCCTGCTGACCGTGATTGTAGGAATCTTGGGCGGATATAGCTTTAGCCGCTATGAGTACAGATTCAAAAGACCGTTGAATATGATCATCATCAGCGTGCAGGCGGTGCCGCCCATTACGCTGCTGATTCCGTACTTCAGTCTCATCGTGATTCTCCAGCTCTACAACACCTACCCAGCCCTGGTCCTCACCTACATGGTCTTTACACTTCCCTATGCCATCATCATGATGACCGGCTATTTCAATACGTTGCCGCGCGAATTGGATGAGGCGGTAATGATGGACGGCGGGAGCTCCTTTGTTGCCCTATGGAGAGTGCTTGTACCAATTTCGCTACCGGGAATCGTCTCCGTCGGGATCTACACGTTTATGCTCGCGTGGAATGAGTTCCTGTTTGCGCTCACCTTGACCAAAACAACCGATATGCGAACAGTTCCTGTGGGGATTCAATTGCTCATGGGCCAGCATTCCTACGAGTGGAACGAAATGATGGCGATGAGCGTGCTTGGATCGCTCCCTGTCTTGATACTGTTCCTGTTCTTTCAACGTTACTTCATCGCGGGCATGACGGCAGGTTCTGTCAAGGGTTGAGATTGCCCTGTACCACGCGTGAGCTGGTCGGCCTTTTATTCCTGTACCAATCGTGCGATCAATCTGACTCGTTACCAATTGTTGAGGTACTCCTATGTTGATGAATATGAAGGATCTGTTGGCGGTAGCCCACACAAATGATTTTGCTATCCCAGCGTTTAACGTGAGCAGCAATATGCTCCTGGCTGGTGTAATGGAAGCCTCCGAAGAAAAACAGTCTCCTGTCATCCTTGCCATTCATCCGGATGAGCTGCGTTTCGTGCGTCCTTCCTTTGTGAAGTCAGCCATCGAGGAAGCTATCAAGGCGACGGTTCCGGTCTGTATCCACCTGGATCACGGCTCATCATTGGGTCACATTATGGAAGCCATCCAGTGCGGTTTCACATCGGTCATGATCGATGCTTCCAGATTTCCACTAGAGGAAAATATCGCAATCAGCAAAACGGTCGTGGAGCTTGCCCATTCGGTCAACGTGTCCGTCGAGGGTGAGTTGGGCACGATTGGCACAACCGGACCCGAAGCGGAAGCCGGTTCAGAGGTAATCATCTATACCAATCCCGATGACGTGGTTACGTTCGTCGAGGCTACCGGTGTTGATACCCTGGCCGTTGCGATTGGGACTGCGCACGGTATCTATCCCAAAGACAAGAAGCCCGAATTGAAACTGGATTTGCTCAAAGAAATCCGATCCAGGGTCGATATTCCACTTGTTCTTCACGGGGGCTCTGCCAACCCTGATGCAGAGATTGCTGCGGCGGTGAAACTGGGGATTAACAAGATCAACATATCCAGCGATATCAAAGATGCCTTCTACCAGAAGTGCCGCGAGGTGCTGTCGAATCCTGTCCTGAGAGAGCCAAACTCGATCTACCCCCCTTGCATTGCGGCGATGAAACGGGTCGCCTACCATAAAATCGAGCTGTTCAATGCAGCAGGCAAGGCGCTGCTCTATCACTAGCATGGCTCAAACAGGTGACGAAGTGCATTGGCCAGGCGAGCATCTTCCGACCCTGCTTGCGGATACACTCCGCCTGGTCGCCGCGCATGAGGGCCGCACCCACATTTGCACAGGCTACACGGCCAATCTTGACCTGATCGTCTCACTCGACACGGCCACGATTGCGACCCTTATCGCGTCTGTCGACGCCGCGCGGCTGCAGCAGAAGATCGAGCACCCCGCGTACGTCATTCGAGAACCGGCGGATCTGTGGGCGGGTCTATGGATTCAACTGCGCGATCAAAAGGGCGGCGAGTGGCCATTGGAGGATGCAGCAACCTATCGTTGGCTGCGCGAGTATCTCCCAGGGCGGCCCGGCGTAGGCGGGACCGGTATCCAGGCAGCCTGTGCACTAGCGCGGCTGGGGCTCCGCCCCCTGCTCAATGTCCCTTGGCGGGATCGCGAGCTGCTGGACCTGCTGCCTGAAAATGTGCTGATCACCGCCGGCGGGCAGGTGCTGCCCGCAACCCATGGCCAGGCAAGAGATCCAGAACACCAGACCACCGTGCACTTTATTCTCGAATATGCGCGCGGCACAACGTGGCGGCTGGCTGGCCAGGAGACCACAGCAACCCGTACCGACCGTTTCATTGTGCCCTTCGATCCAGAGGAACGGGAATTTCACATCGACGCAACCTTCCGCGCCGCGAGCCTGGCCCTGCCGGGCCCCAAATGGCTGCTTGCCTCAGGCTTCAACATCCCCAACCGCTCCGCACGCGTCTTCCGCGCCATCGAAGAGGCCGCGGCCCACATGCAAGCCTTTCGCCGTGATCCGACTGCTCAGGTCCATTTGGAACTGGGAGAACTGCACCAGCCGGAGATCCGCCAGCGTATCCGGGACAGGCTCTTCGGGCTGGCAACAAGTGTCGGCTTCAATGAGCACGAGTTGGGCGTGCTGGCCGGCGACCTTGGCCGGCCCAAACCCGCTCTGGACCATCTTCCCGATGTGGTGGGCTTTTGTCGGCACGTCGCGGAGGTCTATGGCCTGGCGCGGCTTAACGTGCACACGAGCACCTATACACTGGCGCTGACGCGCTTCGATCCCGAAGTGGAGCAAAGGGCGCTCCTGTTGGGCTGTGCTACCGCGGCCTTTCGCGCCTGGCAAGGTGATTTTGCGCCCCGCGCGCAGATCGCCGCACAGATCGCGGGGCTGCCCTTTCATCCCGAGGGAGTCGAAGCAGGCCAGGCGCTTACTTCAACGTCCGGCCTACCCCAGAGTGGCTCATCCGGCCTGCGCGCCGTGTTGACGCCAGCATTTCTCTGTCCCCAACAGCGCCAGGCCGTGGGGCTGGGCGACACCTATACGGCAGGGGTGTTGGCAGCCTTTGCCTGCCAGGCCGCACCGTGACCATGCGCGGCGGGGTCGCCCGCGCCGGCGCATTTTGAGAACGTCAATTCCATTGGCTGGCACTGGCGCCAGGCCTGACGATGGGACGGCCAACCCGAAATCCTCAATATGCACGCGCGTACTGAGGTGGCGGCGCAACGGTACGTCCCAACGCCTGTGCTGTTTGCAGTGGCCAATACGGATTGCGCAGCACCTCACGTCCTAGCAACACAATATCGGCATCACCCCGGGCCACGACCTGGTTGGCCTGCTCCGCCTGCGTGACCAATCCTACGGCCGCGGTCGCAATCTCTGCGCCGGCGCGGACCGCCCGTGCAAACTGCACCTGGTATCCAGGCGCGGCCGGCACGACCGCTGTAGCCACGTTGCCGCCTGAGCTGCAGTCGATGAGATCGACGCCCTGCGCTTTGAGGCGCCTGGCCAACTCGACTGTGTCTTCCAGTGTCCAGCCACCTGGGGTCCAATCTGTACTCGACAGGCGCACGGCAAGGGGCATGGTCTCGGGGATTGCACCGCGGATTTCCCGCGCCACCTCAAGCACGAGCCGCACGCGATGGTCAAAGCTGCCGCCGTAAGCGTCCTCGCGCTGGTTGGAGAGCGGTGAATAGAAGCTGTGCAGGAGATAGCCGTGCGCGGCATGGATTTCGATTAACTGGAAGCCTGCTGCCACTGCGCGGACCGCCGCCGCACGATATGCGGCCTTTAGCTCGCTGATCTCGTCCATCGTCAGCGCGTGTGGCGTACGGTACCCTTCCCGGAAAGCGATGGCGCTAGGCCCTACGACGGGCCAACCCTGCGCCGGCTCTGGGAGCGGCTTGCCACCTTCCCAGGGGCGCGACGTGTTCGCCTTCCGCCCCGCATGTGCCAGCTGAATGCCGGGCACCGCGCCATGTTCCACCAGGAAGCGTGTGATTTCACGCAGAGCCGGCACATGCTCATCCTTCCAGATACCTAGATCGTGGGGCGAAATACGCCCGTGCGGCTGTACCGCAGTTGCTTCACTGATGATGAGCCCGGCGCCGCCCACTGCGCGCGTGCCCAGATGAACGAGATGCCACTGGTTCGCGAAGCCATCCTCCGCGCTATACTGGCACATGGGCGAAACGCCGATACGATTCCGGAACGAAACACCGCGCAGGGTAAATGAATCAAATAGATGCGCAACCACCGAAAACCCCTTTTGCTGTGGGGCAAGCGGTGACCGGCTCCATGCTGGAGCCCGTCACCTGCTGCCCGCGGATACTGGCCCCCACCTGCGCTCGCAGGTGTGAACTGGACTGATAGCCATATACGTCTGCCACGTCCCGGCCGACCTAATGCTACGGCGCCGGATCCCTTAGCATGACTGCCTTGATGCCCTCATAGCGGCCGGCCGCCTCCAGCGCTTCTCGCATATTATCGAGCGTCACGGTGGTGGTCACAAAACCAGGGCACAGAAAATCCTTGCTGCTCAAGAGCTCCAATGCCCGGCGAAAATGGACCGGCCAGAAACCAAATGTCCCAAGAACCGTGAGTTCATCATAATGAATACGGCTGGAAGAAACCGTCACAGCAGCATCCTGCGGCATCCCGGCAAAGAGATTGATGGCGCCGCCCTTGCGCAGGAATGGCATCGCCCCGTGTACGGCCTCTTCGCTGGCGACCGAGACGACGATCTTGTCGACGCCGCCGCCTGTCGCTTCGTTGACCGCTGCCCCCAGATCGTCGGTCCTGCTGTTGACAACCACATCAGCGATCTGGCGTGCGAAGTCGAGCCGGTGGGGCGCCATGCCACTCAGGATAATGGGAGCTGCGCCCAGCTGCTTGCCCAACATCGCCTGCAACAGGCCCATGGGCCCGTCGCCGATGATGAGCAAGGATTCTCCAGCCTGCACATGGATCGCTTCCAGGCCATGCAGACAGCAGGCAAGGGGCTCAGTCAGCGAGGCCGTAGCGTCGTCAAGATGGTCAGGGACTGTGAGCACGCCCTGTTCGACAATCCGTGAGGGCACGCGCAGCATCTCGGTAAAGCCACCCGGCTCGGGAAAGGCCTCAAACAGCCTGTCACATAGGCTGTAGTGGCCCCGGCGACAGCTCGTACAGTGGAGGCAGGGTACATAGGGCGCCACCACAACCCGCTGGCCAGGCTCAAACATCGGATTGAGACTGGCG
>JACFMY010000171.1 GCA_019455155.1 Caldilineaceae bacterium
GTATAGGCATGGTTTGGCTCGCGCACGGGGGCCATGGCCACCAGCTCGGCGGGCGGCGGCAGATAGCCGAAATATGTCACTACCTTTCCCTCCGCGTCGAGCACGAAGGCATAGAGAATGTCATCGTGGTTGCTGGCGGTCTGGTAGAACAGCCGGGTAAGCCCCGGCACGTCCAACCGCTCCAGCAGGTCCTCACTGCGTCCTGCCAGGTCGCTGGTCACGGCATATCCGCGGTTGTCGAGCTCGGCCAGCAGAGCCTGGCGCATTACCAGGCGCACCTGCAGTGTGACGCCTAAACCGAGGACAATGGTCAAGGACAGGATCATGCCCAGGATCTTGGTGCGGACACCGACCCCACCCAGTCGTTCCAAGGCCCGGCCCAGGCGGCCCGGCAACGGCGTCGGCCGTGGCCCAGCGCCGCTGGTCGGAGAGACAAAACGTTGCGACATAGCACAACAGTGTACTCCGCTTCCTAACGAACATCCAATCTATATTGGACTCCTTGCCGAAGTAGATGCCGGCAAAGCAGATGGGACAGACACTGACAGAACTATCTACCGTTCTCTGGCATGCTCATCACATGAAGAGATGCAGCACGGATGGACACAATCAACACCAGGGAAATATCCTTCTCCGGGGGCTTCACACCTTCACCGCCGTCACCCTCCTGCTTACGGCGCTACTGCTGGCTGCCTGTACAGCCGCGGCCGCGGGGCAGCCGGTCAGCGCCAGTGTCGTAGAGGCCCTGAGCGCTGCGGACAGCGCCAGCTACGCCCGGGCCGCCAGCCAGCGGCAGCTCTCCTTTCCGCGCGACCACGGGCCCCATCCTGCCTATCGTACGGAGTGGTGGTACTACACCGGCAATCTGGCCGCAGCCGATGGCACGGACTTCGGCTACCAGCTAACCTTCTTTCGTATTGCCTTGACCGGGGACATGCCGCAGCGCGTTTCCGATCTCGCCACCAACCAGGTCTATATGGCGCACTTTGCCGTGTCAGACGGCGGGAAGCGGAAACACACCAGCTATGACCGGTATAGCCGGGGAGCGGGCGGCCTGGCCGGCGCGCAGGTTGAGCCTCGGTTCCAGGTCTGGCTGGAAGACTGGACAGCCACGGAGATAGAGCCAGGGGTTATCCGCCTACAGGCCCAGGAGGTGGGAGCTGAGGGGCCGTTACAGATTGACCTGACGTTGCGCGAGACGCGGCCGCCGGTACCCCACGGCGAGAATGGGCTGCACCAAAAAGGCGCGGAAGCGGGCAATGCCAGCTACTACTACAGCCTGATCGGGCTACAGACCGAGGGGACCGTCGTAGTTGGCGACCGTACCATCGCGGTTCAGGGGCAAAGCTGGATGGACCATGAGTTTGGCACCAGCGCGCTGAGCGAAGATGCCGTGGGCTGGGATTGGTTCAGCGTCCAGTTCGACAACGGCGCTGCCCTGATGCTCTATCAAATCCGTACCAGAGACGGCGGCACGCTACCCTACGTCGAAGGCACCTATGTGAATCCTGACAACCGCCGCGTGACGCTCAGAGAGTCAGATTTCCATATTCAGGCGACGGGCGAGTGGATCAGCCCGCGTACCGGGATCACCTATTCGTCCGGGTGGATCATCGACGCGCCGGAACTGGCAATGCGGGTGAGTGTCGTGCCGCTCTTTCCGGACCAGGAGATGGATGTCAACTTTGTCTATTGGGAAGGCGCCGCACAGGTGGAGGGCACGCTGCAAGGGGAGCGCGTAACCGGGCGTGGCTACGTGGAGTTGACCGGTTACGGGGAGGAAAGCGGGGCGTATCAGCGCTGATTGCTCTCCTGTTCGTCGCCGCGCAGATAACAGGCTGCCTTGACCACCACAGCCCGCTCGCTGGCGTACGTGAGCAGATCCAGCGCCTGCTCGAATGTGAACCAGGCCACGCTGTCCACTTCCACACTCTTATCGCTTAGCTCGCCGCCCACAACGCGCAGCAGGTAGAAGTCGACCCGTTTGTGGACCAATTCCGGCGTGTGCTTACGATAGGTATCCCAATACCAGTACTCGATCGATTCCAAGAAGCGCTCGCAGACGGTCTTCAACCCCACTTCTTCCTCTACCTCGCGGACCGCCGTCTCTTGTGCACTCTCGTCTTCTTCACAGGTGCCTTTGGGGAGCTGCCACCGCATACCATTCTGCGTGGCAATCAACGCCACTTCTAGTTCCTGGGACGCACTCCATCGATAGGCCACGCCGCCAGCCGAATAATCCTCACGACGCCGCCGCCAGGTGCGCCGCAGCGTTTCATCGATGTTGGGCAGGTTTCTTCGGTCACGCATATTGCATAGTCGTGCTGCTTGCGGCCCCAGGTGGCTGGATCCGGCAATCAGGTCAGATCCAGCGGCGGCGCCGAAAGACGATCAACATCGTCACGGCAATCCCAATGAATAATACCCAGACCAGAGGGTAGAACCAGGGTTGATCCAGTTCGGGCATTTGATGGAAATTCATGCCGTAGACGCCGGCGATGAAGCTAAGTGGGATGAAGATGGTGGAGACCATGGTCAACATCTTCATGACCTCGTTCATGCGGTTGTTTGCCAGCGCCAGGTGGGTTTCGATGGTGCTGCTGGACAGCTCGCGCATGCTCTCGGCGAGATTAACGAGGCGAGCCAGATGGTCATAGACATCGCGGAAATACATGCGCACGGTGGTTGGAATGACGCCATAGTCACCCGTGGATAGCCGGCCGAGCAGCTCTCGCTGGGGCGCCAGGATACGCACCAGGCGCAGCGAGCTACTCTTGGCGGTCAGCAGCCGGTCCAGCATTTCCTTTTCGCTGTCGCTTGAGAGGAAGATTTCGTCGCCTAACTTCTCAAGCTGTTCCTCGAAGCTATCAATAATGGGAATATAGGTGTCGACCTGGCTGTCCAGGAGCTCGTAAAGGAGCATGGCCGCGCCCCGCGCCAGGCCCGCCTGGGAATGGTGCTGAGCGTACCAGCAGCGCTCAATCGACCGCCGCTCGGCCTCGTGGATGGTTACCAGGTAGTTCTCGCCCAGAAAGACGTCGATCTCGTCCGTGTGCACGTCCATGGGTTCGTCGCCCAGGCTCACCGTATGAAAGACAAGATAGAGGTAGCTCCCATAGTCGTCCAGCTTGGGGAGATGTAGATCCCGAATCGCATCCTCGATAGCCAGGGGATGAAAGTCGTAGACATCCTGCAGGACTCTCTTGTACTCTTCCTCAGTGGGCGCCTGAAGGTCTACCCAAGTACTGGTGTCGGGCTCCTGCAACAGGTGGGCGAGTTCCGAGACTGGGACATCCATTGCGACGCGACCATCGCCGCGCCGGCAGATGATGCGAATCATTGGCTGGCTCTTATCGAATCTGATCGTAACGATCTACCGTTCCACTACAGCCCGATTGTGCTTGAAATCGCCGTCTGTGGCAAGTGCAACCCTTGGACCTCTCCCATTTGCTGAGCCCAGCCGTGGATTCCGTAGCGCCTGGTGATGGCCGTCAAGCGCGCAATTCCACGATTTGACAGGAACGCGGTGCGTCGTGTACCATCGCCGCAACAAACGAATAGCGTCACTCTTATCCAGAGAGGCGGAGGGACCGGCCCGATGAAGCCTCGGCAACCCGGCGACGTTTAGTGCAATGGTGCAAACGGCGCGTTAAGGGTGCCAATTCCGGCAGACAAGTTCTGGAAGATGAGAGAACGTGGCGAAAACCGTTCTGCTCATCCCCACCATGGGGATTTTTTGTTGCCCGGGAAGCAAGGAGCAGAAGGCTTTGACCGACGCCCCCTCTCATCCACCGGACGAGAGGGGTTGTTTTTTCTATATGCTATGTGTGCAGCAGATTTATGGAGCGCCGGCAGCAAACACAAGAGACTGCTGGGCTCGCTGGCTGGCGGAACGCAATGGGTTTCCAGCTCGTTACGCCAGGCGCCATGATGATGCGGGCACACCCAAACATTGAAGGAGCCAATTTCGATGAACAACGAGCGAAAATGGGGGTTTGCCACCCGCCAGCTTCACGCCGGCCAGACGCCGGATCCAACGACCGGCAGCCGCAGCGTACCCATCTACCAAACCACGAGCTACCAATTCCGCGACACAGACCACGCGGCCAATCTCTTCGCCCTGAAAGAGCTAGGCAACATCTACACGCGCATCATGAACCCCACCACCGATGTGCTCGAACAGCGCATCGCTGATCTGGAAGGCGGGGCAGCCGCGCTCGCGGCCAGCAGCGGCCATGCCGCGCAAACCATGGCGATCCTGACCCTGTGCAGCGCCGGCGACCATATTGTCACCAGCAGCCGGCTCTATGGCGGTACCTTCAACCAGTTCAACTACACCTTTCCGCGCATCGGTATCGATGTCACCTTCGTCGATCCCAGCGACCCGGCCAACTTCGAACGGGCGATTCGCCCCAATACTAAGATCATTTACGGGGAGACACTGGGCAACCCGGACATTACGGTCTTCGCCTTTGAGGAGATCGCGGCCATTGCCGAAGCCCATAAGATCCCAATCATGATCGACAACACCTTTGCCACCCCGTACCTTTGTCGGCCGTTTGAGTGGGGCGCCCACATCGTCACCCACAGCACGACCAAGTTCCTTGGCGGCCATGGCCAGGCCATCGGCGGCGCCATCGTAGACGGCAACAACTTCGACTGGCGCAGCGGCCGGTTCGAGAACTTCACGACACCCGACCCCAGCTACCATGGCCTCGTCTACGCTGACCTGCTGGCCGCGGGACTGCCGCCCTTTATCATCAAGGCGCGCGTCCAGATTCTGCGCGATATCGGCGCCTGCCAGGCGCCCTTCAACAGCTGGAACACGCTGACCGGTATCGAAACGTTGAGCTTGCGCATGCAGCGCCACTGCAACAATACCCAACGTGTCGCTGAATTCCTGGCCGACCACAGCGCAGTCAGCTGGGTGACCTATCCCGGTCTGCCTAACCATCCCGACCACGAACGCGCCAAGAAGTACCTGCCCAATGGCGTGGGCGCGATCCTGGGGTTCGGCATCAAGGGTGGCGTGGAAGCCGGCCAAAAGTTCATTAACAGCCTGAAACTGTTCAGCCATCTGGCCAATGTAGGTGACGCCAAGAGCCTGGCCATTCACCCGGCCAGCACGACGCATAGCCAGCTCACTCCCGAAGAGTTGAAGGCCGCCGGCGTCTCACCTGACTTCATCCGCCTGAGCGTCGGCCTGGAAGAGATCGACGACATCCTGTGGGATCTGGATCAGGCGTTGCATGCGGCTACCAAGTAAAGGATGAAGGAGTGATCGGGTGGCCTGTGCAGGCGCCGCGCCCCATAGGCAACCTGATCACTCCCTGCCATACTGCTTGTAACGCATTCGGAGAGGAGACTGTCATGTCAGACAACGCTACTGTGGGGCCCGTTCAGACCCAGAGCCTTACCTTTGCTGAAGACGAACCCTTCTGTCTTGAGAGCGGCGCGTCCATTGGGCCCGTCACGCTTGCCTATGAGACCTACGGCCGGTTGAACGCGGACCGCTCGAATGCCATCCTGATCTGCCACGCGCTCAGTGGCAGCGCCCATGCCGCCGGTTATCTAGACGGCGATCCCGACAAAGTCGGCTGGTGGGAAGATTGTATTGGCCCCGGCAAAGCCTTTGACACAGACCGGTTTTTTGTGATCTGCAGCAATGTCATCGGCTCGTGCTACGGCTCGACAGGTCCAGCCAGCATCGATCCCACCACCGGCAAAGCCTATGGCCTGCGTTTTCCCGTCGTAACCATCGGCGATATGGTAAAGGCTCAGATCGAACTGATCGACCATTTGGGCATCGACAAGCTCCTCTGTGTGGCGGGCGGCTCGATGGGAGGCATGCAGGTACTGGAGTGGGCGGCGCGCCACCCGGACCGCGTATGCTCGGCCATCCCCATTGCCACCACCGCGCAACACAGCCCGATGCTCATCGCGTTCAGCGAGGTGGGCCGCCAGGCCATCTACGCGGATCCTGCGTGGAATCACGGCGAATATTACGAACGGCTCCAGAAGCCCGATGCCGGCCTCGCTGTGGCGCGCATGGTGGGCCACATCACTTACCTCAGCGAAGAATCCATGCAACTCAAATTCGGACGCCGGCTCCAGGGAATGGAGAAATATGGTTTTGAGTTCGATACCGAGTTCGCGGTCGAGAGCTATCTGAAATACAACGGCCACAAATTTACCCAGCGCTTCGACGCCAACAGCTATCTCTACATCACCAAGGCCATGGATTATTTTGACCTGTCGCAGCCGACAGGTGCCTTGGCCGCGGCATTCGCCGGCTCGTCCCACCTGAAGTTTCTGGTGATCAGCTTCACCAGCGACTGGCTCTATCCCAGCTATCACAGCAAGCAACTGGTCAGCGCACTCACGGCTGCGGACACTGACGTAACCTATCTAGATGTGAAGAGTACCTGGGGGCACGATGCGTTCTTGCTGGAAGTGGAGACGATGACCAATCTCCTGGGCAGCTTCCTGGACCGCCTGGTCCGTGAAGAGCGGATTGCGCTGCCGGCCGGATCCAAGGTGCGCGCGGCCAAACGCGCCACGGCCGGATCGCCGGCGCATCACAGCAGGCTGGCCGAGAACCTGGCCTGATGGCGAGCGCCTTGCCCTACGGTGACCATAGAAAGCGGCTTTCGCACCTATGACAACCTCTCTGAGCGGGCCGGCTGGGGCCGCCCCGTGGCGATCTTCTGCTTTGCGCCCGGATCTACGCGCCATCGCGGATATGGTGGAACCAGAATCGCGGGTACTGGATCTGGGCTGCGGGAATGGCGAACTGCTGGAACATCTCCGCGACCGCAAGAAGGTGCAGGGTCGCGGCATCGAGCTAAGTGAAGCAGGCGTCCTGGCCTGTGTTCGCCGTGGGCTGAGCGTACGCCAGGGAAACTTGCAGGAAGGTCTCGCGGATTATCCAGACCTGAGCTTCGCCACCGTTATTCTGAGCCAGACGCTCCCCTTTCTCGATGATCCGGCCATGATCCTGAACGAGATGCTGCGTGTGGGTCGCCAGGCCATCGTTAGCTTTTCCAATTGGGGTCACTGGCGCTGTCGTCTCGAGCTGCTCTTTACCGGCCGTATACCCGTAGCCGTCGATCTGCCGCAGCCGTGGTACGAGACCCCGCGGCGCCAGCCCTTTACGATTACCGACTTTGCGCGCTTCTGTGACCAGATTGACATCGCCATCGACAAACAGATCTATATGAACCGGGGCGTGCGCGTGCAGGTCGGCCCCTTCAAGAATTTGCTTAGCACCACAGCGGTGTTCTCGCTGCGCCGGCGGTAGCCGCAGGCCAACCACGGCCGCACCGCACACAGCAAACTGAGCGTACAAAGCAAGGGGCCCAACCAAAACGAGTTGGGCCCCTTGCCTGTTGCGGTCAATCCCAAACCACACAGGACAGTCTAAGCTGGATACCTTGCGGCGGCAGCCCACCACCGGCAGGTGGTGTTGGCGCCGCAACGACTAGAGCTGCTGCAGCGTCTCCAGAATAGCAGATGGCTCCATGCGCTTCATGAAGCTCGCGTCGACAAACGCGTTCTTCACCTTGCCGTCCTGCCCGATCACGAATGTACCGGCCAGGGGCAGCTCCCAGCGGTCATCACCATTGAATTGCTGCAGGTCAACACCCAGCTTGAGCGTAGCCTCCTTGAGCTCATCCGAGAACTTGTAGACGAGCCGGTACTGGCGTGCGACGCTGTTACCGGCATCACTCAAAACAGGATAGGTCAGCTCCTTGTTCGTGGCCGATGCCAGTGAGTTGTCGGGCGTCTGAGGTGAAATAGCCACCAACTGTGCGCCGTAGCGCTGGAACTCAGGCAGGGCAGCCTGGTAGGCGCGCAGCGTGAGGTTGCACCAGGGGCACCACTCGCCGCGGTAGAATGTCAGCACAACGGGCCCGCGCGCCAGCAGATCAGCCAGGTGAACCTCTCCACCCGTGGCGTTGGGCAGGGTGAAGTCTGGAGCGCTCTCACCGGCCTTCAGGCTCTGCTCGAGAATGCCCGACGTGGCCAATTGTTCGATTGCCTGGCCAAAGCTGGCGGTGACATCAGCGGGCGCGTTGCCGGCAAAGCCCGCGGCGAGCTCTTCGAGCTGGGTGCCCAGATTTGCAATCGTGGGGGCAGTGGAAGACATCTGTGAATCTCCTTGCAATAGTAAAGCGAATAGATAGGTAGGCGCCGCCGGGATGGCGGCAGATGACTAGCCAACTCCGCAGATCAATGTTGATCGGCAGCGGAGATCGACCCAATTCAGTTAGTTAACTGACCAAATTTCTGGACAAAAAAAGACGGCGCGTGCGCCTATACCTGCCCAACCCAATGCACCAGCCGTGCCACTCGAGACTTGAGCAGCTCCGGCGAACGGAGTGTATTGGTCAGGAGCAGTGTCCCCTGTTGTGCTGTGACCAGGTCAAGCGCCAGCTCACGTGCCTTTTCCCCCTTGCCCAACGCCAGGAACTGCTCTGTTGCCCACTCCACAGGAAGATTGAGCAATTTGGCCGCTGCCTCGGCCAGCGCGCCATCCTCCTTCTCCAATTCGGCGCAGAGGCTACCATAGGGACAGCCGTAGTGGACCACTTCATCCATTATCGACAGGCTAGACTTGATGTACGCCCCCAGCCTCTCCCGCGGATCAGGCAGCGCGCTACAACTGCCGAACAACGCCTGCAGATCGGCTACATGATTCTCGATGACCGCTTTGGCCAGATCTTCCTTGGTCCGGAAGTAATAATAGATGTTACCCACCGGCACCTGCGCCGCGTCGGCAATATTGGCTAGCGTCGTCTGGCGATATCCTTGTTGGTAGAACAGCTGCTTGGCCTTCTCGACCAGCAGTTCGCGCGTCTCCCCGCGCTCGCGTGCCATATCGCTCCTCCACCAATTTGGTTAGTCAACCAACCAAATCATACCTCCGGCCGCCAACCCTGTCAAGCCCCGACCGCTACGGATCGCGTTTCAGCACAGTCCGCCGCACATTTCATCTGGCAACGCTCCCTGCCGTGATCCGGATCTGCGCGCCCCTACACACCTGTCTCGCTCCCAAAATTCCCCTGGATGGATCAGCCCTGGTTTTGACAAAGCATAGCGATGCCGGTATAGTGCAACCTCGCAGCACCTAGATCGGGCGAATAGCTCAGCTGGTTAGAGCGCCTCGCTTACACCGAGGAGGTCAGGGGTTCGAGTCCCTTTTCGCCCACCATTGTATCAGACGAGGCAGATCATCCGAATGGACTGATCATACGCCTGGAGATTCCCGCCGTTTCGGAATTCCGGGCGTTTTTTTCTTTGCTATCATAGAAACGGCGCCGGCGCGGTTGGCTACACATTCTACTGTATCCGTGCCGGCACAAGGATCGCTTATGGCGTACAGTTCAGAGCAACCGCACAATCACCAGGCCGAATACCGCAAGCTGCCCGCAGTCGATGCGCTGCTGCACGAGCCGGCGGTGGCCGCGCTGGTCGCCGCGCATGGCGCGGCTGCGGTCACGGAAGCTGTGCGCGCCGTGCTCGCAGCTGCTCGCCAGACCATCAGCCAGGGCCAACCCGCGCCTGCGCCCGACCAGTGGCCCGCGCGTATCGAGGCTATGCTAGCAGAGCAGGCCACACCCTCGCTGCGGCCCGTCATCAACGCGACCGGCGTCATTATCCACACAAACCTTGGCAGGGCGCCCCTGAGCGCAACGGCCCAGAAGGCCATGGCGGCGGTCGCCGCGGGCTACTCGAATCTTGAGTATGACCTGGACGCGGGCCAGCGTGGCAGCCGTCATGACCATGCACGGCGGCTGCTCTGTGCGCTCACAGGCGCCGAGGATGCCATGGTTGTCAACAACAACGCAGCCGCGGTCTATCTTGCCCTAAGTGCCCGCTGCCAGGATCGTGAGGTGCTCATTAGCCGCAGCCAGCTCGTGGAGATTGGCGGCGGTTTTCGCATCCCTGATGTGCTACGGCAAAGCGGCGCCCGCCTCGTCGAGGTCGGCACGACCAACCGTACCCACCTCCGTGATTTCGCCCAGGCTGTTACCCCTACTACGGCCGCGCTCATGCGTGTCCACAGCAGCAATTTCAAGCAGATCGGCTTTGTTACTATGCCGTCACTGGACGATCTGGCCACGTTGGCCCACGAACAGGGGCTGGTACTTATCGACGATCTGGGCAGCGGCACCCTTCTGGACACAACACTTTATGGCCTGGCGCCTGAACCCATGGTGCAGGAAAGCCTGGCCGCGGGCGCTGACCTTGTCACCTTTAGCGGGGATAAGCTCTTGGGAGGGCCGCAGGCCGGCATTATCGTCGGCCGCCAGCAGTTGATTCAACAGCTGCGCCTCCATCCCATGGCGCGTGCCCTGCGTGTGGACAAGCTCACCCTGGCGGCATTGGATGCTACGCTGCGTAGCTACGAACGTGGCACGGCCGCCACGGAGATCCCTGTCTGGCGCATGATCGCGGCCACGGCTGAGGAGTTGAAGGCGCGCGCACAAAGCTGGCTGGAACAGCTGGCGGCGGCAGGTCTCACCGCGCAGCTCTGGCAAGGAGAAAGCGCGGTCGGCGGCGGCAGTTTACCCGGCGAAACGCTGCCAACGTGGCTGTTGGCGGTGCCCCATGCCGCGCCTGCGGCGGTTGCGGAGCGCCTCCGCCACCTGCACCCGCCGGTTGTGTGCCGCATTCAGAGGGATCACCTGGTATTTGATCCCCGTACCGTAGAAGCTGAAGAAGACGCGCTGCTGTGCACAACATTACGGATGGCGCTCACAGACAAGGCTGCCGCGTAGCGGCATAGTAGTTGTACGCCGCACATCTGCACTATTTGCCACTTGTGGCCGGCGGATATACTGGGTAAAGTAAGCTTGGCGATGCAGACCGTCTTTCTCAAACTTGGTGGTTCCCTCATCACTGACAAGCGTATTGCAGAGAGGCCGCGGCTCGATGTGATCGGCCGGCTGGCCCACGAGATTGCTGGGACATTGCGCCAGGCGCCCGGTATGCGGCTGGTCATCGGCCATGGATCGGGCAGCTTTGGCCATGTCTACGGTCGCAAATATGGCACGCGCGCGGGTGTGCGCTCGCCTGACCAGTGGTATGGCTTTGCAGCCACCGCGGATGCGGCGGCACGGCTCAACCGGATCGTCGTTGCCGAGCTGCTTGCCAGCGGCGTGCCTGCGTGGAGCATTCAGCCCGGCGTCGCCCTGCGTTGCGCCGACGGTCACGTGGTCGCGGGACCTGAGGATACGGTCTCCCAGGCGCTGGAACGAGGCTTGACGCCGGTCGTCTTCGGTGACGTGGCGCTGGACAGTGTGCGGGGTGGCACGATTGCCAGCACGGAGGAGATCTTCGCGCAGCTGGCCACGTTTTTGCAGCCGCAGCGCATTATATTGGCCGGCGAGGTCGACGGCATCTTCACGGCCGATCCGATCATAGAGCCTGACGCGAAGCGGATCGACGTGATCACGCCGGAGACGCTGGCCGCGGTGGCGGCAGGGCTTGGCAGCAGCCACGGCGTCGACGTCACCGGCGGCATGGTTACCAAAGTCAGCCAGGCGTTGGCAATGGTAGAGCGACAGCCGGAACTGGAATTGGTCATCTGTAGCGGCCTGGTTGAGGGCGCGGTACAGCAGGCGCTTTTGGGCGCGGCCGTCGGCACTCGTGTTGCCGTCTCGGCATCATAGGCATAGTTTCGGGGTGAGGCCATTCCCGACTATAATGCACCATACGCCAGACAGAATTAGGATGGCGAAAGGTATTGTTACATGGAAAGTACATTGATCACCGTCGTCTCGTTCATCGTTGTCCTGGGCATCCTCGTGTTCTTCCACGAGCTGGGCCATTACTGGGTCGCGCGACGAAACGGCATTGTTGTAGAAGAGTTCGGCTTCGGCTATCCGCCGCGGCTTCTCAAGCTCTTTACCTATGACGGCACTGACTTCACCCTGAATCTGCTGCCGTTTGGTGGTTTCGCGCGCATGAAGGGCGAAGATGCCGGCGATATGTCGGCCGGTTCCTTTAATGCTGCGCGGCGTGGCGGCCGTGCGGCGACGTTGATTGCCGGTCCTGCTATGAACGCCCTGTTGGCCATCGTTTTGTTTGCGGCAAGCTATTCGTTAGGCTTTCCGGCCCCAGCTGGCTTTCCACAGCTGGTAACGGTCAGTCCAGCGGCCGAGCAGCTTGGGCTACAGCCGGGCGATGTCGTATTGGACCTGGCAGGCACACCTGCTCAGGTTCCTGCTCAAAGGGACGCCGATTTCACCATATTGCGGCCGGCCACCGCGTCCGGTCCATCAGAGATTCTGGTGGGGCGCGACGGTAGGACTGTCGCACTGCCGGTTGCGGATGCCGGCGCGGCATGGCAGGCAATCACGGCAGGCGAGTACGTGCCGGCGCTGATGACACAGGTGACAGGGGTCGTCCAGGACAGTCCGGCCGACGCGGGCGGCATCCAACCCGGCGACATCGTGTTCACGGTGAACGACAGCCTGATCACCTATGATTTCCCCATGAATCGGGCGGTTAGTCCCCACCTGGGCGAACCGGTGATGCTAAGTCTGTGGCGCGATGGCCAGTTTGTGCAGGTGACCGCAACGCCCCGTGCCGATCCGCCGCCCGGCGAGGGCGCGCTCGGTGTCCAGATCACCTATGTCACACGCATGGGGGCGACTGATTTCCTGGTTGGACTCTGGCGTGGTCTGCTTGACACCCTGCAATACGCGCTGTTGGTGCTTCAACTGCCGGTTTTGCTCATCCTTGGCCAGCTTTCGCCGGCGGAAGCACAGATCAGCGGTCCAGTTGGTATCGCGCAATTGGTCGGCGATGCGGTAACGGCTACCATTGACACGGGCTTCTGGTTCCCGATCCTGCGTCTTTCGGCTGTGCTCAGCGCCGCCCTGGCGATTACGAACCTGCTGCCCTTGCCGGCGTTGGATGGCGGGCGGCTGCTCTTTATCTTGATCGAGACGATTCGCGGCCGGCGTGTCAGCCCTGAACGCGAAGGACTGATCCACATGGTCGGTTTTGCGCTGTTGTTGGGCTTGATGTTGATCATTAC
>JACFMY010000172.1 GCA_019455155.1 Caldilineaceae bacterium
GTTTCAGTACCCTCTGCGGGTTCTTGGCTGTGAGAAGCCTGACGCGTCTGTATGTACGTTCTGGGCTGATTTGACCTCTACTCTCTGTTTTGAGCCGTAGAACGGCTTCTGTGCAGTCATTCATGATTGCGATCTTTCTAGATTTGTAACTCATTATACCTTATTTCGCAACTCTTCCGCTGTATTCATTATGCGGAAGAGTTGCGAACGCCTGTTAGACGTCGTTGCAAAAGCGCCTGAACTCGCAATCAAGGCAGCGCTGACGCCATTCGGTGGGCTGCGGCATCCGTTCGGTCTGCTGAATGACTGTCATTTCTTGCAGTGCCGACTCCACGATTTTCCGGAGTTGCGAACTGATGCGGATTTCGACGGCTTTTTTGGCCTTGGTCAAATAGATGAACCCACGCTTTGCGGGCAGCAGATAGGACTCTTCGGCCATCATGGCATAAGCGGCCAACTGCACTTCTTGATGCTTCCCGTGGCGGCTGGCGACTTTGTAGTCCACCACGATGAGTTCGTCGGCCGCGATGACCAACTGATCCAGTCTCCCCACCAAATTTAACCGGCTGGATGTCACATCGACGTCGAACAACAGCTCACCCTCGGTCAGCCCGTACATCGCCATCGTCCGCCGCGCGGCCCGCTTGCGCTCATCGACATGGCGTTCGATACCGATGCTCATCTTTCGCGTCACCGGGCGTATATCCGGCAGGCACAAGTGGAAGTAGGAGATGCGCTGACAGTAAATGTGCTGCTTGAGGTCTGTGACGGTGAACGGCTGGGCGGCTTCCAAACTAGTCATACTCACCTCCGATGACGATACGGTTCTTCCATTCCTGCTGCCCGATCGAGATCAGCTGAACGCGGCCTTTCCGGTCATCCAAGATTTGCTCGATCCGCATCATCAGCTCCTGCTGGTGATTGCGACTTAGCTGGCCGATGAAGGCGCTGAACTGCACACGATCCAGCCCATAGTCGAGGCATGCGTCGGCGATTTTAGTGCGCGCCTTGTCATCCTCGATGTCATACATCACGAGCGTAGGGTTAATCGCCATGAGCCGTTACCAACTGATCTTGAACGCGGTGTATTGATCGCGCTCCCCGCGGACGAAGCTGGCAAGTTCACGAGCCTGCATTTGAATGACCGTTCGCAGTTCGTACCGCTTGCCTTGATGACGCACCTCAGACTCAAGGTGTTCCAGCACTTTGTCAGCAAGCCGCTTGCGGGTTTCGCCATCCAGCAGCCCCTGCGCATCCTGATCGACTTTGAAGTTCCGGTTGATCAGGCCAAACACCAGCCGATCCACCGCAACCTGTCTGAATTCCTCGATCAGATCGAGAACGAGACTGGGTTTGCCTGAACGGTCGGCATGCAGAAATCCGGCATAGAGATCGAGGCCGGCCAAGACAACGGCCTGCGCGATCTGGCCGTAAAGAATGCCATACCCATAATTCAATAGGCTGTTGATCGGGTCACGTGCTCCGCGCGTTTTGCGGCCCGGCCAGCCATACTCCTTCGGGAATAAGACGCCGGCGGCCTGCCAGTAGCGTCGCGCCGCAGACCCTTCAGCGCCCATCAGCGCGGCCCGGATATCGTCAAGCTCGCCGCTCCTGAGAAGATCGATCGTGGCACTATGATCCTGAACTTCAGCAGCGGCGATTCGCAGCGCGTCAAACACCTCGGGGTCGCTCTCTGCCCTGTTTTTCGCCAGATACTTGAGGGTGATGGCTTGATTGGAGATCTTGCCGTCCACAACCGCGCATGCAAAGTGCACTCCCCGTGGGGATGTATAGGCGTCAAGCTGTGCTCGCCGGGTGAGGGCGGTGCCGTTCAGGCCGTTGGACATGACTGAGGCATATACATAGCCGGTCGGGTCAACGAAGTGGATTGGAATGCCGCGCTCGCAGCAGGCTTCAACGGTGTCCGCGGAGATACTGACTCCCCGGCCTGAGATGAGGATGGATTGCAGGTGCAGGAGGGGCGCCTCTTGCAGCACCCCCTCCTTGTGAGTCACCTTCAAACGCTCGGAGTGCTTGCCGATATGGCAGCCAAACGTCTCGACGATGAGGTGGTTGACGATCATGGAAGGCCTCCTTGTCTTGGGCTGTCATCGCCCTATGCCTTCCATCATAATGTCCCGTTGGAATTTGTTATTCCAACGGGTCAATTTCGTACCAACCGTTCCCCTTCACGACGTTCTTTCCGACGTGCAGCACGCTTCCCCATACCAGCCAGTACAACAGTTCGGAAAGTTCACCCCGGTACTGCGCCTCGCCGATGATGCCGCTGATCGGCTTCAGTCCATTCGTACGGCGCGAGCCGCTCATGACGTGCAGCCAGCGGGTGCTGTCCTTGGTGATCGATACCGTTCTAGCCACGTCTTGCAAGCGCAGGTGCAGAGATCGCCACTGCGGATGACCGCGCGGTTGCGACGTGTAGTGCAGCTCCAGCATCTGAATGCGTTCGATGAGCCGGCTGATCAGGATATGCGCGTGGGGGGTGCGCGCAGGCCGCTGTTGATCGGTCAGCTCACAGGGGGTCAGCCACCTTAGCGTGATACGATCCTTCGGCAGTTCTTGGGCCGCCGCGGCGATGTCATCATGGGTGATGGGCACGCCGGGCAAGGCACGCAAGCGCCCCTCGCTTAGGATCACCTGCTCCTGCCGGGTGAACGGGTTTCGGGCCTTTGCTTGTCGCAGGATGTAACGCCCGCGCCCGTAACCCACGCCAATCTGCCCAATCTTATAGATGGCTTGACACACATACGGGAACAACTGCTCGGCGTCGCCATACAGGTTAACGCCAAAGCGAAGTGGTTGACCGGTGGCAAGTTTGAGGCGCAGATGATCGTCGAAGTCCAGCGGCGGGCGAATGGCAAACGGGCGCGGCGGGTTGGCTCCACGCGGGCTTTGGAGCGACTCCATCATAATGAGCCGGCACGATGGGCAGAACAGACTGTGCTGGGGCGTGCCCGCTAACTTGTCGTCGCAGACCACGACATCGCGGAGCGCCTCCCAAAGCGCCCCGCGAAGCTGTGCGCCGGCCTGCGGGCCGAACTCGATCGGGGTCACGACTTCGGCCTCAAACTCAAGTTGATGAACACGCAGAGGCAGGTGTGTCATCATGATTCATCGTGCCGCCGGTAATGTGTGTAACTGCGACTGCTGCCCACACGCCGGTAGGGGAGCGCGACGTGCTTTAAGACGCGCTCCTTGCCCAGTCTAATGCCCTCGCTCGTGTAGATGCTGACCTTGCCGAAGCTGACATTGCCGTCGGTGTCGTCAAGCTGGGTCAGCACGGTGTCCATCGCCATGCCGGTCAGATCGCCGGTGATGGGGAGATAGCCATCCGGAAGCGTGTCGTCCGATTCCGGCCAGCCCTGTATTTGGATGAACCCGCCGCGCTTGCCCAGATAATTGATGTTGAGCATCCAGCGGGTGATGCGCGCGGCCTCGTCCGGCGTGCCGGTTTCGACCGCCAGCCCGAACGTACCGGCAAAGTAGGCGTACTCGCGGTAGGCGATGGTCTTCCCGAAGAAGCCGGCATGTTGTTCACCCGGCGCAGCTTCCTTTCGCCGTTGACGCAGCACTTTGGCAAACGTGTTGTTCACGACAACCTCCTGCGGCGGATGGATGGCGAGCGTCGCCTGCGCCAGCGCCGGCCAAAACGCCTCCGCTGCGCCTACTCCGTCAAGGCGGCAGGCAATATCGAGCAGCGCCATTTTGATGCTGTAGGGTGTCGGGACAAGCAGTGTCTTGCCCCCCGATGACGTCGCCTGCGCTGGCTTGAGCGTGAAGAGCGCCGTCGCTTCGTACTGTGCGTGAACCCACATGATGTCAGCCCCGTGGATTAAACGTATTGGTGTGCGTAGGGCATCCACCCCATCAGATCGGTGAGGATGTTTCCAAAGCCGGTCAGGTCATCAAATTCAGCAACACCGACCGCCCCATCCTCAACGCGGTTCAGCACACCGGCCAAGTCCGCGACCTGCGTCCGGAACACGTCCTTGAGCGGGCTGACGGTCGGGGCCGGCATGGCGGCGGTGCTGTAGCTAACCACACCCTCGAAGTTGACCAAATGCGGCGCTTGAGTGGTGCGCATCGCGCCGTTCGGCTCAAGGAAGGTGAATAGCACGCTTTCCAAAAGCACCTTAGCTCGCAGCGCACGCTGATCGGGGGAGATGGCGTAGGTCTGGGTGATGTCGTTAAAGCCGATGCGGGCGAGGTCGATATGGCAGATAGCAGCGTAGATGCCCGATGACGCCGGGCGGTGGAAGATGGCTTGGCCGAGGTTGGAGCCAGTGCTTTCAGTCGAGTCGCGATCAGCCTGCCGCTTGCCTTCGCTGCGTTCGTTGGCGTACTTGACGTGGAAGTAGCTGTCGGTCGTGACTGCTTCCGGCACCCCGACCACCCAGCCGAATTCGACCACGCTCTTGCGTGGGACGCTGCGTTTACCCTCGGTGATGAGGATGCCGGCCATATCATCAACCGCGCATGTGCGCAGCAGCTCCGAGAGCAAGTCTGCATCGTTGAGATCCGCTGTGCGGGTGAGGAAATCCTTGTCGGCGTTGATCCGGTTGGCATTGAACTCCCGACAGCCCGCGCAGATGGGCAGGCCAGCGCCCAGCACCCGCCGAATCAGGTGGTCGGACTGGATGTGCTTGTACATATCGCCGCTGATGGCGTTGACGTTCTGGAGGCGTCCGCCTTGGTCTACGATGTTGACCATGCGGGTCTGAATCTGATTACCTTCGCCGCCTTCGTTGTTCAGGCTGTGCATATCGAGGGTGGCGCGGGCGCTGATGGAAATGCTGTACAGGCTGTTGGACATGGTGGTGTGACTCCTCTAGGTGTATCAAACGGATAATCTGACGGGAAAACGGGCTTGCTATTCGCTGTCGTCGTCGGCCTCGCCGGCGTCGTTCTTGCGCGGTTGGCGGGCATAGCCAAAGGCGATGAGCAAGTTGGCAATGATCTCCGAGCCGAAGCGGTCGATGAGCGCTACTACCGACTCGATATCGCTGGTTTGGATGCTGCGGCGGTATGGCGGGCGTTGACCTTTAGTGACCTCCATCACCTGCGCGTTTTCGGCATTGAACTTGAACATGAAATCGGACAGCGCGGTGATGAAGTCAGCCTCATAGCGCGATTTGCGTGCCAATTCTTGGCCGAGGCCGTAGCGCACGTCGTATTTGCGGTTGCCTTGTGCTTTCTGATACTGGGCAATCACGGTGCTGGCACGAATGGCGTAGGCGATGTTACGGAATCCTTCGTCCTCCAAGATTTCGGCGTAGCGAGGTTCGGTCATGGTGATGATCCTTTCGAGAATGTCCTCTTGTATGGCGTGAACGTACTTATTGCGTTCGCGCATCCCTATGTAATAGACAGGGAAGGCGCGGGTAAACCGGAACAGGGCGTCAAGCGTGTCACCCGACACGAAATCGCGCAGGGCTTGCAGCATCTCGGTCGTGTCGCTGTGTGATTCATCGAACTGCCCGACGAGTTTGATGAGTTCTTGCACCATCTCGGTATAGAGTGGGATAGCATCCGGCTGGCGGATTTCGATCCATCCGGGCAGGCCGATAAACGCGAGGTTCATAGTCGCAGCGGCGTTGCCGAGGTCTTTGTAAAAGGCGACGTGCAAGCCAGCGACCAAGCGCTTTTTCAAACTGCCGCGCCGGCCCAGCGAGAATCGCCGGCTGGGTTCGTCAAAGTAGTTCAGCAGCGCCTCGGTATAGCGCAAAGCCGCCAATGAATCCCCCTTGATCGAGGTCATACTGACGCGCATCGAGTCGGCAAAGGCGCTGAAGATTTCGCGGTGCTCGGCATAGGTCAGCTCACGCGGCGCGATGACATACGATTTACGGTCTTTGGCCCCTTGAACCAGCCGGGTTTGGGCCGCCTCGTAGAAGCCGACCATCTTCAGCCACTCCAGCAGCCAGAAGTTATCGAGATTGCCGACACTCAAGCCGTTGGACTTGGCTTTGTTCTGACCTTTACCCTGATCTGGGTTGTAGAGCTGCTGGCCGGTAGAAAGTGGCTTGATCCCCCAGCCGTTGACCTTGTCGAGCATCTTCCAGCCGTCTATCGCCCCGCCGAAGTCGTTGGGGGAGGTCGAGAATAAGTGGAGTAACAAGGTCATGATGTCGGGCTGCGCGTCCCGTACCATCCACCAATCGCTGAGGATGCCGTTGTAGCCGGGCAGCGCGGCCGGGTTGATGGCGCGGAAGATGTCCCAATGGCGGTGGGGTTCCTGTACGGCGGCATCCGCCGCCTGTGCCTTGCTCTTTGCGCTAAAGAAGGCCGAAACGCGCTCCTTCTCAAACTCATAGTCCACCTTGTTCATCACGCCCGCAGGGATCGTGTCGCGGTTCTTGGGCGTTTCAATCATCGGCACACTTCCCGGCCACAGCGGGATCTGGCGTAGAGAATCCAACGTCTCGGCCTCCACGGGCGCGCAGGAAATCGTGAAGTGCGCGCCGTCATCCCGCAGGTGAATGTCATGGCGGGTCTCCTGCCTCTCGTGCAGCTCCGCCAGCACGCGCATCCACCCGAAGGCGATGAGCGTGTCGGCAAACGTGCCGCTCGTCTTGTCAATGTAGAACGTCGCTTTGTCGGTCATAGTGCTAATCTCTCCCTTTATAGCAGAGGCAATTGATAGGTTGTGGTATCAGCCCCTATCGTCGTATTGAGAAATTTCAAAAGGTAAGGGGCATAACGATTGTTTAGCCTCCATGCTTTCTGGGACTGATCCCACCTTAAACAGCGTGGTTGTGGAAATGAGCGCTTAAATCGGTCTAAGATTTCCTCAAATGTGCTATGATTAAGTCTTGAGAAGCTCACCAAAATATCGGAGTCTGCTGTTGATAGCTTAATTTCAAGCCCATTCGCTGGTTTGCTTCCCATATGCTATCTCCTCTTGTAGATCACGCGTATTGTTCTCAACAATATGCCTCTTCTTAGAGGCTGTCAAGCATCAAAGTGGTGGATTACCCGTCGAGGGTACTGAAAGATATGGAATCTACCCTTGTAGATTCGACATCTGAACCTATAAACCCGCTGAGGGTTCACAATCCCCCAACTCTCGTCCCTTCTTGGTCGGCGAAGCGCAGGACTCGCGCCAGCAAGAGGTACGCCCAATACGCGTCACCGCCTTCCGGTTTGGCGATGTTGTCGTGCTGTGGGTCGGCGTTGGCATTCGCTTCGTCGATGAGTTGTAACCCGTTGGGCGGTACGCCATCCAAATAGGTATCCAATGTTGCGGCGACCTGCCTTACCGCGCCTTTGATCAACCGGTATTCTCCGTTGCTGTCGGCGAACGGCGCATGGTGGCGCGCAATTGCACTGTAGACTGCCTCCACAAGCGGATGGTCTTCGCCCAGCATCGCCACGTAGACCGGCATAGCCGCCAGCGCGCTCTCCACTGCGTGCGTGGGGCGGCGCTTCATCGCCTTCTCGGCGTCGCGATGTTCTCTTGAATGGCTTTCGGTATGGGCATAGGCTTCGCCCGGAGTGATAGGCTGCTCAATCTTGGCTTGATAATCGCGCACCCAACCCTGCCAACCGGCGCTTAGTTTGCCGACATCATGCAGCAGCACGGCCAGCTCGGCCGCCCGGCGGACATCGCCCGGTGCCCAGCCAAAGCGTCGTTCCAACCGCCTTGCCAGATCCGCGACCCCGTGCCACGTCCCACCGGGGCCGAATGCTGCCTCCCACACCAGTTCAATATGCCGGGTGTATGTCTCCAATTTGAAGGTGAACTGATTGTGTGATTCTTGGATTTTCGCCGGCGGAATCGACGCCTGCCAGCCGTTCGGGTCGCTGGCTTGGCCCAACACCAGCCCACGCTCAGCGTCATAGCGCGCCACCGACGGGTGAACGACCAGCAGCGCCGCGCCCAGAATGTCTTTCCCAGTTCGTACCGGTTCCCATTTATACTCGGTGCGCCGATAGGTCTGGCTGTCGCCGTCTGTTGAGTCATTCTTGATCACGTAGAGGTACTTCATCGTGAACGGCCGCTCGCCGGGCAGCCCTTCTATCTCTTTGAAGGCTTTCTGCAGCGAACCGGGGTGCAGCCCGAACGCAGGCGCATCGAAAGGCGATTCCAGCAGTGAATCCGGGGTGTTCGAAATCGTCACCCGCGCCTGAAATACGTTGCGGATGAGGTCGGACGCGTTCGAGACGTTGTGGCGCCCGTTCATCACGTCGAACATCTGCTCTTTATGTTGATACGCGCCTTGCTTGAGCTTGGAGACAATCAGCCGATCGCTGTCCCCATGCACCTCGGTCAATACGTCCTGCTCGTGTTCAAACGTGAAAGCCTGCCCATCCCGCGCCGAGAACGCATCCCACGTCTTGGCGAGGATGTCCTGCTGTCCCGCATACGGGTTGGGGTTATCCGTGAGGTCGATGGGATCACCGTCTTTGAGGCTGTAGCGGTAGATGGTCACGTCGCCGGTCTCACCCTCGTAACGTGCACAGCGACCCGCGCGCTGGATGATGGAGTTGGCGGGCGCGAGTTCGGTGTGGAGCGCCGCGCTGGTGATGTCCACGCCGACCTCGATGGCCTGCGTCGCGACTACAATCGCGCTTCCGATCTGCCGGTTTGCGTCCTTACCGAACAGCGCGACCAACCGATTCTGCGCAGACTTGCGATCGTCGGGCAGGAACTGGCTGTGTAGTAGGATCACGTTGGTCTCAGGACTCTGCCGGCGCAGTTCGTCGAATAAGGCGCGGGCGCGGACAACGGTGTTACAGATAACGATGGAACGGCGCTCGGTGAGGCTCTCATGGACTTGCAAGACGCGCCCCGCTGTTAGGGGCTGGGCGCTGATGGCGTAGCGACGTATCTTGCGCTGTGAGGGCAGGCCGCGCAGCGCGGCGCGCTCCTCCGGTGTTGCCGGAATGACCTCAGCATCCAGTTCATGGGCTAATTCGTTCAGCATCGTGCTGCTGAAGGTGGCGGTCATCAGCATGAAGGGCGTAATCCCCTTCAACATCTTAAGCATGGCGAGGGTAGTCGGTAGGGTTGAAGCAGGATCCAGCAGATGAAATTCGTCGAACACGAGATACGCGCCCATCACGGCGGCTGCGTAGAGATTTGCCTTGCGTTTCGAGACGCCGTACGGGTAGTTCAGAAACCGACTTAAGACTTGGTCGATGGTGGTGAAAATGAGGCTCCCGATGAATTCGGGGTCGCCCGCGTCCTCGCCAGTCTGGATCTTCGGATTGAGGTGCGCAAACGCGTCGACAAACTGATTAGCCAGAACCCGCATCGGAACGGTGTAAATACACTGGTTGGGAAAGTCCCGCTTAAAAGTTTGACGATTCATCCACGGCAGTAGAGCCGCCAACGTTTTGCCTGCTCCGGTCGGGGCTTGAAGGATAACGTTCTTGCCACGAAGCAGCAGATTGGCGGCACGTTGTTGATGGGGATACAAGTCAAGATCAGTCACTGTGAGGCCTCCGGTTCATCAATCGAGCGAGAGAGTCTTTCAGATCGTTCGGATCAGAGGAATCGGGTGCGTTGTGGCTGACGTGCCAACCATACAAGCTGGCGTTCTTTCTGACCTCTTCTATCATCTCGTCACGCAGAGATTGGGGTTCCAGCACCTCGACGTTGGCACCCCATGTACGGATCCATGGCTTGAGATCGGTAGTGTCCGCTACCTCGAAGCTCAGGCGAATAGAGTTGGGACAATCGGGGTCGGCTTCAGGTTCGGATGCAGTTCGCCAGTGAGTCTCGCGGACTCGCCGAGCCACGTCGGGTGAGAACCGCAACACGACGCGGACGGTCTGCTCGCCGTAGTAGATAGACCACGCGTTGCGAAGCAGATCGAGGCCGGGAAAATCGTCAGGAATGGCGAAGGTTGTTTGCAGGAGTTTGGCCGAAATAATACGTTCAACCTTGTAGGTACGCAGCGCGCTGACGATGCTGCTTTCTCCTATCGCATACGTCGCAAACCCGATACCCGACGGTTCCAACAGGTAGGGCGAGAAGTTGGTCTTGAACTCGCGCCCTTGAAGCGGTTGATAGATAATCTCAACCTGTCTACGTTGAATCATTGCTCGTGCCAGCGTGCGAAGAATATCTTCGTGGGCCTTAACTTCTGGGCGCGCGGCGAGATCTCGCATAGCCTGCGTGAAGTATTCCCCTGCCGCGAGGTCTTCGCTGAGGATGCCGGCAAACGTCGCCAATAACGTTTCAGCGGTCTCGCTACGGCGGTCGGACTGCTTGACGAACAAGCGGATCGCGAGATACAGCATAACAACCTGTTCGGCATCGAGATCCAAATGACGCGGGATGCGGAAGTGGTAGGGCGAAAGCATCCAGTAGTGGCCCTCTTTTTCTACTCTGGCGCCGAGTTCATGCAGATAGTTGTTAACCGTTCTTCGCTCGAGATTGAGACGAGTGGCTATCTCTGCCTCAGTGAGTTGGAATTCAGCTTGCAGCAGCCGTAGGATGCGATCCTTACGCTGCGTGATAATTGAGTCTTGAACACGGGCCATACTCATGATTCTCCATCCACCAGAAATATCTTTACTATACCCGCCAGTTGGAAAATGATGTTCCAACTGCACAATCATTAAGAATTCAACTGACCTGTTGTGACCTTGACATTACCTCGATTCAGCAGATGGCAGCACTCAACAGAAATCCGGAACCTTCCTTATCCACACAACCCCGACATCCTCTACACTGAGATCATCAACCGTACGTGATAGGCTGTGCGATGGATTGTGTTCCCCTAGCGAAAGACCCCGCGATGATCGACTGAGAAAAACGTTGATCTTCGCATTGATCGCTGTCATGTTCAGCATCTGGCAGTACATCGAGTGGTGCATTGGCGCGCTGAGGAGCGATCCTGTTGGGTAGCTTGGACGGTTGTCGGCGCAGGTGTCCTTGCTTAACGCAAGATTGTGACATCTTGCGCTACAGTGTGAGTATGTTGCTAGGCTGGCACACAACTCACTTTATGTGCGCGGCCGGCAAGCCTCATGATGAAAGGAAATGGAATGCCAATCTGTATCGTTTCGACGGTCGGCAGCAGTGTGTTTAGTAATGCAAGCGCTGCAATCCGCGACAATGCAAAATTGTTCGGTAAAGGAACCGATGTCGTTTTGAAGGATATCAAGGACGCGGCCCGTGACTTCCCCGGTTATAGCATCTATAGCGATATGCTGGCAGAACTCCGGGCCAAGCATGATGATGCGTCAGTAAGAAAAGCCAGTGCTGAACTCAACTCAATTTCCCGCATTCTCGACGGTGTTAATCCGAATCCGAATGATAGTCTGGTGTTTATCGCCACTGAAACCCCGGACGGCGTTCTGGCTGCACGCATATTGGCGGATTTCTGCAAGGAATACTTCAAGCGTGAACCAGAGGTTCGCATTGTTGACGGGCTTCAGGTCAAGCAGGGAACTACGCTTCGCCGTACTGGGCTTCGCAATCTGGTGCAAGCCTTGTACGGCTCGATCGCTAACAAGCATCCCGAAACCTATGATCGCGTCTTTAACCCAACAGGTGGTTACAAGGCCTTTGTACCTTACATGACGCTGATCGCTATGGTCGAGCCGGCGATTCGGATCACCTACATCTTCGATCAGTCGGAAGAACTTATCAGCCTTGCACGACTCCCGATCAATCTTGATTTCAGCCGACTGGAGCCGTGGGTGAGGGCTTTGCAGTCGGCCAAGTCCGCCACGCTGACCGAAGCTGAGTTACGAACACTGCTTGGCGTTGATAATGGAAACCTGACTGAGCATGATGCGTGGTCGCTGTTTGAGGCGATTGATCTGGGTGATGAGACGCATTACGCTGTCAACGGTTTGGGACTCATTGTTGCCAATCATTTCCCGAACCAACTTCTAGACACCGTTTGGTTGTCTGAGCAAGCCCAAAAAGCGTTTGACGGTTTAGATGGGAAACAAGCGAAGACTTGGGGAGCATTGATCGAGAAGCTGCGCGATCCAGAGTGGCGTGCCGCGAACCTCCATGCCACGCTGAAGAACGGCGGCAAGTTCATCAAGCAGGGAAACACAGATGAGCGCCCCTTCTACTACGAACTTGGTGAAGGCGAGGTTCTTCTTGCTGAGCTTACGCGTCATAGCGATAGATCGTATGACAAGGTATCCAGTCGCGATCCCTCAAGGTCGAATTATGCAACGACGCACAAGTGGGAAGCCGAGAGCTAGGCCATGCGCATCCTCAACTTTTCCCACCCGCTGACGCCGAAGCAGTCCGAACAGATCGAAGCGGCCGTCGGCACGCCAATCATCGAATCGATTCCGGTCAAAGCGCAGTTCGATGTCGAGGCGGATTTCGTGCCTCAGGTCGTCGGACTCATCGAAAGCCTGAACATCTCCACCGATCGCTGGCAGGGTGAGCCGTGGCTGCTGGTGCTGCCGTCGCTCAACTTCGCCGCGGCGATCCTGCTCGCTGAACTGCATGGCCGGATGGGGCATTTTCCGGCGTTCGTGCGGCTTAAACCGGTGCAGGGTGCGCTGGTGACGGAGTACGTCGTGGCGGAGATCGTGAATCTCGAACACGTGCGCGCGGCGGCACGAACCCGGCGGTGACGGCATCGTGACCTTTCGTATCTGTTCGCTGTCCTGAACATCAACTCTGATCTACGTCTCTGGAAGGAGTAAGGAGTGGCTTCTATCACTGTTCGCTTGCAAACGACAGGCCCTATGTTTCTCAAGGGGGCCGATCCGCGGGGTGATCCGGAGTTCCGGGCCGCCTCGATTCGTGGGCAGCTGCGGTTCTGGCTGCGCGCGATTCTAGGCGCCGAAACCCAGAATCTCACTGCGATCTGGGAGCAGGAAAGCGCCATCTTCGGCTCGACCGGCGCTGGCTCGAAGGTCATGGTGCGGCT
>JACFMY010000173.1:0-7968 GCA_019455155.1 Caldilineaceae bacterium
GAGGAAGCCCACGCTTGCTTCGTGGAGGCCGCGGAGAGTGCTCGCATTGTGGGCGACAGCAAGGCGGAAAGCGACATGCTGGCCGCGGCGGGCATGTGTAGCCTGGCCATGGGCAGCGAATTCTCGGGCCGGCAGGAGCTGGAACAGGCGCTGGAGGTGGCCCGCAGGTGTGGGAACGAGAGCTGTCAACAGAAGGTCTTGGCCGTGCTAACGCCTGCTGCGTCCTAATACGCGCGTGTTCCTCGATTCACAAAAGTAGATGCTGCGGCTAGAATGGTAGAGATCGGTTTTCTGGTTTTCTATCTCATCACTCACCATATCTCGCCGAGACAAGCATGTTTGACTTGATTATCCGCAACGGCACTGTTGTTGACGGGCAGCGGACGCCACGCTTCGTGGCTGATATTGGTATCCAGGGTGACCGCATTGCGGTCGTCGGCAGGCTTGGCGATACCGAGAGTCACGCTGTGATCGATGCCACCAACAAAGTGGTGGCGCCTGGTTTCATCGATGTCCATACTCATTCCGACGCGCGCCTTTTCTCCACGCCGCACCTGACCTCAAAGACTTTGCAAGGGTTCACAACTGAGTTCCTCATGTTGGACGGCATTTCCTATGCGCCGGTGGGTCCCGACACGGTCCACGCGTGGATCCAGTATCTGCGCCCGCTGGACGGACTGCGTTTTGAGGAATACACCGGCTGGCAGACGATCGGCGAGTATATGGCGCTGCTCGACCGTCGCACAGCGCAGAATGTGGCAACCTATGTACCCTACGCCAACGTGAGGACACTTGCCTGTGGCTTTGGCGAACGCCATCCCAATGACTATCAGTTGGTAGATATCCAGAATCTGGTACTTCAGGGCATGGAGGACGGCGCCTGCGGATTGTCCACTGGCCTGGACTACGTGGATCAGTGTTACGCCACGACCGAGGAGCTGGTCGCCGCGTGTCGCGGGATGCGCGGGCAACAAGGGGTCTATGTGACGCATGTGCGCTATGCCCGCGGCACGCTGGAAGGCGTCAAGGAAGCGGTTGAGATAGGCAGGCGGGCCGGAGTTCCGGTCCATATCTCCCATCTCAAAGGTCTGACAGAGGCCGAGATTGAGGCCCTGATTGACTATATCGACCTCGTGGCTGTCAACGAAGTGAGCTTCTCCTTTGATGTCTACCCGTACATGTCCTCATCTACCATGCTCCAGTATCTGCTTCCTTTGGAGGTGTGGAGCGACGGCGTGCTGGCGGCCTACAGCAAGCTGGCCGACCGTGCGCTGCGTGACCGGTTTCAGCGCCGGCTGGACACGATGGACCTGGCGTCGATCACGCTGGCCTGGGTTCCTGGGCAGCACAACCGGCGCTATCATGGCATGGCACTCAGCGAATATGTGGCGCGGTCCGGCCGCCGCGCGGCCGACGCATTGTGTGACCTGCTCCTTGAGGAAGGGATGGCAGTCCTGCTCGTCTTCCGCAAGCCAGAAGATGGAGCGGAAGCATCATTCCTGGAGCATTCGTGCTACATGATGGGGAGCGACGGTATTCTTTTCCAGAGCGGAGTCATTCACCCCCGCCAATACGGCTCGGCGACGAAGCTGTTGGGTCACTATGTGCGCCGCCGTCGTCTCTTCTCACTTGAGGAGGCAATCTACAAGCTCAGCGGCTTCCCAGCGGCGCGTTTCAAGTTGCGGGGGCGAGGCGCGATCCGTACCGGCTATTATGCCGATCTGGTGATCTTTGATCCGGACACGATCCAAGATCGCGCTACCTTTGAACAGCCTCATCGTCTGTCAGAAGGTGTCTCTCACGTACTTGTCAATGGCGTCCGCATCGTCGATGACGGACAGCCGGTGGCGGACGCGCTGCCGGGCCGCTATCTTAAATTCGGGCGCGATTAATGCGCGCTCCAAAATCTGTTGTACTACTTATTATCAGAAAGGACGTCATGTGAAACGCGCATTGATGGTATGGGGCGGTTGGGAAGGGCACGAACCGCAGCGCTGCGTGCAGGTCTTCGCCCCGATTTTGGAAGAGGCTGGCTTTGCGGTAGATATCTGCACCACGTTGGATGTCTATCTAGAGGCCGGGCGCATGGCGGATTACGACCTGATTTCGCAGGTGTATACGATGTCCACGATTACAGCGGAGCAGGAGCGCGGCTTGCTGGCAGCCGTAGAGAACGGCGCCGGCTTTGCGGGCTGGCATGGGGGCATGGCCGATGCCTTCCGCAACAGCCCTGACTATCAATTCATGGTGGGCGGCCAGTGGGTGGCCCATCCGGGCAATATCATCGACTACACTGTCAATATTGTGGAGAAAGACGACCCCGTCATGGCAGGGCTCTCGGACTTCCAGATGCATTCTGAGCAATATTACATGCACGTGGATCCGTCAAACCATGTGCTGGCTACGACGACCTTCAGCGGCGAATATTGTGAATGGATCGATGGTGTCGTCATGCCGGTTGTGTGGAAACGGCGTTATGGCCGTGGCCGCATCTTCTACTCGTCGTTGGGACACGTCGCCGCGGATTTCGGTGTGCCCGAGGCGAAAGAGATCATGCGGCGCGGCCTGTTGTGGGCCGCGCGCACGCGAGACTGAAAGGACCTGAGATGACCTCCTCACGTCCTGTCCCGGTCGGTCTCATTGGCTGCGGCAATATCAGTGGCACCTATATGCAGGTGTTGGAGAAGCTCGACGCGGTACAGGTTGTCGCCTGTGCCGATATGCTGCCCGACGCCGCACAGAAGCTGGCGGAACGTTTCCAGATCCCGCGCGCTTGCACCGTAGAGGCGCTACTGGCCGATCCTGCTATCGAAATCGTTTTGAACCTGACCACACCCAACGCGCACGGCGCCATCGCACTGGCGGCATTGGAAGCCGGCAAGTCCGTCTACAACGAGAAGCCACTGGCTCTGAGCCGCGACGAGGCGCTGCAGCTGCTGCAGCTGGCGGCCAGGCGCGGGCTACGCGTGGGCGCGGCGCCGGATACGTTCCTGGGTGGTGGTTTGCAGACGTGCCGTTCCTTGATTGACGAAGGCGCTATCGGCATGCCGGTAGCGGCGACTGCCTTTATGATGAGCCGGGGTCACGAGCACTGGCATCCCAACCCAGCCTTTTATTATCAGCGTGGTGGCGGCCCCATGTTCGATATGGGCCCCTATTATCTGACCGCGCTGGTCAGTCTCCTGGGACCAGTACGGCGGGTCACCGGCTCGGCGCGGATCAGCCGGCCGGAACGCACGATAACCAGCCAGCCCCGGTATGGGCAGACCATCCGGGTCGAAGTGCCTACGCACGTGGTCGGCGTGCTCGATTTTGTCGCAGGCGCCATCGGCGTGATCGTGACGACGTTTGACGTCCAGGCGTCGGCACTGCCCTTTATCGAGATCTACGGAACAAGTGGCACGCTCAGCGTGCCTGATCCCAATACCTTTGGCGGACCTATACGGCTGCGCGCGGCGGGCGCCAGCGAGTGGCAGGACATACCGATATCGCGCCCCCATACGACGCAGAGTCGCGGGATCGGTCTGGCAGACATGGCGACGGGCCTGTACACAGGCGCGCCCCACCGGGCAAACGGCGACCTGGCTTACCATGTGCTTGACATGATGCTGGCCATCCATGAAGCGTCAGAGGACGGTCGCCACATTGCGCTGCAGAGCACGTGTGAGCGGCCGCCCCTCTTGTCTGCCTAGATTACCTCGCACGCATTGAGATCGGGCGCTGGCGGAAAGGGCGCGTGGGGTTCCGCCTGGTACCAGAAGGCCGTCGAGGCAATGTCATCCTGCAAAGGAAGATAGCGCGGCTGGCCTTCGAGGGCAGCGCGCCAGCCCAGGGCCTGGATGGTGACACGCAGGTCTTCCTCGAAGCGGATGGGATCCATGATATGCCAGCGATACATACCGAAGCGTTGCTGGCTGCGGTAAAGTCCATCTGGGCGGATGACCTGGGGCAGTCCGCTGTAGGGCCCTGTGAAGACGCCATACTGGCCTGGCGGGAATTCGAAGTTCCACGCGCCGCCGAAATAGTCCTCGGTCCCGGTGCCGCAGATGGTCGGCCACTCCTGGTCGCCATCCAGGTAGAATTTGATCTCGCCTTCGCCCCACCAGCCGTTGTTGTTGACACCCCAGGCAAGATAGGTGCCCACATAATGGCCCTGCCCCCCTGCGCCATCGAGCAGCGTGTGCACCTTTTTGTAAGGTAGGGGGTTGCTCCGCCGCCATTGGGCGTGGAGATAGGCGCAGGTCGCCGGGACGCTGGTCAGCGCATAGGTAATCTGGTAATAGAACCCGTTGACCGGTTCGGGCCCCAGATTCTCCACGGTGATGCGTGCATGGTCACGGAACGGCATTTCCCAGTAGCTATTGAAGCCACCAGCTGGATTGACCGCCACGGCCAGCGATGAGATGTTGCAGCGTTCGCACCAACCGTTGGCAAAAAAGTCACCCAGGGGTGTTTCTATCGAGGGCGTCGCTTCCCCGTCCCAGTAACAGCGGAAGATGAGACGTCGCCAGGCGCTTGGATGCACAGTAAGCCAGATATGCTGGATGATCCCAGGCCCTTCGATCTCTGCCAGGACAGCCGTGGCGTGGCCGCCAATCTGGATGGAAGGGGAGATCTTCCAGCCCTGACCTAACTCGCGGGCGGCGATGGCGCCTGTCCCCTGCGTGGCGCGGCCGCCGCCACCCTTGGCGCCATTGGGGTTCTCCGCACTGATTGAACGGGTGACGGCGCTACTCAAGCGGGAGAGCCCGCCCAGACCTGCGCTTAGGCTTTCAATTCCCTCCACCCCAACCTCCGTTTGGAATCGAAATCAGACGGAATACGGATGGACGCCGGGACATCGTCATGGTGCAAGCCCGGTGGAAAAGAGGCGCGCGTAGAGCGCAACCTGCTCATCTAGCCCGGCCCGATAGCGGAGATGCCGTGCGGGGTCCGGCTGATAGGTCCGCATCACAGTGGGCGGCAACGCGTCCAGGGCACTGATTATGCCTGTCTCTTGCAACGCCACCAGCGCCAGGCCCCGCGCCGAGAGCTCCTGTTCCGCCAGCACATCGACCGGACAGTTGAGCACATCGGCCATGATCTGTAGCCAGGCCGGCGACCCGGTCAACGCGCCGCCGCTGGCAACGATGCGTCGCGCCTGGGGATCCCCTGGCAGGTAGGGCTCCATGCGACGAAAGATGAGGGCAAAGCGATAGGCGATGGCTTCCAGGGCCGCCCGGTAGATGGCCACAGGCGTCGTGCTGGGGTTGAAGCCAGCCAGGACCGCATGGGCGCTGTCGTTCCATCCCGGCGCGCGCTCGCCGGAGATGAAGGGTAGGAAGGTGAGCCCGTTGCCGGCGGGCTCGAGCGCCTGTACGGCCTGGTCCAAGGGCTCCAACGGCGGTAAGCGCAGCGTCTCGCGCAGCCAGGCCAGCAGGTTGCCGCCTTCCGTCGTGGCCCCGCCAAGTAGGCCCTGATCCTGTGTAACACGGTAGAGCCACAGGCCGTCGGGCATGGCGGGCAGGGCGGGTGGCACGACCACACGCATGGCGCCTGTCGTGCCGATGGTAAGGGCAATGTGGCGGCCGTCGGCGCACCCAGAACCGACGTTTGCCGCCGCGCCGTCGCCGATGGCTGGCAGCCAGCGGGCTGAAGCCAGGTCAGGCCAGCGCGCCGCCCATTCTGCCTGTAAGGTAGCGGCCACCGGCTGGACATCGCCCAGGGGCGAAAGCTGTTCGCGCCGAACCGGGAGCCGCTCCAGCCACCTGCCATCCCAGTCCAGGGTGCGCCGGTTTAACAGCCCAGTCCACGTGGCCACGCTGTAGGAGGCCAGGCGTTGGCCGGTGAAGCGCCAGAGCACATATTCGCCGATGGACATCCAGCGATCGGCCTCGGCGAGCCACGCGGGGTGGGTACGTTCGATCCAGCGGAAGCGGGCGGGCAGATAGGAGCTGTGGAGCAGGCATCCTGTGCGGTCATGGACATGGTCGACGCCCGCGGGACCCAATTCCTCACGCAGGAGGGCCACGTCCGCCGCGGCTGATGGGTTGGCGTAGGTCAGAACAGGGGTAACTGGCGTACCGTCCCGGCGCACGCCAAGAATATTGGTGACAAAGGTGCAGCAGGCAACGGTCTTGATGTCGGCTGCCCGGTGGGCGGCCGCGTCCATGATCTGGTCAATCACAGTGAGCACGTTCGACCAAATAGCCGTGGCGTCAAAGGTCGTGTCGCCCTGGCGGTCAATGATGGGGGCGTTGGGCACCTGCGCGACCAGACCGGGCACGCAGGTCGCGCGGTGATCGAAAACCAAGGCGCGGGTAGACGAACTGCCAATATCCAGCGTAAGTGTCAATGGAGAGGCCATGTGAGCGCTCCGGACCCTGCAGTGGGTGGAAATCTTGGAGATGTATTATGATGGTGACACAGCCTTTCGCCTTGTGCAAGAAGAGAGAGGGAAGTATGGCCGGACGATACTTCGAAGAGCTCACCGTCGGCGAGGTGATCCGTCACACGCTGGCACGTACCATCACCGAGATGGACAACGTGTTGTTTACGGCGTTGACGATGAACACCCAGCCGTTGCATCTCAACGAGGACTATGCTCAGAAGCATTCGGAGTTTGGGCGCCGCATCGTCAACGGTATCTTTACGCTTGGTCTCGCTGTTGGGATTACGGTGCCGGAACTGACCGAGGGGACGCTCGTCGCCAACCTGGGCTATGACAACGTTCGCCACCCTCACCCCATGTTCCATGGCGACACACTCTACGTAGAGAGCGAGGTGTTGGAGGCGCGGGAATCTCGCTCACGGCCGGGTCAGGGGATCGTCCGTTTTCGCCATACGGGCCGCAACCAGCATGGCACTGTGGTTATCGAGTTTGAGCGTACCGCACTGATGTGGAAGAGACAAAGGTAGCAAAGATGAGCCTTCAAAACGCGCAGTTCCCTCGCCGTTCGCTGTTGTTCATGCCAGGCGATAGCCTGCGCAAGATTCAGAAAGCTGCCGGCTGGGAGGTGGATACGATCATTATGGATTTGGAGGACGGTGTTGCCCAGAATCGCAAGGAAGCAGCGCGGGAAACCATAGCCGAAGCCCTGCGAACGGTGGCTTTTGCAGGCCGGGAGCGTCTTGTTCGTGTGAACCCCATCAACAGCGGTTTCTTGGAGGCCGAGATCAGGGCCACGGTCGCGGGCCGGCCTGACGGTTACATTGCTCCCAAGGTGGAAGATGCTGCGGATCTGCGCTTGCTAGACCGGATTCTGGAGCAAGCCGAAGACGCGCACGGCTGGCCCAAGGGGATGTTGCGGTTGTTTGCCATGATTGAGACGGCGCGGGGTATCATGAATCTCCGGGATATCGGTGTAGCTACTACGCGTCTGGAGGGGCTCATCTTTGGGGCAGAGGATCTGGCGGGCGACATTGGAGCTGTGCGCACGAAGGAGGCCTGGGAGGTCTTCTATGCGCGCAGCGCCGTTGTCACCGCGGCCGCGGCCTACGACCTGCAGGCCTTTGACATGATCTATGCTGACTTTCACGACCTCGACGGGCTGGAAGCGGAAAGTCGTTTTGCGTGCCGGCTTGGCTTCACGGGCAAAACGTGCATCCATCCCAACCAAACGCCAGTGGTCAACCGCGTCTTTTCGCCGCGACCTGAAGAAGTTGAGCGGGCGCAGCGGTTGGTGAAGACGTTTGCCGAACAACAGGCTGCGGGCGCAGGGGCGTTTACGTTTGAGGGGAAGATGGTGGATATGCCGATGTTGAGAGCGGCGGAGCGAATATTGACCAGGGCCGCGTTGCGCCCACCGGCGAGCGCCGGCTCGCAGTAGGGTGCCTACGCATCCATCTCGCCCATTTCTACCAACAGTTGCCCCCGTTCCACAACCTGGCCAGCAGCCACGTGGATACGGGCGACATGGCCATCCTGCGGCGCCTGTACACGCAGCTCCATCTTCATGGCTTCGAGCAGTACCAGCGTATCGCCCCGAC
>JACFMY010000173.1:7978-12758 GCA_019455155.1 Caldilineaceae bacterium
ACTTACTCGATCCCCTTCCCTCACCAACAGATCCAATACGCGGCCGGGCATGGCGGCATCTAGTCTGCCGCCGCCCGCGGCGCCACTGGCTGTGCGGCGTCGCTGTCGTGGATCGGGTTTTGCCACCAACCAGGTCTCCCCGTTCAGGTTGATGTAGTAGCCGCGCGCACCGGCCGCAGCATAGACGCGTAGGCGGCGATTCTCGACCTCCAGGTCAAGCCGGCCCAGGTCACCTGCCCTAGCCGTCAGATGCAGCACGCGGTCGCCGACACGTACGGTGAAGCGCTTGTCCTCGCGCTCGACCGAGATAGACTCGATGCCATCGCCGATCTGGTATTCAAAAACGCGTTTCATGGTCGCTCCTGACGCGTAGACCGGCGGATGCCCATGCGAAACCCGTCTCCCAGGTTCCAGGGACTGTAGAGATCGCCGTCCCTGCTGCCCTGCGGCGCGGCTGTCATGGTTCTCTCGCCCTGCATGATCTCCGCCACGGCAGCGATGGCCAGCGCCAGGTCAGGTGGTCTTTGCGCAGGCGGCTGCCAATGGGCGAATGCTTCATCGACAAAGTCGGTCGTCGTCTCACCGTTGGCAAACCGAGGATGGGCCAGCACATCGCGCAAAAAGGGGATATTGGTCACAATATCGCCCAACAGAACATAGTGGCGGAGCGCCCACTGCATGCGCTCGATGGCGTCGCGCCGGTTTTCGCCTGATACGATGAGTTTTGCGATCATGGGATCGTAATGGATCGTGACCTCATCGCCGCTGGTGATACCGGTGTCGACACGCACGCCTGGCCCGACAGGTTCCACGGCGACCAGCACTTTGCCGATGGCGGGCAGAAAGCCATTGGCAGGGTCTTCCGCATAGATCCGGCATTCGATGGCGTGCCCGCGCTGCGTCAGCTCGTCCTGGCGGAACGGTAGGGGCGCGCCCACGGCCACCCGGAGCTGCAGCTTGACCAGGTCGACGCCCGTGACCAGCTCGGTGATTGGGTGCTCCACCTGCAGGCGGGTGTTCATCTCCAGAAAATAGAAGTTGCGCTGTTCATCCACCAGGAACTCTACGGTGCCGGCGTTGGTATAGCCCACGGCCTTGATGGCGGTGACGGCCGCCTCGCCCATGCGCTGGCGGAGCTCCTCATCTAGTAGGGGCGACGGCGTCTCTTCAACGATCTTCTGGTGGCGGCGCTGCACCGAGCATTCGCGCTCGAACAGGTGGACGGCGTTGCCGTGGTGGTCGGCAAAGAGTTGGAACTCGATATGGTGGGGATGCTCAATGAGCTTTTCCAGGTAGATTTGGTCGTCGCCAAAGGCATTCATGGCTTCGCGGCGCGCCGATTCCAGGGCTTGGGGCAATTCGGCCACCTCACGCACAATACGCATCCCCTTGCCGCCGCCACCTGCTGTGGCCTTGACTAAGAGTGGGAAGCCGATCTGTCCGCCCGCGGCAATCAGATCCGTATCGGCCTGGCTTGCTTGAAAGCCGGGCACGACAGGAACGCCGGCCGCCTCCATGGCCGCGCGCGCCGAAGTCTTCGATCCCATGACGCGCATGGCGTCGCCGCTGGGGCCAATAAAGGTGAGCCCGGCCGCACTCACCGCATCGGCGAACGCGGCGTTTTCGGAGAGAAAGCCGTAGCCAGGGTGAATGGCCTGGCAGCCGTGTTCCAGTGCAACCTCCAGAATGCGATCAGCGCATAGATAGGACGCGCGCGGGGGCGGTGGGCCAATACGGATAGCTTCGTCGGCCAGAGCTACGTGCAGGGCCGCGACGTCAGCATCGGAATAGACTGCAACCGTGGCGATGCCCATCTCCTGGCACGCACGAATGATGCGGACGGCGATCTCCCCGCGGTTGGCTATGAGGACTTTGCGAAACATGGGCATAGGCGCTCCTGGAAAGCATGGCCTGGTGCACAGGCTAGCAGTTGTCAACGCGAGCTTGACGGGAGACGGGCCTCTGCATGCCGGGCGCGTTAATGGTGTTCACTCGGTTCCGGCTGGCGCGGATCCATTAACTGGTCCGCGTACATCCAGATCAGACGCGCGTAGCGGAAGATGAAGGGATAGAGGAGTAATGTCTCCGCAATGATGACAATGGAGAAGACTGGGATCGAGACATCCAGGAAATAGAGCCACACGGCGGTCGGCACGAGGAGCAGAAAGCCGCCGGCATAGCCGATGAACATGGAATTGAGGAAGTAGCCGGTCTCCCGCTCATATTTGACACCACAGACCGGGCAGTGGGAATGCATGCCCCACAGGGAGGTAAAGACCCTTCCTTGCAAACAGACAGGACAGCGCTGCGCGATGAGCGCCCATAGACGGTTCATGGCAAATGTTCACTGTGTGAAGCGTAAGGGTGATCAGTTGATGGCCTAAGTCTAGCCGAGATGGCAAGCCGCGTACAAACTGACGTCCTTACGCTCCACACATGTCCTGTCGAGTGGGTCGCCGCCTATTTCTTCCCAATGGCCACGGTTACGTCGAGCCCGCCCAATTCGAACGTAACCTGGGGCAGGTGCGCTGGGATGGTATCGCCCTGATCTGGATGGATCTGTACCAGGTCCAGGGAGAGCGTCTCCTCGCGCACGTAGGCGCCGAAGTGGTCGAGCACGTCGTGCAGCAGCTGGGAGTCGGCGATGTAGGTGATAATGCGGTCGCTGATATCCAGGCCGGCATCCTTGCGCAGCTGTTGGATGCGGCGTACCAGCTCACGGGCATAGCCCTCCTGGATCAGCGCTGTGCTCAGCTCCGTAGTGACAGCCACCAGGTAGCCGCCCGCTTCGGCGACGCTGAAGCCTGCGCGGGGGGCAACGCGAACCTCCACATCTTCCGGTGTAACGGTATAGCGCTCACCATCGGCCTCGATCTCCACTGTTTCTCCTGCCTGGAAGCGCGTGGCCAGGTCGTTCTGATCCATCTGGCTCATGGCCTCGCGGATCTTTGGATAGCCCTTGCCGTACTTCTGGCCGAGCTGCTTAGGGTAGGGGAAGACCGTCACATCGACCAGGTCGCCGCTGGCGTGGGTGAAGTGCATCTCCTTGACATTGAGCTCGTCGAGCACGAAGTGCTGGAGGCGGCGCAGTGCGGCCTCTTCCTCGGCGCTGCGGGTGCGGACCACGACCTGCGCCAGCGGTTGGCGTACTTTCAGGTTGGCGTTCTGGCGTGCAGCATGGCCCAGACTGGTGACACGCTGGACCATGGCCATGTCGCTGCTCAGCTGCTCGTCCACGGCCGTGCTGACGACTTCGGGCCAGCGACTGAGATGTACGCTATCGGGCGCGGCCGGATCGACGTTCACCACGAGATTCTGGTAGATCTCCTCGGCCACAAACGGGGTGGTGGGCGCCAGCAATTTGGCCAGGGTTACCAACACGGTATGGAGGGTCTGCAGCGCGGCCGGGTCACCGTCCCAGAAGCGCCGGCGGCTCAGGCGTACATACCAATTACTGAGGTTGTCGACGAACTCTGCGACGGGCCGGGTGACTCCTAGGACGTCGTAGTTCTCGCAGGCGAAGGTCACGTCACGGACCAGGCGGTTCAGCTCCGAGAGCACCCAGCGGTCAAGCAGATTGTTGGAAGCTGGCTGCACTGTGCCGGCGCCAGAACCTGAGACGCGCCACGTACTCAGATTGGCGTAGGTCACGAAGAACGAGTAGGTATTCCACAGCGTATTCAAGAAGCGGCGCACGGTTTCACCCACCAGGTTGACGCTGAACCGGCGGCTGTTTCCGGGCGGGCTGGCGGTATACATGTACCAGCGCGTGGCATCGGCGCCATGGGTGTCCATGACCTCCCACGGGTTGACCACATTGCCCCGCGACTTGCTCATTTTGCTCCCGTCCTCGGCGAGGATATGGCCCAGGCAGATCACGTTCTTGAAGGCTGGCCGGTCGAAGAGCAGCGTGCTCACGGCATGCAGGGTGTAGAACCATCCCCGCGTCTGGTCAATGGCCTCGCAAATGTAATCCGCCTGTTTGTACCGCTCCCATTCTTCCTGGTTCGCAAAGGGGTAGTGCCATTGGGCTACGGGCATGGAACCGCTGTCGAACCAGACGTCGGCTACTTCCTGGACGCGGCGCATGGTACCGCCGTCGGGCGCGGGCCAGGTGAGCTGATCTACGTAGGGCCGGTGCAGATCCAGATTCTCTAGCTTGTGGCCGGCCTTGGCCTCCAGCTCGGCGATGCTGCCGAAACACTCCATGTAGGTGCTGCCGGGCGCATCGCTTTTCCAAATTGGCAGAGGCGTGGCCCAATAGCGCTCGCGACCCAAAGCCCAATCCACGTTGTTCTCCAGCCAGTTGCCAAAGCGACCGTCCCTGATATGCTCCGGATACCAGTTGATCTGCTGGTTGAGCGACACCAGCCTGTCGCGGTAGGCGCTCGTGCGCACATACCAGGTCTCTTTGGCATAGTAGAGCAGCGGCGAATCACAGCGCCAGCAGAAGGGATAGGTATGCTCGTATGTGCCAGCCTTGTAGAGCAGGCCGCGGCGGTCCAGATCTTCCTGAATGCCGGCGTCGGCCTCTTTGACAAAGACCCCGGCCCACGGCGTCACTTCAGGTTTGAAGGTGCCGTCGGGTTGGACGGCCATAATGACTGGCAGGCCGTATTTGCGCCCTACTTCCAGGTCATCGGCGCCAAAGGCCGGCGCAATGTGGACGATTCCCGTACCGTCCTCAGTGCTGACGAAGTCGCCGGTGACGACGTACGGGGTGCCGGCCAGGGCGAGCAGCCGCTGCCCTATGCGGGCCGGCTGATGCTGGTGCTGGATT
>JACFMY010000174.1:0-3973 GCA_019455155.1 Caldilineaceae bacterium
TCTCGCCACGCCGCCTTGGCTGCCCCCGCCGGATGCATGGCGGGCGGGGGCCAGCGGGCGGGGCCAGCCCCGCCCCTACGGTGCGTACTTATACATGGCTGGCTTGCTTCTACCACGTCTCCCCGGTAAGATCAGGGCCTGTCCTTCCTCCATGGGATGCTGCGTGAGGACTCTGTAACAAAGGAGGAACCATGGGAAGCCTACGACCTGCCCGGCTGCGCTTCATGCCGGCGCCTGCCACGATCTTGATCGGTGTGCTGCTCATCGCCGGCTGCACCGCGCTGCCAGCCCAACCGGCCGCAACGCCCGCCGCGCCGGCTACACAACCCGCGGCTGCGGCCGCGGTCCCCACCTACTCGGTCCAGGAATACGATCTGCCGGCCTATCCCCATGACGTCGCACCCGCGCCGGATGGCTCTGTCTGGTGGACCGCCCAGGGCGCGGAGGCATTGGGCCGCTTGGATCCCGGCTCGGGCACCTCCCGCCTCATCCCGCTGGGCGCGGGCTCGCGGCCCCACGGTGTGATCGTCGGACCAGATGGCGGCGCCTGGGTGACTGATGGCGGGCTCAATGCCATTGTGCGCGTCGACCCGGACTCGGAAGCCGTCGACGTCTACCCCCTGCCCGCGGACCGGCCCAACGCCAATCTGAATACCGCCGCCTTCGATGGCAATGGCGTCCTATGGTTCACCGGGCAGAACGGCATCTACGGCCGCCTCGATCCGGCATCGGGCGAAATGGAGGTCTTCGACGCGCCGCGGGGCCGGGGCCCCTACGGCATTACGGCCACACCCGGCGGCGGCATCTACTACGCGTCCCTCGCGGGCAGCCACATTGCCCGCGTCGATATTGAAAGCGGCGCGGCCACCGTCATCGAGCCGCCCACGCCAAACCAGGGCGCGCGCCGCGTCTGGGCCGACTCCCAGGGCATCATCTGGGTCAGCGAGTGGAACGCAGGCCAGGTCGGCCGCTACGACCCGGTCACCGGCAGCTGGCAGGAATGGAAACTGCCCGGCGCCGCGCCCCGCGCCTACGCGGTCTACGTCGATGACCAGGATATGGTCTGGCTGAGCGACTTTGGCGCCAATACCATGGTGCGGTTCGACCCAGCTTCGGCATCGTTTGAATGCTTTCCCCAGAGCCCCACGGGCAATGTGCGCCAGATCCTGGGTAAGCCGGGTGAGGTGTGGGGCGCGGAGTCAGGGGCCAATAAGCTGATAGTCATCCGCCGGCAGTGACGCGACGCCATGCTCGCGCAGCTGCCAGCCACTGCAATGAGAGCAGAGAATGGACACTACGATCAACCACAGAATCAGCGACGCGCTCTGGCGTCTCTACCGCAGGCCTGAACGCCCCACCGCGTGGACCAATGGCGGCAATCTGCCCTGGAATGACCCGGACTTTTCCCGGCGCATGCTGCGCGAACATCTGGACGAGTCCCATGGCGCGGCCTCGCGCCGAGGCCCTGAGCGTGCCCAGCAGATCGAGTGGCTGCGGCAGCGCCTGGCGCTGAAACCGGACATGCATCTGCTCGACTTCACCTGCGGTCCCGGCCTCTACGCGGCAGAGCTGGCCCGCCAGGGCTGCACGGTGATGGGGGTCGACTTTGGGCCTGCGTCCATTGCCTATGCGCGCGAGCTGGCGACCCAGGAAGGGGTGGCCGAACGCTGTACCTTTGTGGAAGAGGATGTGCGTGCTGTGCCGCTGCCCAACGCCGCATTTGACGCGGCGCTCTTTCTCTACGGCCAGCTCGGCGTCTTCTCGCGGGAGGACGCAAAGCAACTGCTGGAAAAGCTGGCCCGCTGCCTGAAACCGGGCGCGCGCCTGGCCATCGAGCTGCTCAACCAGGAGACGGTGGACAAGACGCCCCACAGCACCTGGTGGTATACCGACGGCACCGGTCTCTGGGGCGACGCGCCATTTCTCCACCTGGGCGAGCGCTTTTGGGACAACGAAGCGCACATGGCCATGGAACGCTTCTACACGGTGCATCTCGAGACGGGCCAGTTGGACGAGATCCATCTCTGTGACCAGACCTACGCTGTCGACGAGATGCGCGCGTTGCTGCGAGAGTGCGGCTTTGCCCAGGTCGATGTCTACCCCGCCTGGGACGGGCTGGACATCTACGACGCGCGCGAGTGGAACGTCTATGTGGCAGAGCGCTAGCGTCCGGCTGCCAGCGGCCGCCACCACCTGACTTTCACCCGGTTTTCATCTCTCCACCCTTATGCCGCCTGGGGCGTGACCCGCTGCCGGTTTCGCATCGGCCAGTAGGTCAGCCCCAGGAAGAGAAGCATGCCGGCCAAGCGCCCTGCGCCCGAGAGACCGAAGATCAGCTTGAAGCTGAACGCGTCGGCCAGAAAGCCGCCGGCCAGCGGACCCAGGAAGGCGCTGGCAAAGACGCCCGTCTGGTAGAACGCGACAGCCCGCGCGCGTCCCTGCTCGGGCGTTATGGAGAGCAACAGGTTGAAGTTGGCCAGGTTGAAGCCAGCCCACACAAACCCGCCAAAGAGGTTGTTGATCCCGACCTGCCAGACGTCAGTGTAGAAGATCCACATGACCGGCAAGAGGACAATGGGAAAACCCGCCACCAGCTGCAGAAAGAGCGCGCCCCGCCGGTCCATCACCTTACCCCACACCAACTGCCCCGCCAGGGATGAGAAGCTGGAGATACTCGTGACGATGCCAATGGTGGCCGTGTCCGCGCCCAATTCCCTCACCATATAGACGTTGAAGAACGGCGCCGCGATCTGCAATGCGAAGTTCCACACGACCGCGCTGACGACAAAACCCAGATAGCCGGGACTGTGCTTGAGCGCCTCGGTCAGGTTACCGGTGTTGCGTACCAGGGCGGCATGTTTGCGCGAACGGGGCTCGTGGATCCGGCTGAAGAAAGAGGTGCCAATGATGCCAAAGACGAAAGCCAGGGCAAAGACCACCTGGTAGCCCAGGAACGGGTCCGCCTGCCACTGGTTGCCAAAGCGGATCAGCCAGCCGGCCACCGATGCGAAGATGAGCGTGGCGAGCCCCATGCTCAGGTTGCGGGCGCTGAAATAGCGCCCCCGCATCATATCCGGCACGATCTCGGCCACCATCGCGGTCCAGGCCGGGTTGGCGAAATTGGCCATAAAGGCGCGCAGCGCGTTGAGCGACGCAATGGCCACGATCGCCACCTGAGCGGGCAGCGTGAAGAGGGGAATGAAAGCAAGGAACAGGACTGCAGTGCGCGCCATGGCGCCGCCTGTCCAGATCACGAGCCGTTTGCGCTCCCCGGTGCGCTCCATGAGCCGTGCGCCAGGGAAGAGGGCCAGCGCGCCGGCAAGGTTGCCCAACGCCGTGATCCAGCCAACCTGTTCATTGGTCGCGCCGTACGCCAGCGCAAAGATCGGGATGAAGCCCAAATAGAACGCTTCGCTGGTGGCGGCAAAGATGCCATCCAGCCAGAAGTAGCGCATCCGCCGGACCTGGCGGTTGGTCAGCGGCTCGGGAGCCTGCCTTTCCAGGGAGCGGTCGAACGGCCGCTCCAGCAGATACCAGTTCCAGCGTTGGGGTCGCAGATGATCGAAGGCGCCGATACGTCGATGGGGGAGGTAGTGCAGCAGGCGCTGTGCGCGCGCGTGGTTCTTTTCGTTGGAATGGGAAGCTTTCATGATTGCTGGTTAGGCGCTGCGGCTCAGCCACACACCGTCTGGCGCAGCTCAGCCTTCTGAACCTTGCCCATCGCGTTGCGGGGCAATGCTTTGACAAAGAGTACCCGCCGCGGGGTCTTGTAGTTGACCAGCCGCGCGCGGCAAAACTTGATAATCTCCGCTTCGGTGGCCTCGGCTCCGTCGCGCGTCACCACCACAGCCACCACACGTTCACCCCATTCGGGGTCAGGGCAGCCGATGACCGCGCTGGCCGCGACGGCAGGATGGTCTGCCAGCACGAGCTCCACCTCCGGCGGGTAGACGTTGTAGCCGCCCGATTTGAT
>JACFMY010000174.1:4027-12596 GCA_019455155.1 Caldilineaceae bacterium
GTGAAGTAACCGTCCGGCTCGCGCAGCCCCATATCGCCCGTGCGCAGCCAACCGTCGGGTGTAAACGCGGCCGCGGTCTTCTCAGGCTGGCGCCAGTACCCCTTGCATACATGCGCGCCCCGCACCTGCACCTCGCCTACCACACCGTCGGGCAGCGGCGTCTCGGTCGCAGGGTCGACGATGCGCACCTCCACGCCCGGCAGCGTCAAGCCCACCGAACCAACCCGCCGCTCACCGTGCAGCGGATTGGAGAGGTTCATAATGGTTTCGGACATGCCGTAACGCTCCAGCAGGCGGTAGCCAAAGGTCTCCTCAAATTGGGCAAAGAGATCATCGGGCAGCCGGTCCGATCCTGATGTGACCAGGCGCATGTGGCGCAGGCTATAGCGCGCCGTGTCTCGCACCTCCACCAGGCGACGATGTATCGTGGGCACCGCCATGAAGACCGAGCACGGGCGCCCGGTGAGGGTCTCCAAGGTTTGCACCGGGTCGAAGCGCGTGTGCACGATGGTCGTGGCGCCCGCGTTGAGCGCGCCGTGAAGCGCCACCACCAGCCCGTGCACGTGAAAGACAGGCAGCACGTGCAGGAGGACGTCGTCGTTCTGCCAGCCCCACGCTTCGTGCAGGCTGTTCAGGTTGGCCGTGAGATTGCCGTGGGTCAGCTCCGCGCCCTTGGGCCGGCCGGTGGTGCCGCTGGTATAGATCATGAGGCAGGTGGCATCCGGGTCCGCGGGCACGGGCAGATCGACCAGCTCAGCGGGTGTGTAGGGAGCCAGCAGCCGCTGAAAATCGCTGTCGTCGTCGCAGTCGAGAAAGACCATCTCCTGGAGGAAGGGTAGCTCCGCCTGCGCGGGCTCGATTGCCCGTCTGGCTGCGGTGTTGGCAAAGAGCAACCGGGCCTCTGCATCGCGCAGAAAGTACGCGAGCTCGCGCACAGGATAGCCAGGATTCAGCGGCAGGCTGATGGCCTGGAGGCGCATGATGGCCAGGTGCAGGTAAATAAATGGCAGGCACTTGGGCAACTGGATGGCGACCCGATCCCCTGCCTCCACCCCTTTCGCGCGCAGCATGGCCATGGTGCGCAGCACCATCTCCTCCAGCTCGCCGTAGGTAACACACGCCGCCGGCAAACTCAATCGCAACTTTCTCAGGCTGCGCCACGCAATAGTCGCGCAGCCGTCCCAGGAAGGTCATGAATAGATGCTCCCTATTTTAACCACCATGAACACCATGAGGCACCATGTTTTTTTGGTTAGTGACATGCACATCATGGGCGGTATGGCATTCTCATAGTTGGCAACCACCTTCCCAAGAGCTCTACACACGTGAAGACTATACGCCAAAGCCCCCAGAAAACCTCTACTCCTTGGTGCCCCATGGTGTCCTTGGCGTCATGGTGGTATTCGACTCGCTAATCCAGATACTTCTCCGCGAAGGCCACCAACGCCTCCTCAAACACGGACATGGGCGGGCGGACGAGGCCGGCGCCAACCTGGCCGATGCCAGCCTCACGGTGGGCGATGCCGGTGTTGATGCGGGGCGTGATGCCCAGCTCCACCACCTTGCGGATGTCTACACCCGTAGGCGTGCCTCGGAAACCCAGGGCCGGAATTGTGAACTGCTTGTGTTCGGCCACCGTGATCTCGTACATCTCCCGCGTGGCGTTCATGGCGTCCTGGGGCGTACCGCTGATGAAGGTGACGATTGCCGGCGCCGAGGCCATGGCAAACGCGCCAATGCCCGCGGTTTCGGTAATCGTGCTGTCGCCAATATCGGGGTTGGCGTCGCTGCTGGTGAAGCCTGGGAAGTAGAGGCCGTCGGGCACCTGGGCGGGACCGGTGAACCAGCGATCCCCAAGCCCGCTGACACGGATACCCAGGTCCGTGCCATTGCGCGCCATGGTGGTCATGATCGTGCTGCCCTCGACGCCGTGGCCCGCATCGGCCATGGCTTTGCACGCGGCCATCACCGGGTTCAGAACGCTGAGCGCATTGTCGCCCAGGAACTTGAGCACCTCGGCCGCCGTTTGCTTATCATCCACAACCTGAACAATGAGCGGCGCCAGCCGCGCCGTATAGAGAATCGATCCAGCTTTGTTGCGGTTGTGTCCTTCGTCCCCCATGTGCAGGGATTCGGAGAGCAGAGCGCGAATGTCGATGCCCTCGCCAGAGTGATCCAGCGCGGCGGCCAGAATCGGGCCCATGACATCGTTCATCCAGCGCAGCTTGGCGAGCACCTCTTCGCTGTAGGCGCCGTAGCGCAGCACCTTGCCATATCCCTCGTTAAGGTTGGAAAAGGCCAGGTTGCCGTGGGTCACGTTCTCCACCACGTAGACCTGCATGCTGGGTGACGTAACCCCGGCCATAGGACCCACCGCCCCGTAGTGGTGGCAGGGCGCCAGCTCGATCTGGCCCGAAGTGATGAGGGCTTCGGCCTCGGCCGCGCCGGCAGCCCAGCCTTCAAAGATACAGGCGCCGATGATGGCTCCACGCAGGGGACCCGATGCCCGCTCCCAGGTGATGGGCGGGCCGGCATGCAGGAGCTGCCGGTCACGCAGGCCGGGGATCACCTCGCGCGCTGGCGCTACCTTGCGCAAAATGGGACGCGCCGACATCATTCGTTCAACAGCTGTGGCATTGGCCTGGTCAATATCGATCATGAGCACTTCCCTACAAATGCATGGCAAGAACATGCGTACCGCATGCCTGCACGGGCTAGCTGGAATCGTCCACCATACGGAAAATCCGTCCAAATACAATATGGTACCGATTATCAGCGAAAAGGTTCATTTGAGCAATCCAGAGAGGGAAAGTGGACGTCGCCTCGCATGTGTGGCAACCCGCTACAGCAGGCGAACGGCACTCGCGGATTTCGAGCTTTTGTGATACAGTAAAATTTCGTATGATAAGAATAACCACGGCAACACTGTATGCCATGACGGTCACGAGTGTCGCCGCATTGGTCTGGCTGGCCTGGCGCCTGTACCCTGCTAACCCGCTTCCCGAGTTGGTATGCCGGCCGAACTGTGTAATGGCAGACCTGCGTGGACAAGACCTGGCCGGCGCCGACCTGAACCGCATCAATTTTACCCTGGCCGATCTGAGTGACGCCGACCTGCGCAACACAACGCTGCTGATGGCTACACTCTCCGATGCCGTGTTGCGCGAAGCCGATCTGCGGAACGGCGACCTGTCCAATGCACTGCTCCATCGAGCTGATCTGCGCTATGCCTGGCTCGACCAAGCAGTCCTGCGCAGCGCAGATCTACGGGAGGCCGACCTACGCTTTGCCCAGCTATCCGGCGCGGACCTGCGGCAGGCCAATCTGGCTGGCGCCCGTCTTGAACGGGCAGTGCTCGTCAATGCACTGCTGGTCGACGCCAATTTGGAAGGCGCGTTGTTGCGGCGCGCCGACCTGCGCGGCGCGGACCTGCGTGGCGCGAGTCTCCGTGACGCGGACCTACGCTTTTCTCAATTAGCAGGCGCCAATCTGACCGGCGCGGACCTTATGGGAGCCATGCTGCCCTACGAACATCAGCCCAGTTCAGCCGATGCTGCAGGATCGTAATGCCGTTGTGTAGCGAAGAGATCCTTGCGGTCGCGCAGAGCATGAACGCTCTTTCGTTGTCTGAGATTGAGGTGCTTTCTCTGCTGGATCGCGTCGACGTCAAGTTCATCCTCCACGAAACCCAATTCCGCCAGATTTTGGACCGCGTGCGCAACCGGTACCATGTGTTGGAGGTCCAGGGCGTACGCGGTGGCCGCTATTACACCACCTACTTCGATACACCCGACTACTTCATGTACGAAACCCACCACAACGGGGCGCGTGTGCGCTTCAAGGTGCGGTGGCGCTGGTACGAAGACAGCGGCGTGATCTTCCTGGAAGTCAAAGAGAAGTCCAATAAGGATCGCACGATCAAACGCCGCGCAGTGATCCCCGAACCTCTGACCACGCTCGATGGCTCGCTGCGCTCATGGCTGCCAACGTCCTATACCATAGATCCGGCTACGCTGCGGCCGGTGGTCTGGAACCGCTTTCGCCGCCTGATGTTGGCGGATATGGAGCGCCAGGAACGGATTACTGTCGACCTGGATCTGCGTTTTGGCGCCAATGGGCAAACCCGCTTTATGCCTGGCCTCGTGATCGTGGAGGTCAAGCAGCAGAAGTTTTCTCTTCAATCGCCAATTGCCCAGGAGCTCCACCGCCTGCAAGTTCATCCCACACACATCAGCAAATATTGTGTATCCATGGCCATGCTGTATCCTAAGCTAAAGGCCAACCGGTTCAAACCGATGTTGCGAAAGCTGGAAAGAATCTGCAGCGAGTGAGGCTGCGATGAACGTCATCAGCGAGATCCTCCCAGGCTTCGCGCTGACGCTGGCCACGGCCCTGGTTATCTTTGGTCTTGGCTATGCGACAACGCGGCGTAGCCGCCCCGAATATATCTTTACCTACCTCGTCTTCAGTATGCTGGCCTACCTCATCACCAGCCTGCTGCGCGACGTGCAGCTGACCCTTGGCTTCAGCTTCGGCCTGCTGGCGGTCTTTACCATCCTGCGCTACCGGTCCATCATGATCCCGGTGCGCGAGATGACCTATCTCTACGTCAGCATCATGCTGCCCTTTGCCAATGCCCTCTTTATCGCCACCCGTGCCACCTTTGCCGATATCGTGGCCATCAACGCCGGGCTGGCCATCTTTCTGCTCGTGGTCGACCGCTTTCTCCTGACCCGTTTCGGCGCGGCCCAAACCGTCAATTATGAGAAGATCGACCTGATCCGGGCCGGGAACCACCAGGCCCTCATCGACGATCTGACCCAACGCACGGGCCGCCGTGTGCGGCACTATATCGTGGAGGAGCTGGACTTTTTGCGCGATACCGCGATATTGACGGTCTATTTCGAGTAGAGTGTGGGGGGGGAGAGGGGAACCACCATGACTCCATGGGCTCCATGGGGCACCATGAGTGAAAGATACTGCCATGCGGCCGTGGACGCGTTGAGGTAGCATGGGGAGTGGGAGAGAGGTTGTGGTTTGAGGTGGGCGCTATGATGGGCGTTGTGAGGGTGGTGGCCGCGGCGGGGTGTTTGAGCCTGGTATTGAGCCTGGCGCTGGTTGGGCGGGGCCAGGGGGAGCTGCCGGAGCAGAGATCGCCCGGAGATGTCGCCGGCGCGCCGCTGGTGAATGAGATTCTGGCCCATACGGACCCGCCTGATTTTGACGCGGTGGAGCTGTTCAATGCCGGCAGCGAGCCGCTCGCGATCGGGGGGTGGGCGCTTACCGATAACCCCAATCGCCCTCAGGAGCAGTGGGTCTATCTGCCTTCGCCGACGACGCTGGCGCCCGGCGCCTTTTTTGTGGTCGCCGATAGCCAATCCGAGCCTTGGGGCTTCGGCCTCAGCGAGTTCGGCGACGATGTCTATCTTCTCCGCCCCGGCGCACAGGGCGCGTACGAGGTCGTTGCCCACGTACCATTTGGCGTCTCGCCCAACGGTGTCTCTTTTGGCCGCCTGGTGGACAGCACCGGCCGTGTGCACTATCCCCTGCAGAGCGAAGGTACCCTGGGCAAGCCCAATGCGGGTCCTCAGGTCGGTCCCGTGGTGCTCAGCGAAATCATGTACCATCCGCCCGCCGGCCAGAGCGAATACGTCGCCCTGACCAACATTACGGACGGCATCGTTACCCTCTACGACCCCGACTTTCCGGAAAACCGGTGGCAGCTCCAGGGCCAGGCCAGCGACGGCAAGCCTGCCGTCATGTTTACATTCCCCGCCCAGTTCGTCCTGCCGCCGGGCGGCACTGTCTTTGTGGCCGCTACCTCGCCGGCGACCTTTCGCGCCCAACATCCACTTCCTGACGACATGCCGGTTCTGGGACCGTGGGATGGCAAGCTCGACAATGCTGGCGAACGTGTCGCCATCCTGGCGCCTCAGCCGCCGGAAACCGGCGGGGCCACTGTCCCACCAGTCGCCTACGCCGACGTTGACGTGGTCGTCTATGGCAGCGCTCCACCATGGCCCGCGCTGGCCAACGGGCAGGGGGATGCGCTGGTGCGCTTCGATCTGCACGCGTTTGGCGACGACCCGGCCTACTGGCAGGCTGGTCTTGACCGTTGGCAGAGCGACCGTTCACTGTATCTCCCCCTCATCCAGCAACCGTAATGGCAGGAGAAGACAGGCAGAGAACAATCCGCGCCCATGACGCGGCGGGCGGCGATTGATCCCCAGCAATTGGGAAACGCAAGCAGATTTCGGGGCGAAATGAGTCGCCCGCCGGTTCCCGGCGGGCGACTCGCTCATTAAGGAGGACTCAGGTTGTAGGCGTAGGATAGGACTGAGAGCTTATTCGACCGTCGTGTCGAGAACGTCACCGGTCTCGGCGTCGACGACCACCGTGAACTTTTGGGTATCCGTGGTCAGCTCCACAATCCAGACCGGATTGCCATCGCGCTCATCAGGTGTGGCGACCTTTTCGACGATCTGGCCCTGGAGGTCATCCTTGACGGCCTGCTCGGCAATGGCAATTGCGGCGCGGGCGTTGATTTGGCCCTCCTGGCCCTCTGGCGCCGCAGTCACAGCCTGAGTCGGCCGTGTGCCGAGCGTCACTTCAATTGTCGATTCGCTGCCGTCGCGCTGGACCGTCAGCGTCACGGTCTGGCCAGGCGCTGCCTTGGTCACGAGATAGCTCACCAGGTCCTCAAAACGACGTACCGGCATATCATCGATCGCGGTGACAATATCGCCACCGGTGCGCAGCTCCAAACCGTTGGGGTTCCGGATGACAGAGCTACCGCCCTTGAGGCCGCCCGTGGCCGAGGGGCCGCCAGGAATCACGCGCGAGACGTACACGCCGAGCGTGTTGTCTGGTAGATCGAGCGCCTCAGCCAGATCGGGCGTGATGGTGCTGCCCTCAAGGCCCAGATAAGCATATTCGAATCTGCCCTCGCTGATCAACGCAGGCACGACACGCTGAACAATGGAGACCGGAATCGCAAAGCCAACGCCTGAATTCTGGCGCGTGGTCGACTCGATGGCGAAGTTCACACCGACGACCTCACCCCGGAGGTTCAGCAGCGGGCCGCCCGAGTTCCCGGGGTTGATGGCTGCGTCGGTCTGGATCACATCAGGCAGCGTATAGCGGTTGGCGCCAAAGGAGCCGACCGGGAAGCCACGTCCCAACGCGCTGACAATGCCCGTGGTCATCGTGCCTTCCAGGCCAAAGGGGTTGCCGATGGCAATGACCATGTGACCCACCTTCAAGCTGTCAGCAGCGGCCAGGGTGAGCGGTCGCCACGCCAATCCATCCGGCGGCGTGACCTTGATGACAGCCAGGTCGGCCTGCGGGTCAGTAGCCACGACGGTGGCACGCGCCCACATGCCGTTGTCAAAGGTAACGATGACCTTGTCCGCGTCGTCGACCACATGGTTATTGGTCACAATGTGCCCGTCATTGTCGTAGATGAAGCCAGAACCTTCGCTGACCTGGGGGACAGACTCCTGGTCCGGCAGCGGTACTCCGGGAATGCCGGGCAAGGTTAGCCGGTTCGCGGTGCTTTCTACCTGGATGTTGACAACCGATGGCGAGACGAGCTCGTAAAGCGCTGAAAGCGCCGCCTGGTCTTCGTCAAGCGAGGAATCGAGCTGCGCCGCCGGGACAGCAATCTCCGCTGCCTTCGTACCCGCGGAGACACCCCCCGTCTGCCAGAGCATGGGCGCGGCCAGCGCGCCAAAGATAATGAGTGCTGCTCCTGCTACAGCCAGCGCCACTTTGTTCTGCCACCTGCGACGCAGACCTGCACGGATTTCCGTCATGCCCTCTGCGTTGGATGATTGCTCACTTCGCTGGTTCCTGTCGAATTCGTACATATGATCCTCTCTCTACGGTTTCAGGTATGGCTCACAAACACAGCAAGCCATACCGGCGCCAATCGACGCCAACTGTGGTCCAGATCGGTCCTTGTGCTACGAATTGTACGCGCGTCGAATTAAACAACAGTGAAAGAGGAATAAGAAAAACATGAACCCGCTACTGGCTGGCAGAAGGCTCGGGTGTAGCCGTCGGCGTTATACCGCCGGTAAGCTGGACCAGTTGGTTCAGGGTCGCCTGCAGCGCGTCCATCTCCGCGCCGTAGGCGGCCCAGTTGCCCGCGCGCAGGTAATCCTGTGCCAGGTTGTAATGGTCGTTGGCGCGCACGATCAGATCCGCCACCGATGCCGTGGTTAGGTCTGCCGCCGCGGCCGGCGTCGGCGCGGCCGCAGGCGCGGGCGCGCTCGTCTCGATGCTTCCGCCGCCAAGCTGCGACGGCGGCGCAAAGGCCAATAGATCGGTCAGCCCTGCCGCGTCTACCGAATCGCGGCCAAACAGGCTCACCAACGCTGCGCCCAGGTTCTCCGCCATAACCACCCGGTCAGCAGTAGCCAGGATGACCCGCTTGAGCTCGGGGATCTTACCGCTCTGCGCCTGCAGGTAAAGCGGCTCCACGTAGAGGAGGCTGTCGCCAATGGGAATGACGAGCAGGTTGCCCCGGATGACGCTCGATCCCGACTGGTTCCACAGCGACATCTGC
>JACFMY010000175.1:0-4692 GCA_019455155.1 Caldilineaceae bacterium
GCGTGGGGTTGGTCTTCCAGATGCCCGAGGCGCAGCTCTTTGAGCAATATGTGGGCGATGACATTGCCTACGGGCCGCGCAAGCAAGGATATGGCCGCGAGGCCGTCCGCGAGCGGGTGCGACGAGCCATGGAAGCGGTGGGGCTTCCCTTTGAGGAGTTCAAGGATCGGATCACATTTGCCCTCAGCGGTGGCCAGATGCGTCGCGTGGCGTTGGCCGGAGTCCTTGCGCTCGAGCCCGAAGTCCTTGTGTTGGATGAGCCCACGGCGGGCCTTGACCCCCAGGCCCGGCGCCAACTTATGCGCCACATCCTGGCGCAACGAGAGCAAGGGGTCACGCTGGTCATCATTTCACACAACATGGAAGAGCTGGCCGAGATCTGCGACCGGTTCTACGTCATAGCCGACGGGCAGACGGTAATGGAGGGGCCGCCGCGACAGATCTTTGCCGAAGCAGAACGGTTGCGGGCCATGGGGCTGGATGTGCCCGACGTGACCAAAGTGGCCCAGGCGCTCATTGCTGAAGGAATCTTACCCGATGGCATGGTGATCTATACGCTGGATCAGGCGGTAGGGGTGCTGAGCCAGGTGGTGACAAGGGTGGTTGGGTAGGCCATATGCAAGAGTTTGAGTTTCTGCGCAACGTCACGATCGGACAGTACATTCCAACGGATTCCTTTGTGCACCGGCTGGATGCGCGGGCAAAGCTCGTAGGAACGCTCTTTTTGTCCCTCGCGGTGATGATGACGCGCAGCATCGTGGCCACGGTTGCGCTGCTTGCACTGCTCGTTGGCCTGACGTGGCTGGCCCGCTTGAGCAGCCGCTACATTCTGCGCGGCCTGCTGCCGGCGCTCCCCTTGCTGGTCCTGTTGTTTACTATGCAGATCGTCTTCCAGGGGGGCAACATTCCCTGCAATGTTGTCTACTTCGAATGGAACTTCGTCCGTCTGACTCCCTGTCTTTTTGAGCTGGTCGTACTGGGTGCCCTCAGGTTTGTGGTCTTTCTCTTTATCGTCAGCCTCTTAACCCTGACGACCACTTCATCATATCTTACCCACGGCATCGAGATCCTGCTCTCGCCGCTGCAGCGGCTGGGCCTGCCCATTCACGAGTTCGCCCTGTCCAACATGATCGCGCTGCGCTTCATCCCCACTTTGGCCGAGGAGCTGGAGCGCATTGCCAAGGCTCAGGCCAGCCGGGGCGGTGAATTCGGCCGCCAGCCGTGGTATCGCCCAGACCTCATAGCGCGGGCGCGGCTGCCGCTCATCGTGCCGCTCTTTGTGAACGCGCTGCGCCGCGCGGAAGAGTTGGTGCTGGCCATGGAGGCGCGCTCCTATGTTGGCGGAAAAGGACGCACGAAATACATCGAGATGCGCTTTGCGTGGATCGATCGGGCTGTGCTGCTGTTGACCGCGCTCATCTGGCTGGCCATCTGGCTGCTGCCCTGGCCGACCCTCAAGACCTTTTATCCGAACCTTTACTGACGTCAGACCCTATCGTGGGCAAGGTGACTATGTTATCGACATTGGAAGAGCACATCCTCTCGCACATTGACGATGACGAACTGATCGGCTGGGTGCAGGAGCTGACCCGCATCCCGAGCGTGTGGAAACCAGAGACAGGCGAAGGCGAGGAAGCAGCTGCCCGTTGGGTAGCGTCACGCTGCCGTGAATTGGGACTCGACACACACTTCGAGTTTGTACAGCCCGGCCGGCCCAATGTCGTTGCCCTGCACCGCATGGAGACAGGCAAGACGCTCATGTTCGAGGGCCATACGGACGTCGTCACTGAGGGCGACCCAGCTAGCTGGACCGACCCACCGTTCAGTGCGGCCATTCGAGACGGCCGTATCTACGGCCGGGGCGCCAACGATATGAAGGCTGGGCTGGTCAGCGCGCTGGCGGCTATCAAGGCCATCGTGCAGAGCGGGGTCCAGCTAGACGGCACGATCCTCCTCGCCGCACTCTGCGACGAAGAGGGAGACATGATCGGAGTCAAGCATTTCGTCGATGGGGGCTGGGCCGACCAGGTGAGCGCGGCCATCATCTGCGAGCCAGAGGAGAACCACCTGTGCATCTGCCAGAAGGGGGTCATGTGGCTGCACGTGGTGATCCACGGCGTGATGGCGCACGGCGCCATGCCGTTGACTGGCGTGAACACGGCATATCCCATGGCCCGGTTCCTGTCCCTGGTTCGCTCGCTAGAGCTGCAGGTTATGGCTGATCACGGCGTAGACCCGCTGTTGGGCAAGCCGAGCATCACCCCGACGATCGTCATGTCACCCGCCCGAGGCTACGGGGAAGCGCAGAAGAATGTGATGCCCGGCGCTGCTGAGACGATGCTTGACTGTCGCCTCATTCCGGGCCAGGAGCCCGATGCCCTGGTGCGAGAGATCGACAACTTGCTCAAGTCCGCGGTGGCTGGCGAGCCTCGCCTGCGCGCGACACTGGAGGTGTTGGAAATTCGCCATCCCACGTTTACCGACCCTGACCATCCGCTCGTACAGGCGCTGGGCGGCGCCTATACCGACCTGACCGGCAGGCCGCCGGTCTATGGTGGTGTTCCTGGTTCTACTGACGGCACCATCCTCCATGCCCGCAAGGACGTTCCCATTGTCACCTGTGGCCCCGGCGACATTCACATTCCGCATCACGTCGATGAGTGGGTGAGTATCGACGAGATCAAGACGGCCGCGCGCATGTATGTGCTGGCCGCGGCCAGATACCTGGGTACACGTACAGTAGGTTGAACGAGCTCCGGGAAGGTGAACCCCGAAAAATAGGTTATAGGAACATTGACTTCGGTGATATGATTGCCTCTATGTAGGGTATCGCCGTGCTCTCTGAAGGTCACCAGAACGTTCATGCAGAAAGGTATAACAGCAGTAGCTGGTCTCAAGGTCGGTCACTGGCAGCATCTTGACGCCGGGACTGGCTGTACGGTTATTCTTGGCCCACCAGAGGGCATGGTGGCCGGCGTTGACGTACGCGGGGGTGCGCCCGGTACCCGCGAGACCGATCTACTGCGTCCCGAGTGCACAGTTGACCGTGTCAACGCGATTCTGTTGGGTGGAGGCAGCGCGTTCGGCCTGGCTGCGGCCGACGGCGTAATGCGCTGGCTCGAAGAACATAAGATCGGCTACGACACGGGAGTGGCCTGTGTACCCATTGTGCCGGCAGCCATTCTATTCGACCTACCCGTCATGCGGCCTGACGTACGTCCCGGTGCAGACGCGGGCTACGCGGCCTGCGAGGCTGCCAGCGACGAGCCGGTCGCACAGGGCAACGTTGGGGCCGGTGTGGGCGCTTCCGTGGGCAAGTTGCGGGGGCTACGGTACGCGTGCAAAGGGGGGCTTGGCAGCGCGTGCTTGGAGTTGCCGGGCGGCCTCACCGTCGCGGCGCTGGCCGTTGTCAACGCCCTTGGTAATGTGTACGATCCGCTCACGGGGCGCGTGCTTGCCGGTGTGCGCGAGCTAGACGCAAGGGGCCGCTTTGTTGGTTTCGCCGACCCGGTGGCGCTGCTGGCTCAGGGCACGGGTCCGCAGTTTGCCACATCGAACACGACACTGGCTGCCGTCGCGACAAATGGCCGGCTCTCCAAAAGCGCCATAACCAAAGTGGCGCAGATGGCCCAAGCCGGCGTGACCCGCGCGATCAGACCGGTCCACACGACCATTGACGGCGATGTGATATGTGCGCTATCGTGTGGTGAGCTCGAGACGCACCCTGATATTGTTGGCGCCGCGGCTGCTGATGCTGTATCCCAGGCAATCGTCAACGCGGTGCTGGCAGCAGAGACTTGCTTTGGATTGCCGGCCGCCCGAGACTGTATCGCGGTATGATTGCAGCGCAGTATAATGTCACACGGCCTGGCACGTCCGGCCTGCTATGTTACCGTCCTATTGCCGGGGTTATCCAGTAGAAGGAGCCAAACATGCAGATCTCAACACGCAGTATTGTGGTCGCCGGTGTGTTAATCGCAGTCGCAGCCGTGCTGGCACTAACGGGCCTGGGTTACTTTCCGGTCCCAAACGTAACCAGCGAAGCCACGATCATGCACGTACCGGCCATTATCGGCGGCGTTCTGGAAGGACCGGTTGTGGGCCTGATCGTGGGCCTCGTCTTTGGCCTGAACGCACTGACACGCTTTGCGGGCTTGCCGATATTCGCCGGTCAGCCCGCCTGGATGCCCTTTGTCGTGCTCTTTTTACCCCGCCTCTTCATTGGTGTCGTCGCGGCGTACGTCTACCAGGCCCTGAAACAGAGCGGCGAGATCGTGGCGCTGGCAGTAGCCGGCGTAGCAGGCACCCTTACCAACACAATATTGGTGTTAGGTCTGGCCATTATTCTGGGTCTGCTCCCCGCCGAAATCTTCGTGACGGCAATCCCCCAGGCGACGTTCGAAAGCATCATTGCCGCCGTGTTGACCGTGGCTGTGGTCGCGGCCTGGAAACGGATTGAAACAGGCCGCGGGGGCTCGTCGGTCTGAATGACGCAGTACGTTCGCTTTCCGTTATGCCATCCCACCCTCGTGCGCGACACGTGGCCCCCACGGGCTACTGGCACTGGACGCCAGGTCCGTGGAACGCCATCACCGATGTGAGCGGCGTGCGTGTCGGGCACACCACCATCTCCTTTGGTGCGGGCCGGTTGCAGCCTGGCGCTGGTCCGGCCCGCACCGGCGTGACTGTGGT